>DAIRVJ010000021.1:0-3630 GCA_036802895.1 Candidatus Nanopelagicales bacterium
CAGGTCGGCACCCGCCCGACGGATCGACAGGACCGTCTCGAGCATGGTGCGCTCGCGATCCAGCCAGCCGCGGGCGGCCGCAGCCTCGACCATCGCCAGCTCGCCGGACACCTGGTAGGCGGCGACCGGGACGTCGACCGCGTCCCGCACCTGGCGCACGACGTCCAGGTAGGGCAGGGCCGGCTTGACCATGACCAGGTCGGCGCCCTCGGCGACGTCCAGGCGCACCTCGCGCAGCGCCTCGCGAGCGTTCGCCGGGTCCATCTGGTAGCCGCGACGGTCCCCCGACCGGGGCGCCGACTCGGCCGCCTCACGGAACGGCCCGTACAGCGCGGAGGCGTACTTCGCCGCGTAGGCGAGCACCGCGACGTCCTCGTGTCCCGCCGCATCGAGAGCCGCGCGGATCGCGGCGACCTGGCCGTCCTGCATGCCGGACGGCGCCACGACGTGCGCGCCGGCAGCCGCCTGGGCCACCGCCACCGCCGCGTAGCGGGCCACCGCGGCGTCGTTGTCCACCGCCCCCTCCGCCGTGAGCGGGCCGCAGTGTCCGTGGTCGGTGTACTCGCACAGGCAGAGGTCGGCGACCAGCACGGTCGCGTCCCCCAGGTCGCCGGCCAGGTCGGCCAGCGCCACCTGCACCACCCCGTCCGCCGCATCGGCGCCCGACCCGGCGGCGTCCTTCACGGTGGGGATGCCGAACAGCAGCAGACCGCCCACCCCGGAACGGACGGCCTCGTCGGCGGCCCGGCGCAGCGACTCCCGCGTGTGCTGGACGACGCCCGGCATGGCCTCCACCGCGACCGGTTCGGTCAGCCCCTGCTTGACGAACAGCGGGAGGACGAGGTCGGCGGCCGCGGGCCGGGTCTCGGCGACGAGCCGGCGCAGCTCGGGGCTGCGCAGCCGACGCGGCCGCTCGGCTGGGAATCCCACGACGGCTAGCGGGCCCGACGGCGCGAGCCCGGCCGGCGCTGCGACGGGCGCCACACCGTCTCGCCGTGCTCGAGCGCGGCCAGCCGCTGGGCGGCGCCGTACTCCGCGAGTGCCTCGGCGAGCGCCGGGACCGACGGGTCCGCAGCCAGCACGTCGACCCGCAGGCCGTGCTCCTCGGCCGTCTTGGCCGTCTGCGGGCCGATGCACGCGATGACCGTCGTGGGATGCGGCTTCCCGGCGATCCCGACCAGGTTGCGCACCGTCGACGACGACGTGAAGACCACCGCGTCGAACCCACCGCTCTTGATCGCGTCTCGGGTCTCCGCCGCCGGCGGAGCGGCTCGCACGGTGCGGTAGGCGGTGACGTCGTCGACCTCCCAGCCGAGCTCGATCAGCCCGGCCGACAGCGTCTCGGTGGCGATGTCCGCCCGCGGCAGGAACACCCGGTCGATCGGGTCGAACACCGGGTCGAACGGGGGCCAGTCCTCGAGCAGCCCGGCGCTGGACTGCTCCCCCGTGGGCACGTGGTCGGGCTGGACGCCGAAGGCACGCAGCGCCGCCGCGGTCTGGTCGCCCACGGCGGCCACCTTGACCCCGGCGAAGGCCCGCGCGTCGAGCCCGTACTCCTCGAACCGTTCGCGCACGGCTCGCACCGCATTGACCGACGTGAACGCGACCCACAGGTACCGGCCGGAGACCAGTCCCTGGATCGCCCGGTCCATCTGCTGCGGCGCCCGCGGGGGCTCGACCGAGATCGTCGGCACCTCCTCGGGCACCGCCCCGTACGCCCGGAGCCGGTCGGACAGCACCCCGGCCTGCTCCTTGGTGCGCGGCACGAGCACCCGCCAGCCGAACAGCGGCCGGCTCTCGAACCACGGGTGGTCGCCCCGCTCGGCGACGACCTCGCCGACGACCAGCACTGCCGGACCGGCCAGGCGCGCAGCGCGGACGTCGGCGAGGAGCCGGTCCAGCGTCGAGACGAGGGTCTGTTGGGCCGTCGTGGTACCGGCGCGGGTGAGCGCGACCGGCGTCCCCGGGGCGCGTCCAGCAGCGCACAGCCCCGTCACCACGTCGGTGAGCACGTCGAAGGCACCCAGGACGACCACGGTGGTGTGCGCGCCGGCATGGCGCGACCAGTCGACCCGTCCGCCGGACACGTCCACGACGTGCACCTCGCGGCTGCGCCCCGCGGTCAGGGGCACGCCGGCGTAGGCCGCGACCCCGGTGGCGGTGGACACCCCGGGAACCACCTCGAACGGCACCTTGGCGCGGCTGCAGGCCACCGTCTCGTCGCCGGCACCGAAGAGGGCCGGGTCGCCCAGCACCAGGCGCACCACCTGACGGCCGGCGCGAGCCGCCTCCAGGGCCGGCTTGACCCGCGCCGCCGCCGCGAGCGGACGCCCGTCGTCGGCGCGTCCGACGGCGACCAGCTCGGCCCCCTCGGCCGCCCGGCCGAGGACTGCGTCGGGCACGTCCACGTCGTGGACGACGACGTCGGCCGCCGCGAGCAGCTCGACGGCCCTCAGCGTGAGCAGCCCGGGATCACCGGGACCGGCCCCGACGAAGGCGACTCGGCCGACGGGGCGCGTCGGCCGCTTGCGGGCGGAGGACGAGGTGCTCACGGGACGGGAACCCCCAGGGGACCGTGGGCGCCCTCGGCGAGGAGGTCCTCGGCGAGGCGGCGCCCGAGGGCGTCCGCCTCGACCGGGGCGCCCGTGATGGACAGGCGGAGCAGGCGGCTGCCGTCGACCGCGACGACCACCGCCCGCAGGAACAGCTCGGTCTCGCCGAACGACGGCTCGCTGACGTCGGCGAGCGCCCCCACGGGGGCCGAACAACCCGCCTCGAGGCGGGCCAGCAACGACCGCTCCGCGGTGACGGCAGCCCTCGTCGAGGCGTCGTCGAGCGGGGCGAGGACGGTCAGGAGGTCCGTCCGGTCGGCGCGCACCTCCACGGCCAGCGCCCCCTGACCCGGGGCGGGCAGCATCTGCATCGGATCGAGCACCTCGGTCGCCGCCTCGGGCCGACCGAGCCGGATGAGCCCGGCCTGCGCCACCACGACGGCGTCCAGCTCGCCGCGCTCGACGAAGCCGAGCCGGGTGTCCACGTTGCCGCGGATGTCGACCACGTCGAAGCCGTACCCGAGGGCGCGCAGCTGGGCGGCCCGACGCGGCGAGCCGGTGCCGATCCGGGCGCCGGTGGGCAGCTCGAGCAGGACCATGCCCTCCCGTGCGACGAGCGCGTCGCGCGGGTCGGCCCGCACCGGGACGACGGCGAGGGCGAGGTCGGGGGCGGGGGCCGTCGGCAGGTCCTTCAACGAGTGGACGGCGAGGTCGACCCGCCGGTCCACCACGGCGTCGCGCAGGGCGGAGACGAAGACCCCCGTCCCGCCGATCCGCTGGAGCGGGGCCATCGACCGGTCGCCGTCGCTTCGGATCTCCACCAGCTCGACCGGCTCGCCCACGACGGCCTCGATGTCGCGGGCCACCTGGCGCGCCTGGGCCAGCGCCAAGGCGCTGCCGCGGGTGCCGAGCCGCAGGCCGCTCACGGTCGACCCTCGTCGACCTCGACCGGGTGCAGGTCGGCGACGGCGACCTCCCGGTAGCGGACCGGATCGAGGTCGAACAGAGCGTGCAGCGCCTCGGCGTAGGCCAGTCCCTCCGGCTGCGCGGCCAGCTCCTTCACCCGGACCGTCGGGGC
>DAIRVJ010000021.1:3730-22554 GCA_036802895.1 Candidatus Nanopelagicales bacterium
TGCTCGACGAGCAGGCTGCCGAGGTCCTCGAGGTCGACCAGGGTGACCCGGTCCAGGCCGTGCACGGCCGGGTCGATGTCGCGGGGCAGGGCCAGGTCGAGCAGCACCAGGGCTCGACCACCGCGCGCGGCGTGCGCCCGGACGACCACCGCCTCGGTGACGACGAACCCGGTCGCCCCGGTGCAGGAGACCACCACGTCGGCCTCGCGCAGCTCGGCCTCGAGGTGGTCGAAGCCGAGGGCACGGCCACCCACCGACTCCGCCAACCGCTTCGCGCGCTCCGCGCTGCGGCTGAGGACGGCGAGGTCACCCACTCCGGCGCGGCTCAGCTGGGCGGCCGTCAGCCCGCCCATCGAGCCGGCGCCCACCACCACGGCACGGCGCCCCGCGAGCCCCGACAGCGCCCGGTCGGCCAGCCGCAGGCCGGTCGCCACGAGCGCGGACCCGGCGCGGTCGATCCCGGTCTCCGCGTGCGCCCGCTTCCCCACCCGCAGGGCCTGCTGGAACAGCTCCCCCAGCGTCTGCTTGGCCGTGCCGGCGTCACGGGCCACCCGGAAGCCGTCCCGCACCTGGCCGAGGATCTGGCCCTCCCCCACCACCATCGAGTCCAGCCCACAGACCAGGTCGAACAGGTGCTGGACGACGCGGTCCTCGTAGTGCACGTACAGGTGCGGTCCCAGCTCCTCGACGGTCAGGCCCGCCGTCCGGGCGATCAGCGTGGTCAGCTCGCCCACGCCCGCGTGGAACGCCCGGACGTCGGCGTAGGCCTCGATCCGATTGCAGGTCGAGACGACCACCGCCTCGGCGACGTGCGGCGCCTCCGCGGCCGCGCGGGCCAGGTCGGCCAGCCGGTCGGCCGGGACCACCGCCCGCTCGAGCAGGGAGACCGGCGCGGTGCGGTGCGAGAGGCCGACGACGACGACGCTCATCCGGCGACCCCCACCGCGGACTTGCGCTGCTCGTGGAACGCCAGGATCTGCAGCTCGACCGCCAGGTCGACCCGTCGGACGTCGACGCCCTCGGGGACCGCCAGCGGTGCCGGCGCGAAGTTCAAGACGCTGGTGACGCCGGCCGCGACCAGCCGCTCGCAGACGCCCTGGGCCGAGGACGCCGGGGTCGCGATCACCCCGATCGAGGCGCCCCCCTGGCGGACGACCTCCTCCAGCCGCTCCAGCGGCTGCACGGTGAGGCCGCCGACCTGCTCACCGACGCAGCCCGGGTCGACGTCCACGAGGCCGACCACCCGGAAGCCCCGGCTGGCGAAGCCGCCGTAGTGGGCCAGGGCGCGACCGAGGTTGCCGACCCCGACGATGACCACGGCCCAGTCCTGGGTCAGGCCGAGCTCGCGGGCGATCTGGTAGTGCAGGTAGTCGACCTCGTAGCCGACCCCCCGGGTGCCGTAGGACCCCAGATGGCTCAGATCCTTGCGCAGCTTGGCCGGGTTGACGCCGGCGGCCCGCGCCAGCTCGTCGGAGGACACCATCCGCACGCCCTTGTCGACCAGTCCCGAAAGCGCTCGGTGGTAGACGGGCAGCCGCGCCACCGTGGCCTCGGGGATCCCGCGCGCGGGGGTTCCCGAGGGCTGGCGGCTGGTTCGGCTCACGATGGGGCGGCTCCTGGTCGAGGTCCCTCAGCCCCGGGGGCTTGGGCGACCCTCACGGCCGAGCGTAGGCGCTTGTGAACGTGCGCACAAAGTCGAGCCGACGCCCGTCCCACCCGGTGAGACAGGGCGGGTCCGTGGTGGCTCAGCCCTCGGTGACGGTCAGCGTCGCCCGGACGCCCTGGGCGTCGCCGTCGGGCTTGCAGGCGGTCGTGTAGCTGCCGGCGTCGAGGCTGACGTCGGCCGTTCGGGTGACCCCGGGCCCGACGTGCTCGACCTCGCCGACGACCTTCTCGCCGTCCCCGTACACGTAGAACTCGGTCTCCTTGGACCCGGTGTTCTTCACCTCGAACGACCACCGGCCGGCGGCGACCGAGGTCGTCGACAGCGTGCAGGCCGTGTCCCCCGCGGTCACCTGGACCCGGCCCTTGACCGGCTCGGAGGAGCAGGCGGCGAGAGGCAGCAGGCTCGCCACGGCCAGGGACAGGGCGGACAGCCGAAGCGGCAGAGGGCGCAGGGCGCGCGGCATGGACGGGCTCACTCTCGTCGGGGTCAGGCGGTGGCCGGCGCGCTGGCGGCCGGGGAAGCGGGAGTCGGCACCGGCGTGCGGGGTCGACGCAGGAACAGCACGAGGCACGGGACGACGTAGGCGACCCAGGCCACGGCCTCGAGCACCGTCGTCCGCGGAGAGAAGTTGAACATGCCCTTGAGCAGGGTGCCGTACCAGGACGAGGGTGGGACCTGGGCGGTCACGTCGAACGCCAGGGTAGTCAGCCCCGGCAGGTCGCCAGCCTCCTGCAGGTCGTGGATGCCGTAGGAGAGCACACCCGCGGCGACGAAGATCAGCAGGAACCCGGTGACGCTGAAGAACCGGCCGAGGTTGAGCCGGATCGCGCTGACGTACAGCCCGACGCCGAGGGCGACCGCGGTGACCAGCCCCAGGGTGAAGCCGAGCACCGGGGACAGGGTCGACCCGGCCGCCTGCGCAGCGGCCCAGAAGAAGACCGACGTCTCGAGCCCCTCGCGGGCGACGGCGACGAACGCCATGAGCACCACCGCGACGCCGCCGACGGCGATCGCCGCGTCCAGCCGTCCGCGGAGCTCGGCCGCGATCGTGCGCGAGGCCCGGCGCATCCAGAAGATCATCCAGGTGACGAACGCCACCGCGACCAGGGACATCAGGCCGCCGAAGCGCTCCTGACCCTGGAAGGACAGACTGGCCGAGGTGAACTGAAGGATGGCGCCCACGCCGACGCTGAGCGCCACGGCGACCCCCACCCCCGCCCACACCATCGGCACCCGGTCGCGCCGGCCGGTGCGGACGAGGTAGGCGATGAGGATGCTGACGACGAGCGCGGCCTCCAGGCCCTCGCGCAGGCCGATCAGGTAGTTGCCGAGCACGGCCGGGCCCCCTCGCGTGGACTTAGGTTAGGCATACCTAACCTACACCTACTGAACCTCACCCGGGCGGGGCCTGTCAACCGAGCAGGGCCGCCCGCAGCCGGCGCTCGTCCACCCGCCAGAAGTCGTGCTGACGGCCGTCGACCAGGGTGACCGGGATCTGCTCCGCGTACTGCTCCAGCAGGGCGGGGTCGGCCGTGATGTCCCGCTCCTCCCACCCGACCCCGAGGTCGGCGCAGACCCGCGCGACGACCGGCCGGGCGTCGTCGCACAGGTGGCAGCCCGGCTTGCCGAGCAGGGTGACCCGCACCCGAGGCCCGGACGCCGACGACGCCGATCCCGCGGTCAGGACGCCGCCTCGCGCAGCCGGCCCTTCGCCACCTTGCCGGTGGCCGAGTGCGGCAGGGTGTCCACGACCTGCACGATCGTCGGCCACTTGAAGCGGGCCAGCCGGGTGGCGACGTGCGCCATCACGTCGTCCGGGGTGACCGACCGGCCGGGCTGCGGCACGATCAGCGCCTTGACCGCCTCGCCGGAGTAGGGGTGCGGGACGCCGACCACGGCCACCTCGGCCACACCAGGCAGGCTGGCGATGGCGTCCTCGACCTCGCGCGGGTAGACGTTGAACCCGCTGACGATGACCATCTCCTTGCGCCGGTCGACCAGCACGAGGTCGTCGTCGTCGTCCAGGTACGCGACGTCGCCGGTCGGGTACCACCCGTCGGCGTCCGGTCCGCCGGCACCGTCCGGCCAGTACCCCGAGAACAGGTTCGGGCCGCGGACCCAGATCTCGCCGGGGTCCCCCTCCTCGACGTCCTCGCCGTCCTCGTCGACCAGGCGCAGCTCGACCCCCGGCAGCGGCTTGCCCACCGAGCCGGGCTTGGCCACGCCGTCCACGAGGGTCGTGCACACCCCAGGGGCAGCCTCGGTCAGGCCGTAGCCCTCGAACAGCGGCAGGCCGGTGGCCGTGGTGATCTGCTCGAGCACCGCGCCGGGGAGCGCCGCCGCCCCGGACAGCAGCAGCCGCACGCCGGCGAACGCCTCGCGCAGGCCCGGCAGCGCCGACCACGCGACGTACATCGGGGGCGCCCCCGGCACGTTGGTCACGCCGTGCGCGCGGATCTCGGCCAACGCCCCCTCGGGGTCGAAGCGGTCGGCCAGCACCAAGGTCGCCGCGCAGCGGGCCACCTGGGCGAGGGTGCCGTTCAGCGCGTACACGTGGAACATCGGCAGCACCATGAGCACGACGTCGTCCGGGGTCACCGCCGGGTGACGCAGCTGGTGCACCTGTTCGACGTTCGCCAGCAGCGCCCGGTGCGTCAGCATCGCGCCCTTCGGCCGGCCGCTGGTGCCCGAGGTGTACAGCAGGACGGCGAGGGACTCGGGGTCGGTGCCGGGATCGCGAGGGACGCCGGAGAACGAGCCGAACGCGACCTCCCCTTGGGCCGGGGCACCGACCACCACCCGGGCGGGGCCGTCGCCCGAGGCGGACCGGACGGCCGCCGCGGCCGTCCGGTCGAAGATGACGGCGGCCGCACCGGAGTCGGTGAGCACGTGGGCGATCTCGGGGGCGGTCAGCCCCGTGTTCACCGGGAGAGCCACCAGGCCCGCGCGCAGGGCACCGAAGTAGCCGGTGACGAACTCCACCGAGTTCGGCAGGGCGATGGCCACCCTGGCCCCGGCGGGCATGCGCATGGCCTGGAGGCCCGCCGCGACGGTGTCGACGGCGGCGTCCAGCTGGGCCCACGTCAGCGTGCGACCGGAGGCCACCAGGGCGGGGTGATCGGGACGCTCGGCCGCGGCCGTACGCACCAGATCCGCCAGGTTGGCTCTCACCCGCGGAGTCTCCCATACGCTTGCCTGCCATGACGGTGGACCGCGGCGAGCCGCTCGCCCCGGCCAGGGTCGCCGGCCAGGCCGCAGCCGCCGTCGCCGAGGTCGAGGCCGCCCTCACCGCCGCCCCCGACCCCGCGGCGGCCGCGTTCTTCGACATCGACAACACCGTGGTCCGCGGGGCGTCGATCTTCTACCTCGCGATGGGCCTGGCCCGTCGCCGGTTCTTCACGGTGTCCGACGTGGCGGGTTTCGTCGCCGGACAGGTGCGGTTCCGCCTGGTCGGCTCGGAGGACATGGACGACATGGCCGACGCCACCGAGACCGCGCTGGGGTTCGTCAAGGACCACGCGGTGTCCGAGGTGGTCCAGATGGGCCGGGAGATCTTCGACGAGCGGATCGCCGCGAAGGTGTACCCGGGCACCCTGGCCCTGGCCAGGTCCCACCTCGACTCCGGCCAGCGGGTGTGGCTGGTGTCGGCGGCCCCAGTGGAGCTGGCCACGATCATCGCCAAGCGCCTCGGCCTGACCGGCGCCCTGGGGACGGTGTCGGAGATCGAGCGCGGCGTCTACACCGGCCGCCTGGTCGGCCGGCCGCTGCACGGCCCGGCCAAGGCCGAGGCGGTGAAGGCCCTGGCCGAGCGCGAGGGGCTGGACCTGTCGCGCTGCGCCGCCTACTCCGACTCGGCCAACGACATCCCCATGCTGTCGATGGTCGGCCACCCCACCGCGGTCAACCCCGACCCCAAGCTCCGTCGGCACGCCCGCGACCTCGGGTGGCGGGTCATCGACTATCGAACCGGCCGCAAGGTCGCCAAGGTCGGGCTGCCGATCGCCGGCGGGGCGGGTGCCGTCGCCGGTATCGCGGCGGTCGCGGTGGCGCTGGACCGGCGCCGTCGCTCCGCGGGGTAGCAGCGGTCAGAAGAAGACGCTGCGGCGCTGCATCAGCAGCTTGTAGAGCGTGTGCTGGATCGTCTCGCGCACCTGGTCGGTGAGGTTGAACACGAGCATCGGGTCGTCGGCTGCCGACCTGGGGTAGGCGTCCGTGCGGATCGGCTCGCCGAACTCGATGATCCACTTCGACGGCAGCGGGATCAGCCCGAGCGGCCCGAGCCACGGGAACGTCGGGGTGAGCGGGAAGTAGGGCAGCCCGAGCAGGCGCGCGAGCAGCTTGGCGTTGCCCAGGATGGGCGCGATCTCCTCGGCGCCGACGATGGACACGGGGATGATCGGGACGCCGGTGCGCAGCGCGGCCGAGACGAAACCACCCCGCCCGAAGCGCTGCAGCTTGTACCGCTCGGTGAAGGGCTTGCCGACACCCTTGAACCCCTCGGGCCACACGCCGACCAGCTCGCCCCGCCCGAGCAGCCGCTCGGCGTCGGCGTTGCAGGCGAGGGTGGAGCCGGTCTTGCGGGCGAACTCGCCGACCACCGGGGTCTGGAAGACCAGGTTCGCCCCCAGCATCCGCAGCGGCCGCCGGGCGGGGTGGTGGTCGAGCAGGGCCAGCTGGGCCATCACCGAGTCGATGGCGACGGTGCCGGAGTGGTTCGCGACGATCAGCGCCCCGCCGGTGTCGGGGACGTTGTCGAGCCCGACGGTCTCCACCCGGAACCAGCGCTGGTACAGCGGCCGCATCGCCGCGAGCAGCACCTTGTCGGTCAGCTCGGGGTCGAAGCCGAACTCGTCGACGACGTACTCGCCGGTGATCCGGCGGCGCAGGAAGGCGAGCAGCCCGGCGATTCGGGCGTCGAGGTCGGCCGAGCCACCGGACGACGCCAGCACGTCGGCCACCGCCGCGCGCACCCGCTCCTCCTCCGACCGCGGCGCCTCCGGCCTCGGCGCCTCCGCGCGGGGGTCCGCCGCGGGCGGGGCCGCCGCCGACGGCCGAGCCCGCGGAGCGCGCTTCGGCTTCGCCCGAGCGGGCGCGCCGTCGCCGATGGGGATCACCCTGGCCTCAGCCACCGTCGCCCCGCCTCCCGCCGCCGGTGAGCACGGCGGCCAGCTGGTGCTCGACCGCCTCGACCCGCTCGGGCGGGAGGAGCCGGTTGAGCCCTCGCGCCCGCACGAAGTCGTCGAAGGTCTCGACCGTGGTGTAGCGGGGGACGAAACCGAGCTCCTCGCGCATCCGGGACGTGTCGATCCCGCGCCCGAAGGACAGGAACCGCAGCTGCTCGGGGGAGAAGTCGACGACCTTGGCCCGACGGACCAGCCCACCGACCGAGCTGACGAACGCGGACAGCAGCGGGAGCGTGGGCCGACCGGCCCGGTGCACCGCCTGGGAGAGCAGGATCACGCCGTCCCCGGCCACGTTGAACGTGCCCGGGTGCTCCTCGAGCGCGCACCGCCGCAGCACCTCGAGGCCGTCGTCCTCGTGCACGAACTGCAGGCGCGGGTCGAAGCCGAGGACCGTGGGCACGACCGGCAGCATGAAGTACGCCGACATGGGGGTGTCCATGTGGGGGCCGAGGAAGTTGGCGAACCTCAGGACGCTGACGGTCACGTCGGGCCGCCGTCGGGCGAAGCCCCGGACATAGCCCTCGACCTCGACGGAGTCCTTCGCGAACCCGGAGCGCGGGAGCACCTTGGGCTCCATGTCCTCGGTGAACATGGCCGGGTCGCGCGGTGAGGCGCCGTAGACGGTGGACGAGGACTTCACGACCAGCTTCTTGACCGACGACGCCTTCTGGCAGGCCGCCAGCAGCTGCATCGTCCCGATGACGTTGACCTCCTTCATGACCGTCCGCCCGCCCGCGTTGCCGGGCTGGGCGAGGACGCTCATGTGGACCACCGTGTCGACGCCCGCGCTGGCGATGACCTTCCCGATGATCGGGTTGCGGATGTCGGCGCGCACGAACTCCGCGTCACCGATGTCTCCGCGCGGCGGCACGACGTCGACGCCGATGACCCGCTCCACGCCGGGGTCGTCCTGCAGCAGCCGGGCCAGCCGGCCGCCGAGGTAGCGCGCCACACCGGTGACCAGCACCACCCGCGACATGGGCTACTTCTTGTTGCGCCGCTGGACGCGCGTCTTCTTCAGCAGCTTGCGGTGCTTCTTCTTGGCCATGCGCTTGCGACGCTTCTTGATGACGGAGCCCACGGTGGTCCTCTTCGCGGTCGGGCGATCGGTGTGGCCAGCCTACCGGCGCTGCGGCCGAGGTCCGACCACGGCCTGCCTCAGGCGGTCTCGATGAACGACTCGCGCAGGTAGTCGTGGACGGCCTGCTCAGGGACCCGGAACGAACGGCCGACCCGGACGGCAGGCAGCTCGCCTGCGTGGACCAGCCGATAGACCGTCATCTTCGAGACCCGCATGATCGCGGCCACCTCAGCCACGGTGACGAAGCGAACCTCCGACAGAGGACGCTCACCGGAGCCAGCAGCCATCACGCACCGAGCCTTCCGGCACGCGTAGTGGCGCCGGCTTCCCCACCGGCACACCCGTCACTCACGTGCGGACGCCGATCCTAGTGACGCGCCGACAGCTGTGGGAGGGCGAATCCGAAAGTCGGCCTTCGTCAGCCCCGGATCCCTAGAGGTCGAGCTCCGGATCGAGCCCGTGCAGCGGGAAGACCGCGGTGCGCGTCGCGTGCACGGCCCGGTCCAACGGGTCCTCGAGATGGTCGAACCCGGACCGCCAGGGCCGCACCTGCGGGTCGCGACCGTCGGTCATGTGACCGGGACCTGAGCGGCCGAGCCGCTCGAGGACGTACTCCCGCCAACCCTCCGGCACGACCGTCTCGGGGTCGACGCGAGCGCCGACAGCCTCGCCGATCAGGTGCGCCCAGGCCCGTGGCACGACCTCGACGTGCTCGTACCCGCCGCCACCGAGGGCCAGCCACCGGCCGTCGGCGAACGTGTGGGCCAGGTCGTGGATCGCCCGGTAGGCGGCCCGCTGGCCGTCCAGGGAGAGCGCCAGGTGGGCCAGCGGGTCGAGGAAGTGGCTGTCGCAGCCGTGCTGGCTGACAACCAGCTGCGGGCGGAACTGGGCGAGGATCTGCGGGACCACGGCGTGGAACGCACGCAGCCAGCCCTCGTCCCCCGTGCCGGGCGGCAGGGCCACGTTCACCGCCGAGCCCTCCGCTCCGGGGCCGCCCACCTCGTGCGGGTAGCCGGTGCCCGGGAAGAGCGTGCGCGGCGACTCGTGCAGGGAGATCGTGAGCACCCGCGGGTCGTTCCAGAACGTCCGCTCGACGCCGTCACCGTGGTGGACGTCGACGTCCACGTAGGCCACCCGTTCGGCGCCGTGGGCGAGCGCCCAGGCGATCGCCACGGAGGCGTCGTTGTAGATGCAGAAGCCTGAGGCCGACGACGGCATCGCGTGGTGCAGGCCGCCCGCGATGTTCACGGCGTGCTCGGCCGAGCCGCCCCACACCGACCGGACCGCGACCAGCGAGGCGCCCACGACGTGCGCCGCCGCCTCGTGCATCCCGGCGAACACCGGGTCGTCCTCCGTCCCAAGGCCGTGGGCCAGGTCGACCGTGTGCGGGTCGGCTCCCGCCCGACGCACGGCGTCGAGGTAGGCCGCGGTGTGCACGAGCAGCAGGTCGTCCTCCGTCGCCAGCGGCGCCGTCACCTCCTCGACGTGCGGCAGGTCCAGCAGGCCGAGGTCCCGGGCCAGCCGCATCGCGAGCTCGACCCGCACCGGTGCCAACGGATGCCCGGGGCCGAAGTCGTAGTCGGCGAGGCGCGCGTCCCACACGACCACCACCCGGCTGCTCACCCGCTCACGCTATCCGGGCGGCGCCCGGCCACGAGGGCCCTAGGTCATGCCGTCACTCGGTGCGCAGGGCGACCACCGGATCGAGCCGCCCCGCGCGGCGCGCCGGGAACACACCGAAGAAGACCCCGACGCCCGCCGACACCCCGAACGCCAGGGCGAGCGACCACCAGGCGATCTGCGCGGGCAGCTCGGTCAGCCGGTCGGCGGTGACCGCGGCGCCCACGCCGAGACCCATCCCGACCAGCCCGCCGATCGTGGTGAGCAGGACGGCCTCGATCAGGAACTGGGCGAGGATGTCGCGCTGGCGCGCGCCGAGCGCCTTGCGCAGCCCGATCTCGCGCGTCCGCTCGCGCACCGACACCAACATGATGTTCGAGACACCGACCCCGCCGACGAGCAAGGAGATCCCGGCGATCGCGGCCAGCACGAGGGTGAGCAGCGAGAGGATCGTCCCGATCGTGCCGAGGATCTGGGTCTGGGTCACCGCCGAGAACGTGTCGCCCTCGTACTTCGCCTCGAGCGCCGCGACGATGCGGTCCTGCAGGGGCCCGATCGAGTCGATCGTGGGGGCCCGGACGGCCAGCGCGTCGATCCGGTCGATGCCGAACAGTCGCTGCGCGGCGGACACCGGGACGTGCACCTCCTCGTCACGGCTCACCCCGAAGGTGGAGCCCACCTCGGCGAAGACGCCGACCACGCGAAAGCGCACGCCGGCGATCGTCACCTGTCGGCCGAGCGGGTCGAGGTCGCCGAACAGGTCCGTCACGGTCTTCGACCCGAGCACGGCCACCCGGCGCCGCGTGTCGACGTCCGCGCGGGTGAGGTAGCGCCCCCGGGCGAGCGGACGGTCGAACACCAGCGGCACGTTCTCGTTCGTTCCGTTCACCGTGATGAAGACGCGCTTCCCGCCGACGCGGACCTCCTCACCGGAGGACACGGTCGTCGCGACGGCGTCCCGGTTCCCGACGACACGGCCGAGGAAGTCGACGTCCTCCAGCTTCAGCCGGCTCACCGACGGCGCGGAGCCGAAGCTGAACTCCCCGGGGACGACCAGGATCAGGTTCGACCCGAGGCCCTCGACCTGCTGCTCGACCTCGCGCTTGGCCCCGCTGCCGATGGCGACCAGGACGACGACCGAGCCCACGCCGATGATCACCCCGAGCATGGTCAGCGCGCTGCGCAGCCGGTTCGCGCGCAGCGCGGTCACCGCCGACCCGAAGGCCTCCCCGACCCTCACGGCGTCGGCGCCGGGACGGGCTCGGCGCTGTCGCTCTCGACCCGCCCGTCGCGCATGTGGACCTGCCGGTGCGCTCGGCCGGCGATCTCGCGGTCGTGCGTCACCAGCACGACCGCCACGCCACGGTCGGCGTTGAGCGACTCGAGGATGGTCATCACCTCGAGGCCGGTGCGGCTGTCCAGGTTGCCGGTGGGCTCGTCGGCGAGCAGCAGCTGCGGGTCGCCGACCAGCGCGCGGGCGATGGCGACGCGCTGCTGCTCGCCGCCGGACATCTGCGCCGGCCGGTGCCCCAGCCGGTGGCCGAGCCCGACCGCCTCCAACGCGGCGACCGCCCGATCGCGCCGCTCGCGGCGACCCACCCCCCGGTACACGAGCGGCAGCGCGACGTTGTCGATCGCCGACGTGCGGGCCAGCAGCTGGAAGGCCTGGAAGACGAAGCCGATCGTCGCGTTGCGCAGGCCGGCCAGCTCGGCGTCGCCCATCTCGGCGACCTCCCGCCCGCCGACCCGCAGCACGCCGGACGTCGGGCGGTCGAGCAGCCCGAGCAGGTGCATGAGGGTGGACTTGCCCGACCCCGAAGGACCGACGACGGCCAGGTACTCACCGGCGTCGATGCGCAGGCTCACCCCGGCCAGCGCGGTCACCTCGACCTCCTCCATCCGGTAGGTGCGCGTGACGTCGATCGCCTCGACCGCGGGACCGCTCACCTGGACTCGACCCGCTGCCCCTCGGTGACCCGGTCGGCGCCCTTGACGACGACCGTCTCGCCGACGGCGACGCCGCTGGCCACCTCGACCCGATCGTCACCCTGGGCGCCCAGCTCGACCTCGCGCCGGCGGGCGACGCCGCCCTCGACCACCCACACCGCGTCGCGGGCGCCGTCGCGGAAGACGGCCGCAGCCGGCACGCTGACGGCGTTCGTCGCCGTCCGGACCTTGAGCCGGGCCACGGCGGACATCCCGGGCCGCGGCGCAGGCGCGGCCGCGCCGGTCTCGGTCGTCCCACCGGCGAGGCTGAGCCGCACGACGTAGGACACCCCACCGCGGGCCGACGTCGTCGGCTGGAGGTCGACCGAGCGCACCGTCGCCGCGTAGGTGGCTCCCGGGACGGCGTCCAGCTCGACGTCGGCCTCGACCCCGGACGTCACGAGCAGGACGTCGGTCTCGTCGACCGCGGCGGTCAGGCTGAGCGTCGACACGTCGGTGATCGCGAGCAGGACAGCCCCGGCGCTCACCGGGGTCCCTACCTCCAGGGTCCCGGTGACGCTCGCGGAGCCGCCCGAGCCGCCGCCCAGGAGGGACTGCGCCTGCCCCTGCAGGCTCGACGGGAGCTGGCCGATGACCGACGACAGGTCGCCGCCCGACCCCGCGGATCCGGCGCCGGAGGTGCCGAAGACGACCGTGCCGGTGATCGGCGCACGAACGGTGAGCGCATCGACGGTGGCCTGGGCCGCCGCCACCACCGCCCTGGTCTGCGCCCGCTGGGCGGCCGCCAGCGACGACGCGAGGCGGCCCAGGCTGCCCAGCCCCGCGTTGAGCTGCTGGACGGCTCGGCGAGCCGAGTCCTGGGCGGCGGCGTAGTCGGCCTCGGCGGCGGCCACCCGAGCCAGCGCCTGTGCCCTGATCCGCTCGTCGGGGATGGCGTCGGCCGCCTTCCGGGCGGCCTCGAACGCGCGGCTGGCCGCCTGCGCGGAGCGGGTCAGGGCCGAGAGGTCGGCCTGCGGCACGGTCACCCGCCCGGACGACGCGGCCTGGGCGTCGGCTTCGGTCGCCTGAGCCAGGGCCTGGCGCGCCGACGGGCTGTCGATGCGCAGCAGCACCTGCCCGGCCGTGACCCGGGCACCGTCGGTGACCTCGAGAGCGGCGACGGTGCCAGCCGACGGGGCGCTGACCGCCGCGGTGGCCCGGGCCGCCACGTTCGCGGCCGCCTCGACGACCTCGGTCACCGTGCCCCGGCCGACGACCCCCACCTCGATCGGCGCCGCCTGGTCGCCGGTGCAGCCGGCGAGCAGCCCGACGAGCAGCCCGACGAGCAGCAGCGCACTCAGGCGCTGGACGGCCCCTGCAGCGCGGCTGGGCCGTCTGGTCTGCACCCGTCCATCGTAGGTTCCGTCCCGGGCATCGGCCGGTTGAGTAGGTTGCACCCCACAGCGAGCCGCAGGGAGGAGCAGCCGTGACCGGACCGGCGCGGTCGGCGCTGCGCCGGTCCGCCCGCACCCGGTCCGCCAACCCCGCACGGGTGGTCGCGGCCGGCTTCCTGGGCGCGGTCGTGCTGGGATCGGGGCTGCTGTCCCTGCCCGTCGCCACGGCGGGGCCCGGACACGCGCCCGTCCCGACCGCGCTGTTCACCTCCACGTCGGCGGTCTGCGTCGTCGGCCTGGCCCACGTCGACACGGCCACCTACTGGAGCCCGTTCGGCCAGGGCGTGATCCTCGCGCTGGTCCAGCTCGGCGGCTTCGGGATCATCGTGGGGGCCTCACTCGTCGGTCTGGCGGTCTCCCGCCGGCTGGGCCTGCGGTCCAAGCTGATGACCCAGGAGGAGTCCCGCACCCTGGACCTGGCCGACGTCCGCCGGGTCGTGCTCGGCGTCGCGCTGGTCAGCGCTGCCGCAGAGCTGCTCACCGCGCTGGCCATCGGGCTGCGGCTGGGCACGCACTACGGGGTGCCGGCCGGCCGGGCCGCCTGGCTGGGCCTCTTCCACGCCGTGACGGCGTTCAACAACGCCGGCTTCGCGCTGTACTCCGACAACCTCGTCGGCTTCGTCGGCGATCCCTGGATCTGCCTGCCGATCAGCGCGGCGGTCGTCCTCGGCGGCCTCGGGTTCCCGGTGGTCTTCGAGCTGGCCCGCGAGTGGCGGCACCCCCGCACCTGGTCGGTGCACACCCGGGCGACGCTCGCGGTCACCGCCGTCCTGCTCGTCGGCGGCTGGCTCGCCCTGCTTGCCTTCGAGTGGGCGAACCCGGGCACGCTCGGACCCTTGCGTCCAGGCGGCAAGACGCTGGCCTCGTTCTTCGCCTCCGTCCAGCCGCGGACCGCCGGCTTCAACTCCCTGGACTACGCGCAGATGACACCGGAGTCGCTGCTGCTCACCCAGATCCTCATGTTCATCGGCGGCGGGAGCGGCAGCACCGCGGGTGGTATCCGGGTGACCACCCTGGCCGTGCTGCTGTTCGCCGTGCGGGCCGAGGCGCTCGGGGACCGTGACGTCCGGGCGTTCCACCGACGGCTTCCCGACACCGCGGTCCGCCAGGCCATGGTCGTCACCGTGGTCACGGGGGCGGTCGCCCTGGCCGGGACGGGCGCCCTGCTGATGACCACCGACGGGTCGTTCGCCGAGATGTCCTTCGAGGCGATCTCCGCCCTCGCCACGGTCGGCCTCTCGCTCAACGTGACGCCCACCCTGCCCACCAGCGCGCTGGTCGTCACCAGCGTGCTCATGTTCCTGGGCCGGCTGGGCCCGATGACACTGGGTGCGGCGCTGGCCCTGCGCGAGCGCCGCCGCCTGTACCGACTACCCGAGGAGCGCACCATCGTTGGCTAGGTACCGAGGACCAGTGCTGGTCGTGGGGCTCGGGCGGTTCGGCGGCGCGGTCGCCGAGACGCTCGCGCAGCAGGGACGCGAGGTGCTCGCCGTCGAGCGCGACCCCCTGCTCGTGCAGGAGTGGAGCGGCCGGCTCACCCACGTCGTCGAGGCGGACGCCACCAGCGAGGAGGTCCTCCGCCAGCTCGGGATCGACGAGTTCCAGCAGGCCGTCGTCGCGATCGGGACCGGCGTCGAGGCCAGCGTGCTCACGGTGGGGGCGCTCGCCGACCTCGGCGTCCCCGACATCTGGGCGAAGGCGCTCACCCCGGCCCACGGGCGGATCCTGACCAGGGTCGGCGCCACGCACGTGGTGTTCCCCGAGTCGGACGCGGGAGTCCGGGTGGGCCACCAGGTGGCGTACGGCGTCCTGGAGTACCTCGAGTTCGACGACGGCTTCGCGCTGGTGAGGGTCGCCCCGCCCGAGGAGGCCGTGGGCCGCACGCTCGGCGAGGCCGCGCTGCGCAGCCGGTACGGCGTCACCGTCGTGGCGATCAAGCGTCCTGGACAGGACTTCACGTACGCGACCGCCGACACCACGGTCTTCGTCGACGACGTGCTGGTGGTCACCGGACGCCGCGACCACGTCGAGCGGTTCAGCCGGGTGCAGTGACCGCCGGCCGCGGGGCGAACCGCCCGGCGAGCAGAGCGATGACGAGCGTCACGGGGACGATCGCGGCGAACGCCGTGCGCAGCGGGACCAGCTCGGCGAGTCCGCCCACGAGCGGGGCGCCGGCCACGAACCCGACGTAGTTGAAGACGTTGACCCGCGCCACGGCGACACCGCTGCGGGTCGGGTCGAGCGCGTCGGCGGCCACGAAGGCCTGCGGCAGCACCACGCTCAGCCCGAGTCCCAGCAGGGTGAACGCCGCGATCCCGCCGACCGGACCGGGGGCCAGCACCAGGCCGACCGTCGCGGCCGTGGCCAGCAGACCGCTGGCCCGGACCACCGGCACCGGCCCGAACCGGGCGACGGCCCGGTCGCCCAGCAGCCGCCCGCCGAGCATCGCCGTCGCGTAGCCGGCGTAGGCCAGCGCCCCCGTCGCGTGACTGCTGCCGAGCGCGTCGGTGAGGTACACGGCGCTCCAGTTCGACGTCGTCGAGTCGGCCACGAACAGGCAGGTCACCACGGCCGCCAGCCCCAGCAGCGGCCGCCACGGAGCCCGCTCGGCCGGGCCGCCGGCGTGCTCCGGCACCACGTCTCGCTGGAGCAGGTGCCGCCCGGTCACCAGGTCGAGCGGGACGAGGAGCGCGGCGCACGAGGCGAAGAACGTGAGCAGCGAGAGGGAGGTGTCCGCCACCGCCGACGCGGCCAACGCCCCGACGATCCCGGCCAGGCTCCAGACCGCGAAGAACCCGGTGACCGCCTGCCGGCCGACCTCCACCTGGAAGGCGACGGCCTGCATCCCCATGGTGGCGTCGACGGCTCCCAGCCCCAGACCCACCGCGACCAGGGCGACCACGAGCCATGGCACCGACCCGGCGGCGCCCACCCCGACCACCGCCAGCGGGACCGCCGGCCCGCCGATCCGCAGCACCCGGGCGCTGCCGTACCGACCGGCCAGCGCGCCCGCACCCACGCTGCCCACCCCCGCGACGACGGGCACCAGCAGGAGCAGGGCGGCCAGTGCCCCGTCGGAGAGGGCGAACCGGTCCTTGAGCGCCGGGATCCGGGTGACCAGCACGGCGAACGACGCACCCTGGACGAAGAAGGCGGAGGCGATCGCCGGCCGGGCCGACCGGGGCATCCGCCCTCAGCCCTGGCCGGTGGCCAGCTCGCGCGAGCGGTTCCGCGCCGCCTCCATGGCCGTCAGGAAGGCGGCCCGCACCTTGTGGTCCTCGAGCTCGCGGACGGCGGCGGCGGTCGTGCCGGCCGGTGACGTCACGTTCTCGCGGAGCACCGTGGGATGCTCCCCGGTCTCCCGGAGCATCTTCCCGGCGCCGACCAGGGTCTGCACGACCAGCTGGGTCGCCGTGTCCCGTGGCAGGCCGAGCAGGACGCCGGCGTCGATCATCGCCTCGACCACGTAGAAGATGTAGGCCGGCCCGGACCCGGAGATGGCGGTCACGGCGTCCTGCTGCTTCTCGGGCACCCGAAGCACCCGGCCGACCGAGCGCAGCAGGGCCTCGGCCTCCTCCAGGTGGGCCTCGTCGCAGTGCGACCCCGGCGAGATCGCCGCCATGCCCTCGTCGACCAGCGCCGGGGTGTTGGGCATGACCCGCACCACCGGGATGCCGTCCGGCAGCCGTGACTCGAGGAACTCGGTGGTGATCCCCGCCGCCAGCGAGATGACCAGCGCGCCCTCACGCACGTGCGGGCTGATCTCGTCGAGGAGGCCACCCATGTCCTGCGGCTTGACGACGAGCACGATCGTGTCGGCGCGCACCACGGCCTCGACGTTGCCCAGGACCAGCACGCCGTACTTCTCGGCCAGCTCGTCGGAACGTTCCGGCCGCCGCTCGGCGACGACGAGCTCGCCGGCGGGCCGCCCGGCGCGCAGCATCCCGGCGAGCAGGGTCTCGCCCATCACGCCGGCTCCGACGATCGCCACGACCGCCACGGGTCAGCCCCTCGACACGAGCGAGCGCAGGAACAGCCCGAGGTTGGCCGGCTTCTCGGCCATCCGGCGGACCAGGTAGCCGTACCACTGGTCGCCGTAGGGCAGGTACACCCGGACGGTCTCCCCCTGGTCGGCGAGCGCGCGCTGCGCCTCGGGGCGCACGCCGTAGAGCATCTGGTACTCGTAGCTGCCCTTCGGCCGCCCGTGCCGCACGGCCAGCGCGCCGGCGATCTCGATCAGGCGCGGGTCGTGGGTGGCCACCATCGGGTAGCCGGCTCCGGCCATCAGCACGTGCAGACAGCGGACGTAGGACCGGTCGACCTCGGAGCGACCCTGGAAGGCCACCGACGCCGGCTCGCGGTAGGCGCCCTTGCACAGCCGGACCCGCGAGCCCTCGACCGCCAGGTCGCGGCAGTCGGCCTCCGTCCGGCGCAGGTAGGACTGCAGCACCGCGCCGGTCCGCGGGAAGTCGGACCGCAGCTCCGCGAGGATCCCCAGCGTCGAGTCGGTCGTGGTGTGGTCCTCCATGTCCAGGGTGACCGTCGTCCCGGCGGCTGCTGCTGCGGCGCAGACCGCGCGGGCGTTGTCGAGGGCGATCTTCTCGCCGTCGCCGGCCAGGGCCTGGCCCATGGCCGAGAGCTTGACGCTGACCTCGGTCGACGCCGTCAGCCCGGCCTCGTCGAGCAGGGCGAGCAGCCGCAGGTAGGCCTCCCGTGCCGCGTCGGCCTGCGCGCGGTCGAGCACGTCCTCGCCCAGGTGGTCGAGGGTCACCTGGCGACCCGACTCGACCAGCCCCCGGGTCGCCTCGACCGCGTCCTGCGCCGTCTCGCCGCCGACGTACCACCGGACCACGTCACGCGACACCGGGGCGGCCGAGACCGCGCGCCTGATGGCCTCGCTGCGCGAGACCGTGAGCAGCACCCTGCGGAGCACGGGGTCAGGCTACGGGGTCCGGCGGCGCAAGGTGACCGCACCCAGCCCGAGCGCGCCGACGATGAACAGCCCCACCAGGCCGAGGGGGCGCCAGTACGCGCCGGTGACCTGGCTGCTGACCAGTACCTCGCGCATCGCGTCGACCGCGTACGACATGGGCAGCACGTCCGACGCCAGCTCCAGCGCGCGCGGCAGCGCCTGCCGTGGGACGACCAGGCCGCACAGCAGCAGCTGCGGCAGGATGACCGCCGGCATGAACTGCACGGCCTGGAACTCGGTGCTCGCGAACGCACTGACGAACAGCCCGAGCGCGGTGCCCAGGAGGGCGACCACGACCGCCACCAGCAGCACCGACCAGACCGGTCCGGCCACGTCGAGGCCGAAGACGCCGAAGGACAGCCCGCTGACGACCAGCGCCTGTATGGCGGCGGCCAGCCCGAACGCCACCGCGTAGCCGAGCAGGAAGTCCAGCTTCCCGATCGGCATGGCCAGCAGCCGCTCCAGCGTGCCGCCCGAGCGCTCGCGCAGCGTGGCCACCGACGTCACGAGGAACATGACGATCAGCGGGAAGATCCCGAGCAGCGGGGCGCCCCAGCGGTCGAACGCCCCCGGCTGGTCCGCCAGCATCCACGCGAGCAGCCCCATGAGCAGACTCGGGACGGCGAGCAGCAGCCCGACCGTTCGGTGGTCGTGCCGCAGCTGCTCGAGGACCCGGCGTGCGGTAGCGGCGAGGATCCGTGCGGTCAGCGGGCGCTGCCGCGGGTGGCCGTCGTAGACCCGGTGCGGGACGCTCATGAGGGCGGTCCCGTCGCGAGCGCCAGGAACGCGGACTCGACATCGGGCGCACCGGTGCGGGCCAGCAGGCCCTGCTGGGTGTCGTCGGCGACCAGCCGGCCGTCGCGGATGAGCAGCAGCCGGTCGCAGCGGGTCGCCTCGTCCATGACGTGGCTGGACACGAGCA
>DAIRVJ010000022.1:0-7141 GCA_036802895.1 Candidatus Nanopelagicales bacterium
GAGGGTCGGCCGATGACCACCGACCCGGTGCACCGGCCGCCCGCCGACTACCCGGTGGTCCAGCGCGACGACTCGACGATCCGGGCGTTCCGGGAGGACGTGCTCGCCCACCTGGGCCGACCGCTGGTCGACGTCCGCTCGCCGGGGGAGTACTCCGGCGAGCTGCTGCACATGCCCGACTACCCCCAGGAGGGTGCGCTGCGCGGTGGGCACATCCCCGGGGCGCGCAGCGTGCCCTGGGCCCGGGCGGCGGCCGAGGACGGGACGTTCCGCCGGCGCGCCGAGCTGGAGGCCGTCTACCTGGGGGAGGCCGGGCTTTCGCCCGACGACGACGTGGTCGCCTACTGCCGGATCGGCGAGCGCTCCTCCCACACCTGGTTCGTCCTCACCCACCTGCTCGGCTTCGGGCGGGTGCGCAACTACGACGGCTCGTGGACGGAGTGGGGCAACTCGGTGCGGGTGCCCGTGGAGCAGGGCCCGGGGGCGTGATCGCGGACGAGAAGGGGGACGGCGCCGTCGAGGTGCTCCCGGCCGCCCTGGATGAGGTCGTCGCGGACTTCGCGGCGGTCACCACGGCGGACCGCGTGCAGCTGCTGCTCGACTACGCGCACGACCTGCCGCCGCTGCCCGCCTACTACGCCGAGCACCGCGACGAGCTCGAGGCGGTGCCCGAGTGCCAGTCGCCGCTGTTCCTCGCGGTGGACGTCGGTGCCGACGCCGAGCGGACCGTCCGGGTGCACCTGGACGCCCCGCCCGAGGCGCCCACCACCCGAGGGTTTGCTGGGATCCTCAGCGCCGGCCTGGACGGCCAGCCGGCCGCCGTCGTCCTCGCGGTGCCCGACGACTTCTACCTGCGGCTCGGGCTCGCCGAGGTGGTGAGCGCGCTGCGACTGCGCGGGATGGCGGCGATGCTCGCCCGGATCAAGCGGCAGGTGCGGGAGAAGGCGCCGGGCGCCGCTCAGTAGCCGACCACGCGGTGCAGGCGCAGGAACGTCTCGCGAAAGCCAAGCCTCGGCCAGGCCCGCGACGACGTCAGGTTGGTGGCCCGCCAGTCGGTGACGACGGTCGGGTAGCCGGCCTGCGCGGCCCACGCGAGCACGACTTCGCCCAGCGCCCGGCCGATGCCCTGCCGGCGAGCCGACGGAAGCACGGCGGCGAAGGCGAACAGGGCCGCCGCGTCCGGGCGGGCCAGGCCGGCGTGCATGCGGGACTTCTCCACCGCGCACCCGACCGCCGACCCGACCACGAGCCCCTCGCGCTCGGCGACGAAGGTGGCGAAGTCAGGGTCGTCGACCGACTCCTCCCACTCGGCGGTCGCCTCCGCCAGGGTGGGCGTCGGACCGCTGGAGAAGACCGGCGCACGGCTCTGGTGCTCGGGCAGCACCTGGTCGAGCGTGGCGAGGGCAGGCACGTCGGCGCGAGTCGCCCGCCGGACACCGACGTCGTCGGCCGAGCCGAGCGAGCTCGCTGCCAAGGCGGGGGCGGCCCGCAGTCCCTGCACGTGCTGCTGGCCGAAACCCAGGTGGAACCAGGCGTCGACCAGCGCCGGGTCGGAGGCCGGGACGACCGCGTAGTGCGCCGTGCGCCCCTCGTCGACCCAGCGCTGGGCCGCCAGCCCGTACAGGTCGCCGAGGATCTGCGGGCCTTGCGTCGCATGCCCGGCCGGCTCGACCCAGACGTTCGGGCCCCACGTGGCGTCCGGGCGCGGGGTGCCGAGCAGGTAGCCGACGACCAGTCCCCCGCGGACGGCGACCGCGCCCGACGCTTCGGCGGCCTCCCACAGCGCGTGCACCTCGGCGCGGGCGACGTCCGGTCGTTCGAACGCCTCGGGCAGCGCCGGCTCGGCAAGACGGTGCACCCGGTGCCGGGCGGCGAGCAGAGCCGCGGCGTCGTCCAGGTGGTCGGCGGTGAACGGCTCGACGGTCACGCTGGTCATCGGTCGACCATAGGACCATCGCCCCTGGCTCCCGGCACGAGGGGCCGCCAACACTGACGGCCATGCCCAGCCACGAGGTCATCGAGCGGTTCCTGGCCCAGAAGCACCTGGCCTTCGTCGGCGTGTCGAGGAACGACAAGGAGTTCGCCAACTCGGTCTACCGGCGGCTTCGGGACAGCGGCCACGTGATGTACCCGGTCAACGACCAGGCCGAGACCGTCGAGGGCGTCCCCAGCTACCGCCGACTGGCCGACGTGCCCGACCCCATCGACGGTGTGGTCGTCATGGTGCCCGCCGAGGCGTCGCTCGACGTCGTGCGCGAGGCCGTGGCCCGGGGCATCCCGAGAGTGTGGCTGCATCGCGGGGTGGGTCGTGGGTCGGTGTCGGAGGATGCCGTCGACCTGTGTCGGGATCTCGGGGTGGAGGTCGTCGACGGCGCCTGCCCGCTGATGTTCGTCGAACCGGTGGGGCTGGGCCACAAGCTGCACCGCCTGGTGATCCAGCGGCGGTTCGTCGCCTGACCGCGACCGCCATGCCGCGCAGCGCACGAGACAGCCGCAGGCGGGTCGCGCCGAGGTCGCGTCGGGAGTGGCGGGACTGGCTGGCCGAGCATCACACCGAGCCGGACGGCGCCTGGGTGGTCCTGCAGAAGTCGCCGCGCGCAGGCCACGGCCTGACGCAGGAGGAGGCAACCCTGGAAGCGCTCTGCTTCGGCTGGATCGACTCCACCACGAACCCGCTGAACGCACGGCGCCGCCTGGTGTGGTTCAGCCCGCGCCGGCGACGCGGCACGTGGTCGCGCTCCAACAAGGAACGCCTCGCCCGACTCACCGAAGCCGGCCTGATGGCCCCCGCCGGGCTGGCCGCCGTCGCCGCGGCGCAAGAGGACGGGTCCTGGTCCCTGCTCGACGACGTCGAGGCGCTGCGGGTCCCGCCCGACCTGGCCGCCGCGCTCGCCGCGCACGTCGGCGCCCATGACACGTTCGCGGCCCTGGCGCCGTCCCGGCGCAAGCAGCTCCTCTGGTGGGTGGTCAGCGCCAAGCGGCCGGCCACTCGCGCGGACCGGGTGGCCCGGGTCGCTGACGCGGTGGCCCGCGGCAGCATCCGGACCTTGGTCCTGTAGAGGGCGCCGCGCCGGACGCCTAGGGTGGACGGCGACGGAGGGCCGCCACTCCTCGGACCAGGACGCCGACGAAGGAGTGGTCATGAACGGACGTCCAACCCGGACCATCGGTCTCGCCCTCGCCGCCACCTGGGTGACCGCCGCGGCACTGGTCGCGGCCCCGCCCGCCTCGGCCGCCGTGCAGGTCACCGACCTCGGCCTGCTCCCGGGCGGCTATGCCTCGCAGGCCTGGGCGGTCAACCGCCTGGGCCAGGTCACCGGGACGGCGAGCGACGCCTCCGGTGCGATGCAGCGAGCCCTCTGGACCGGGGGCACCATCATCACCGCACCGTCCTGGTCGACGGGGCATCCCGAGGCGATCAACGACAGCCGGCAGGTCGTCGGCACGACGAACATGGGCTACAACCGCTCCGGCGTCCTCTGGGAGCCCAGTGGGCAGGTACTCACCCTGCCGCCCGTTCCCGGAGGCCCGGTCGACCGGGTCGCCGCCCACGACATCAACGCGACCGGTGCCATCGTCGGCGTCAGCCGCGACGCGTCGATGCTGCGCCACGCGGTGATCTGGCAGGGCTCGGCGTTCGCCCGTGACCTGGGCTTCATGGGCGGTGGCGACTACAGCGAGGCCTGGGGCATCAACGACATCGGTGACGTGGTGGGGATCGCCAACACGCTCAGCATGGGCACGACGCGAGGATTCCTGTGGCGCAACGGCGCATTCACCGACCTGGGCTCGCTGGCCGGGCCGACGGGGACGTCGGCGGCGCGCGACATCAACAACAGCGGGCTGATCGCCGGCTCCAGCAACGGCGGGATCGCGGTCGTCTGGCGCAACGGCGTGATCGAGACGCTGCCCGCGCTGTCGGGCGGTACCACGTTCAACACCGTCACCGATCTGAACAACAACGGCGATGTCGTGGGCTACGGTCAGTCGCCGTCGGGCACCCACCTGGACACCGCCATCCTGTGGCGGGCCGGCAAGGCCATCGATCTCGGCCGCTTCCCGGGCGGGACGTTCAGCCGCGCCTACGGCGTCAACGACAGCGGCCAGATCGTCGGCGAGGGCAACCTCGTGGACGGTGGTCCGGTGCACGCGCTGATGTGGACGGTCGGTACCACGTCGTCCAACACCGCACCGACCGTGACGCTGGCCGCCACGACCGCCACGACGATTCGGGTGGGCGGAAGCATCGGCGTGCGCGGCGCCTTCACCGACCCGGACTCGGGACCGTGGACGTACACGTTCCGGTGGGGCAACGGCAGCACGAGCGGCACGGTCACGAGCCCGGGCAGCATCCCGGCGACCCGGACCTACCTGACCGCCGGCCGCTTCAAGGTGACGCTGACGGTGACCGACTCGCGCGGAGCGTCGACCACCAGCTCGCCCGTGACGGTTCGCGTCCAGTAGACAGCAGCGACCGGCTGGCTCAGTCGGCGGCGGCCGCCCGCAACAGGGGCAGCACGGTGGGGGTGCGACCCCGTTCGGCCATCGCCTGAGCGTCGTCGAGCGCCGAGGTCGGCTCGTCGATCCTGGTCCGGACGCGCGGGTCGGCGCCGGCGGCCACGAGCACCTCGGCGGCCGCCAGGTCGTCCGACTGCACCACCAGGTGCAGCGGCGTCCAGTCGTTGAGGCCGTGCGTGTTGGGGTCGGCCCCTGCGGCCAGCAGCAGGCGCAGCACGTCGATGCGGTCGGGGCGGTCGGTGGTCAACAGCGCGATGAGCGGCGGGAACCCGTCCTCCGCCTCGGCCGCCGCGTCGGCCCCGGCGTCGAGCAGCGCGCGCACCAGACCCAGCGGACCGTGGTAGATCGCGTACGTCAGCAGCGGGCCGATCGCCAGCGGGGTGGCCGTGTTCGGGAAGTCGGACGGGTTCCCCAGAGCCGCCCGCAGCTCCTCGAGATCACCGGCCACCACGGACCGGTGCACCCGGACCGCGACCGACGATGCTGCGGTCAGCGGGCGACCTTGATCGAGAAGGCCGGGTGACCGACCACGCCCATCAGGTGCAGCCACAGCGGCAGGTACATCTCCATGGCCCTCGCGGCCGAGATCCCGCCGAGGTCGACCAGGTCGGCCCAGCCCAGAGCGCGGAGCAGTCCGGTCACCGTGGCCTTGGCCGGGGCGTCATCGCCGGCGAGGAACATCGTGTGCTCGCCGCCGGCGACCGCACCCGGGTCGACCATGACCGACGCGTTGACCGTGTTGAGGGTCTTGACCACGCGGGCCTCGGGGAACCGTCGCTGGATCTGCTCGGCGAGGGAGTCGGTGTTGCAGACGAAGAGCGACGGCGGGAACCCCTGCGAGAAGTCGAGCGGGTTGGCGACGTCGACCACGACCTTGCCCACGAGGGCGTGCTCGCCGGCACCTTCCAGGGCGGCGACGGACCCGTCGCCGCTGGTGGCGTTGACGACGACCTCGCCGTGCTCGCCGGCCTCGGCCAGCGGCGCCAGGCGCACCCCGGGGTGGGCGGCCAGCCAGTCCGCGAGCGCCGGCCGGCCCTGAGCGTCGGTGCGGGCCAGCGCGTCGTCGACGTTGCGGGTGCCCATGACGACGTCGTGTCCGAGCCCCGCGAAGGCACCGCAGAGGGCTTGCCCGACCATGCCGGTCCCGAGCACCGAGATCCTCATCGTTGGCTCCGTCCGTGTGGGTCTCCCCATCGTCGCACCTTCGTCCTACGCTGCAACCCACGACGCGGTCGCACGGGAGGTGGGGATGACCGGTGCGGCGACGACGGTCGAGGAGTACCTGGCCGCTCTGCCCGACGACCGGCGCGAGGTGGTGGCGTCGGTGGCCGATCTGGTGCGTCGGCACCTGCCGCCCGGATACGCGGAGGGCATCGGGTTCGGGATGATCACCTGGTCGGTGCCGCTGGAGCGGTTCGCCGACACCTACAACGGGCAGCCCCTGGCCTATGTGTCGCTGGCCGCGCAGAAGCGGCACTACGCGCTGTACCTCATGGCGAACTACGGCGACCTCGAGCTCGAGAGTCGGTTCCGCGAGCAGTGGATCGCCACCGGACGTCGACTCGACCTCGGCAAGTCCTGCCTGCGCTTCCGGTCGCTGGACGACCTGGACCTCGGGCTGGTGGGGGAGCTGGTCGCGGCGGTACCGGTCGACGTGTTCGTCGAGCGCTACGCCCAGGCCCGCAACGGGTAGCCGCCGGTCACCCCAGACTCACCCCTCGCTCAGCCCTTGGGCGGCAGGCTGGCGGCGTAGCGCAGGCCGCGGTCGGCCCAGGCCTGCAGCTGCTCCTCCGTGGCCAGTCCCTCGGGGTGGACGTGGATCCAGCCGCGCATGGGGCGCCCGGTGTAGTCGAAGACGCCGGCGCCCGGCTCGGCCATCAGCTCGTCGTGCTCCGCCGGGTCGACCCGCACCATGATCCCGTCGCCGAGCGCCCCCACGGCCATGTTCCCGTTGACCATCCAGCCGACGCCCCCGAACATCTTCCGCATGGTCAGGCCCGGCGCACCCTCGACGGCCCGCTCGAGGCGGTGAACGATCTGCTCGTCGTAGGCCATGGTGTCCAGCCTGGCCTCAGCCGGGTTCGGTGACCACCCCTTCGGGTGGCTCGCCCACCGCGCGCCCGTGGAAGCCGTCCATGGACGCGTGGACGCCGAGCATCGACGCCAGCCGGTCGAACCAGGCGGTCGGCATCAGCTGCCCGGCGAACGCCAGCAGACCGATCGACGGCAGCATCACCCGAGTCTGGTTGCGCTCGATCGCGCGGATCACCCGCTTGGCCACGGCTGTCTCGTCGAGGATCGGCAGCAGGCTCGGCAGGCGGGTGCGGGCGCCGGCGAACATGCCGGTGTCGATGTAGAACGGCAGCACGACAGTGGCCCGCACCCCCGGGGCGACGGCTGCCAGCTCGATCCGCAGCGACTCGGCGAACCCGTAGGCGGCATGCTTGCTCGCCGCGTAGTCGACCAGCCGGGGCACGCCCATCACCGCCGCCATCGACGCGATCGTCACCACGTGGCCGCTGCCTCGATCGATCATGCCGGGCAGCACGGCTCGGGTGCACCAGAACGGCGCGAGCGCGTTGACTCCCATGACCCGTTCGATCTGCTCGTCGGTCAGGTCGAG
>DAIRVJ010000022.1:7241-22295 GCA_036802895.1 Candidatus Nanopelagicales bacterium
CCGGACGCCGCCCCCGTGATCAGCACGGTTCGATCCCGAAGCTCGGTCATGCGCGCAGGCTACGAAGGTGCCGTCGCCCCGGGCAGGGCCGAAGGACTGGGGTCTGCCGAAGGGCGGGGGTCCATGGAGCCCGCGGCCAGCAGGAGCAGCGCCCGACCGTAGGCCTCCGCAGGGTGGGGACCCGTGATCTCGTGCACCCGCTCGGCCACCCGGACGGTCACCGCGAACCCGTCATCGGCCCGGTCCAGCCGGACGAACGCACCGCCGAGCAGGGCGCGCAGCTGGTCCTCGGCGGGCAGCCACACCGCCGCGGACTGCTCCAGGCTGTCCAGCGCCCACTCGACGGTGCCGTTGAAGCCCAGCACCGTCCCGCCGGGGAACTCGTGCGGCTCGATCGTCATGTCGCTGAGGACGAACCAGTCGTCGTCCATGTCCCGGCCGGGGATCGCGAACCGGTCGCCCTTCGACGGCCGCCAGGCCACCCCGGCGTTGCGCAGCGCCAGGGCCAGCCCGAGCGAGATCACCCGCGTCCCGTCTCTGGACCGTCACCGTGCTCGGCCAGGAAGCGTTCGAGCTCGGCGCCGAGCTCGTCGGCCGTCGGCAGTCGGCTGCCGTCCGCGGCCAGCAGGCCGGTCTGACCCCGGGCGGACTGGAAGGCGTCGTACTGCTGCTCGAGCCCGCGCACCACGTCGGCAACCTCCTCGGCCGACGCCACCTGCTCGTCGATCTGGGCCAGCGTGCTCGCCGCGGCGGCGGCCAGGGTCTCGGTGGGCAGCACCAGGCCGGTCGACGTTGCCACCGCGCGGAGCAGGGCGACCGCCGCCGGCGGGTACTCCATCTGCGCGGCGTAGTGCGGCACGTGCACTGCGAAGCCCATCGCGTCGTGGCCGGCCTTGCCGAGGCGGAACTCCATCAGGTTCCCCGCGCTCGCCGGCACGGCGATCGTGCCGACCCACGGCGGGTAGCCGGCCGCGAGCTCCGGGCGGGTGCCGTGGGCCGTCACGCCCACCGGACGGGTGTGCGGCACGGCCATCGGGATCGCCGTCAGCCCGACGGTGAGCCGGACGCCGAGCTGACCGACCAGCTCGGTAACCGCCACGGCGAAGCGCTCCCACTGCACGTCCGGCTCGGGGCCGTCCAGCAGCAGGAACGGGACCCCGTCGGCGTCGTGCAGCTCGCGCACGACCAGCTGGGGGGCGTCGTAGGCCTCCCAGTGGTCCTCGACGAAGGTCATGATCGGGCGCCGGGCGCGGTAGTCGTGCAGCCGGTCCACGTCGAACCTGGCCACGACCCGGTTCGACCCGGCCTCCAGCAGGGTGTCCCGCGCGAGGCGGGCCGCGCCGCCGGCGTCCACGAACCCGCTGAGCGCCTGCAGCAGCACCGTGCCGGGCGGCACCGGTCGGTCGACCAGGTCCGGATCCAGCGCGTAGAGATCGCTCACCTCGTCGTCACCCGGCCCTTTCGCGTGACTCCAGCGGGTGCCCCAGGTGTGCGTCGACGTGCGAGCGCTCGTCCTCGACCGGCTCCAGGTGGGTGTGCACGATCGAGCCAGGCAGCTCGGCCCGGATCGCCTGCTCGACCTCCTCGAGCAGGTCGTGGCCGCGCTGCACCGTCCACGCGCCGGGGACCAGCACGTGCACCGAGACGAACCGGCTGCGTCCCGCCGATCGGGTCTGCAACGCGTGGAACTCCACCTCGTCGGTGCTGAACCGGCGGAGCACGGCGGCGATCTGCTCGTGCTCCTCCTGCGACAGGGCGGCGTCCAGCAGGCCGCTGGTCGAGCGGGCGACCAGCCGACCGCCGGTCACCACGATGTTCAGCGCGACGAGCACGGCGATGAGCGGGTCGAGCCACAGCCAACCGGTCAGCGCCACCGCGAGGACGGCGGCCACGACACCGACCGAGGTCCACACGTCGGTCATCAGGTGGCGGCCGTCCGCGACCAGGGCGGCCGACCGGTGCTCCCGTCCCGCGCGGAGCAGCACGACGGCGACGGCGAGGTTCACCAGCGTCGCGAGCACCGTCACGGCGAGCCCGACGTCGACCCGCTGCAACTCGCGCAGGTCCAGGAAGCGGCGGACGGCGGAGACGATGATGACGGCGGCCGCTCCCAGGATCATCAGCCCTTCGGCGGCCGCGGCGACATACTCCGCCTTGCCGCGCCCGAAGTGGTGCCGGAGGTCAGGGGGCCGGGCCGACACGGTCAGGGCCGCCAGGGCGACGAACGCGGCGACCAGGTTGACCACCGACTCCGCCGCGTCGGAGAGCAGCCCCACCGAGCCGGTAAGCAGGTACGCGATCGACTTCAGCGTGATCGTGACCACCGCGGCCCCGACCGACAGCCAGGCGAAGGCCGTGAGCGGACGCGGAGCCGCCTCCGCCGGTGCCAGCCGGTCGTCGGTCACCCGCCCAGTCTCCCAGACCGGGTGAGGTCAGGCGCGGGCCGTGGACGTGTGGATGTCCATCACGTCGTGCAGCAGCGCGACCGCCTCGTCGTACGGACGCTGGAAGGAGTTGCGGCCCATGATCGTGCCGAACCCGCCGCCGAGCGCGGTCTGCCGGTTCTCCTCGAGCACCTCGTCGGTGCCCTTGGCCCCCCCGCCCGAGAAGATGACGATCCGGCGGCCGTCGAACGCGGACTGCACGACGTGCCGCACCCGGTCGGCCAGGGTCTCCAGTGGCACGCCGGCCTTCTCCAGCGCCTTGCGTGCGGCGTCCAGCTCGATGGCGGCGGTGGGGGGCTTGACCTTGATGATGTGCGCACCCAGCTGCGCCGCGATCTGCGCGGCGTAGGCGACGACGTCGACGGCCGTGCGGCCCTCCTTGGAGATCCCCGAGCCCCGCGGGTAGGACCAGACGACGACGACCAGCCCGGCCGCCTTGGCCTCGGCGGCCAGGTCGCGCAGCGCCTCGTACATCGTGTTCCGCTCGGCCGAGCCCGGGTAGATCGTGAAACCGACGGCGGAGCAGCCCAACCGCAGGGCGTCGTCGACGGTCGCCGTCACCGCGGGGAGCGGGTCGTCGCCGGTGAACAGCGAGTCCGCGCTGTTGGCTTTGAGGATGAGCGGGACCTGGCCGGCGAACTCGGCGGCCCCCGCCTCGAGGGAGCCGAGTGGCGCGGCGTGGGCGCTGCAGCCGGCGTCGATCGCCAGCCGGAAGTGGTAGCGCGGGTCGTAGCCGGCCGGGTTCGGCGCGAAGCTTCGTCCCGGGCCGTGCTCGAAGCCCTGGTCGACGGGCAGCACGACGAGCTTGCCGGTGCCTCCCGTGCGGCCGTGCATGAGGATCCGGTGCAGGTTGGCCAAGGTCCCGGGGCTGGCGGCCCCGGCGTACCAGGACAGGATCTCCTGCACCCGTGGCGTCGTGGTCATGCTCTCAGCCTCGGGCGTCCGGCCCGCTCGCGCACGGGCCGGACGGCCTCGAGCCCTGCGAGGTCGGCAGTCCTCAGGCGGCGTGGACGTGCGGGCCCGCGTGGGCGGCCTCGTCCGGGGAGACCTTGATGGCCACCAGCGTGATGACGAACGCCAGCGCGGCCAGCCCCGCGGAGACCTGGAACGCCGAGGTCCAGCTGTCGACCACGACATGCTGCTGCTCGAGGGAGAGCGGCTGCCCGGGGATCGGCGGCGCCAGCCGGCCGTCGCGCAGGCCGTTGGTGAGCACCGTCGAGGCGACTGTCGTCAACGCCGCCAGCCCGATCGAGCCGCCGATCTGCTGGGTCGTGTTCAGCACCCCGGAGGCGATGCCCGCGTCGCCCTCGCCGACCTGGGCCACCGCCGCCAGGGTGAGCGGCATGAACGTGAGGCCGAGGCCGAGGGAGAAGACGATCATCGGCCCGAGCAGGCCGCCGACGTAGGACGAGGTGGGCTCGATCTGCGAGAGCCACAGCAGCCCGGAGGCCGTCAGCGCCGTGCCGAGCAGGGCGAGCGGCTTGGCCCCCACCCGCATGATCAGCTGCGAGGCGGTCCCGGCGGCGACGACGATGCCCGCGCTGACGGGGAGGAACGCGAAGCCGGCCTTCAGCGGGCTGTACCCGAGGATCACCTGGACGAACTGGGTGAGGTAGAAGAACAGCGCGAACATCGCGGCGCCGATGATCAGCATGATGCCGTAGGCGCCGGCGCGGTTCCGGTTCTCGAAGATCCGCATGGGCATCAGGGCGTGCTTGCTGGCCGACTCGACGACCACGAAGACGACGAGCAGCGTCACGGCGACCGCCAGCGCGGCGACCGTCCCGGTGTCCGACCAGCCGTCGGTGGCCGCGCGGGTCAGGCCGTAGACCAGCAGGGCCAGCCCGGACGTCGCCGTCAGCGCGCCCGGCAGGTCGAACCGACCGCGGTGGCGCTCGGTCTCGGTGAGCACGCGAGGAGCCACCAGCGCGACCAGCACGCCGATCGGGACGTTGACGAACAACACCCAGCGCCAGCCGACGGTGTCGGTGAGCAGGCCCCCGAGGATCAGGCCGATGGCGGCACCGGCGCCGGACATCGCGGCGTAGATGCCCATCGCCCGGTTCCGGGGCTTGCCCTCGGGGAACTCGGTGGTGATCAGCGAGAGGGCGGTCGGGGCGGCGATCGCGGCACCCAGCCCCTGGACGGCGCGGGCCGCGAGCAGGGACCCCCCGTTGAACGCGAACCCGCCGGCGAGGGAGCCGAGCGTGAACAGCCAGATCCCGGCCACGAAGACGCGGCGCCGACCCAGCAGGTCGCCGGCTCGCCCGCCCAGCAGCAGGAAGCCGCCGAACGCCAGCGTGTACGCCGTCAGCACCCACTGCAGGTTCTGCGGTGAGAAGCCCAGCTCGGCCTGGATGCTCGGCAGTGCGATGTTCACGATCGTGGCGTCGAGCACGACCATCAGCTGGGCCATGCTGATGACGAGCAGTGCCAGCCCGAGGTGTCGGGGGGCCTCGTTGACGGCATCGTCGGACTGGGTGGGGGTGGTTCCGGGCGCGGACATGCGTCTCCTGCGTCTGGTGGGTGGGGCGGTCAGAGTCTGCCGGCGGGGATCTGACCCATCCGGCCGGCCTGGAAGTCCTCCAGCGCCTGGACGATCTCCTGATGGGTGTTCATGACGAACGGGCCGTAGTGGGCGATCGGCTCGGCGATGGGTCGCCCGCCGAGCAGCAGGACCTCCAGCGCCGGGGTGCGGGAGTCCTGGCCGGCGTCCGCGGCGACGGTGACCGAGCCACCGGGGCCGAGCAGCGCGAGCTGCCCCTCGGCCAGGGGGGCCTGGTCGGGGCCGACGCTGCCGCGCCCGGACAGTGCGTAGACCATCGCGTTGAAGCCGGGCTGCCACGGCACGTCGAGCCGAGCCCCCGGCGAGACGGTCGCGTGGGCCAGGGTGATCGGCGTCCAGGTGACACCGGGGCCGTCGTGGCCGCCCAGCGAGCCGGCGATGAGCCGGACCAGCGACCCGCCGTCGCTGCTGGCGAGCAGCGTCACCCGGCCGGCCTGGATGTCCTGGTAGCGCGGGGCCGTCATCTTCAGCTCGGCCGGGAGGTTGACCCAGATCTGCACGCCGTGGAACAGCCCACCGGAGACCACGAGGGACTCCGGCGGGGTCTCGATGTGCAGCAGGCCGGAGCCGGCGGTCATCCACTGCGTCGCGCCGTCGGCGATGTACCCGCCGCCACCGGTGGTGTCCTGGTGCTCGAAGGCGCCGTCCATGATGTAGGTGACGGTCTCGAACCCCCGGTGCGGGTGCCAGGAGGTGCCCTTCGGCTCACCCGGCGCGTACTCGACGGCCCCCATGTGGTCCAGCAGCAGGAAGGGGTCGGTGAGGCTCAGCGGCAGGCGTCCAGGGAACGGCCGGCGCACCGGGAACCCCTCGCCCTCGAAGGTGGCGAATCCGTCGACGACCTTCAGCGCGGGGCGCGACCCGCCGGCGGTGAGGTCCGCAGCGGCGAGTCGCGGCAGGACGAGCAGGTCGGGCGGCGTGACGGCGGGCATGGGGCAACCTCGTGCGGTCGATGAGGGGTGCTGTTCAGGCGTCAACGATCCCACGGGGCTCTCGATTCCCCGCGCGGGAAGGCGGGCCCGCCGCGGGCGAGCTAGGGGTTCGCCGGCGGGGCGAGCCCGGCCTGGGCCCGGGCCTGGTCGTACATCGCCTGCAGCACCGGGTCGGCGGACTGCCCGAGGCGGCGAGCCGCCCGGTAGGCACGGGCGGCCGCGGCCCGGTCAGCCAGCGTGGACTCCACGCGGCTCGACTCGTCGAGGTAGTCGGCGAGCACGAACGAGGGCAGGGCGTCGGCGAGCTGGGCGGCTGCGGCGACCACCTCGGCCACGGCGGTGACCGGCCGGCGCGGCGCCTCCACGTGCGGCCACCAGACGTGCAGGGCGTCCCCGGCGATGGTCAGCGCCGACCGGGCGGGCAGCCGGTCGACGGCGAGGGCCATCACGTGCGGCGCCAGCACGTCGGCTGCGTAGCGGGCGGACTCGGCGTAGACGCTGAACCGGGCGGCGAAGTCGGCGGACTCGGTCGGCCAGACCGTTCCCGGGTCGTCCACCCCGCGCTCGGTCCTCGGCAGCACGGCGAGCGACGGCAGCCACGCACCCGGCAGCCGGACGACCGCGCCGGCCCAGCTCGGCGCGCGCGCCGCCCGGGCGGGCTGCGGCGCGGTCAGCCGGCGGACCCCGTCCCCCAGCCAGCCCAGGGCCGCGCCGGCGAGGGCGACCGTCGGGTCGTCCACGCGCGGCTCGTCCCCGACGGGCAGGTTCGGGTCCCGGGCGGCACGGGTCAGCACCGCCCACGGGCCGGCCCCGGGGGCCGGATCCGCCCACGAGGGCAGGGCGGCCCACACCAGGACCCGCGAGCTGCCGCGTTCCTCCGCGAGCCGCACCGGGTGCAGCCGGGGGAGTGCCGCGACAGTCCGCAGCACGGCCGCCAGCACCCACATCGGGTCGGTGCCGACGGGAGCGCGCCACTCGCCGGCCCAGCAAGCAGCCGGGTCGGGCGGGGGAACAGCGGTCGGTGGGGCCATCCTGTGCAGGATCGGGCGAGTGACGCCCGGCCTTGACCGCTCAGGTCCTTGACCGCTCAGGTCCTTGACCCCTCAGGTCACGAGGACGCCGACCGCCCAGGTCCCGACCATGAGCACGCCCGCCCCCAGCTGGACCAGGACGCCGAGGCCGAAGGCCTTGAGCACGATCCACGTGGCCGGGACCGCCGCTCGGAGGTCCCGGCGCGCCACCGCCTCCGCGGCGTAGACGCCCAGCACGAACCCGATCGGCAGGCCCAGGACCGGGAGGACGAAGAAGCCGACCACGCCGCCGAGCACCGCCCAGAGCAGGGTGGCCCGGGAGCGGGTGGTAGACCCTCCGGCGGCCCGACCCGGCAGCAGGTAGCCGAGCGCCGTGCCGACCGCCATGAGGACGGTCAGCACGGCGACCACGGCCCAGCGCACCCAGCCGCCGCCGTCCAGCACGGCCCAGGCGACGCCGGCCCCCCAGACGAGCAGCAGACCGGGTAGCACCGGCACGAGCACTCCGGCCAGCCCGACCGCCATGACGAGGGCGATCAGGACCTCGCCGCCACCCGGCACCGGAACGCCCGACCGTCAGAGGTGGCTGGCGGCGGCGCGAGCGAGTCGGTCACGCACCGCCGCGGCCAGGCCCTCGCCGCGAGGCGGGACGGCGACCACGACCGCGAGCTGGCGGGCGTCGGCCTCGCGCAGGGCGGCGTAGAGGGTGCGCGCGTAACCGGTCGCATCCTTCGGCCGGCCCAGCCGGTCGGCGCCCTCGGGGGTGTCGACCTCGACGGGCGCGAGCAGGCCGGTCGGGGAGGCGGCGTCCCGGACGGCGTCCTCGACGCCGCCCTCGTCGGACACGACCACCCGGGCGGCCGGGGCGTAGTGCGCGGCCAGGGTGCCGGGCGCCCGGACCGAGGAATCGGCGGACTCGACGTCCAGCCCGGTGATCACCGCGACCTCGCCGGCGGCGACGCCGCCCGTGCGCAGCATCCGCGGCCGCTCGCCGGTGCAGTCGACGATCGTCGACTCCACGCCGACCAGGCACGGTCCCCCGTCGATCACCAGGTCACGACCGGGGTCCAGCGCGTCGCCGAGATCCTCGAGCACGTGGAACGCGTCGGTGGGGCTGACCCGCCCGAACCGGTTGGCCGACGGGGCGGCGATCCCGCCGCCGAACGCGGCGAGCAGCTGGAGGGCGATCGGGTGGGCCGGCACCCGCAGGCCGACCGTCGGCTGCCCGCCCGTCACGTCGTCACCCACGTGCGCGGCCCGCGGCAGCACCAGGGTGAGCGGGCCCGGCCAGCACACGGCGGCCAGCAGCCGCGCGTAGGCCGGGATGTCCACCGCCCAGGCGTCCAGGGCGTCGGCTGTGGGCAGGTGGACGATCAGCGGGTGGTCGACCGGCCGACCCTTGACGGCGTAGATGCGGCTCACCGCGGCGGCGTTGTCCGCGTCGGCGCCCAGGCCGTAGACGGTCTCGGTGGGGAACGCCACGAGCGCCCCGGCGCGCAGTGCTGTGGCGGCGGCGGCTAGGTCGGTCGTCAGGAAATCCCGGCGGTCCATCCCGACCATTGTGCGGCCTTTCGCGAGAATCACCAGATGGCCACGCTGACGATCACCGACGAAGAGCGCCGTCGCGACCTGACCCGGATGAAGACGATGGCCACGACCGTGCTGCTGATCGCTGCCGTCGTGTTCCTGCTGGCCCGGCGGGCCGAGGACGCAGGACCCGCCTGGGTCGGCTTCGTCCGGGCGGCCGCCGAGGCGGCCATGGTCGGTGGGTTGGCCGACTGGTTCGCCGTCACCGCACTGTTCCGGCGGCCGCTCGGCCTGCCGATCCCGCACACCGCGCTGGTGCCCACCCGCAAGGACGCCCTTGGGCGCAGCCTGGGGGAGTTCGTGGGCACGAACTTCCTGTCCGAGGCCGTCATCCGGGACCGGCTGCGCCGGGCCGGGATGGCCGGACGCGCCGGCAGCTGGCTGGTCCGGCCCTCCCACGCGCAGCGGGTGACCGCCGAACTCGCCGCGGCGGTGAGGGGTGCCGTGGAGGTCCTCAGCGACGAGGACGTCCAGGCCGTGATGGAGCAGGCGGTCGTGCAGCGGCTGGCGGCCGCGCCCGTCGGTCCGCCGCTCGGCCACCTGCTCGCGCAGGTGGTGGCGGACGGCGCGCACCACGGCCTGGTCGACCTGGCGGTCGAGCAGGTGCACGCCTGGCTGGCGGCCAACCGGTCGGTCGTCGTCGAGGTGGTCCTGCGCCAGGCGCCGACCTGGTCGCCGAGGTTCGTCGATGAGCGAGTCGCCGAGCGGGTGTACGCCGAGGCCATGCGGGTGGCGACGGCGGTGCGCGCCGACCCGAGGCACCCGCTGCGCGGGGTGATCGACCGCTTCCTCGCTCAGCTGGCCCTGGACCTGCAGCACGATGCGGCCACCCTCGCTCGGGCCGAGCAGGTCAAGCACCAGGTCCTCGACCACCCGGAGGTTCGGCGGGCGCTCGGCGAGCTGTGGTCCACGGTGCGTCGGATGGTGCTGGAGGCCATCGGCGACCCGGACAGCACCCTGCGCCATCGGGTCGCCGAGGCGTTGGTCGCCTTCGGCGCCCGCCTGGTGGACGAACCCGAGCTGCGGGCCAAGGTCGACGGGTGGCTGGAGGACGCCGCGGCCTACCTGGTGACGACCTACCGGCACGAGCTGACCCGGACGATCACCGACACGGTCGAGCGCTGGGACGCCGACGAGACCACCCGCAAGATCGAGTTGCAGGTGGGTCGGGACCTGCAGTTCATCCGGATCAACGGGGCCGTGGTCGGAGCCCTCGCCGGCGTCGCCATCCACGCCGTGGGGACCGTGCTGACGTGACCGGAGGAGTCTCGTGGGACGGATGGGACGGCCCCAGGAAAGGATCTTCGAGAAGTTCTCGAAAGGCCCTTGCGTCGGCGGGCTGAGCCGCTGTAGAACTTCCCCCACGCCATCGGAGACGGTGGCCCGGTTGGGAGAAATCCCAACAGCCGCAAGGGCTGGGGCAACCCGGACCGAGCGGACGGACCAGGCCAGCACGACTGGGCCGGGGGGCAACCCCGGGCGCGGACGAGAGGCCAGGGAACCGGGGCCAGACGAGCCGGCGGCGGGTCGGACGGAGACCGGCGCACCGGCCTGAGGGGCGACTCTCGGGAACGCGGATGACGACGCGTGGAGCGCACGGACCGGCCGGCGAGGCTGCGAAGTCGGGACGCGAGCGGGCGACCGCCAGCGAACCGGAACCGGGAGTCATCCCGGTGCCACCTTCACCCGGGCGACCGGGTCGTTGAGGCACAAGCAGCCGCGACAAGGCCCCGCGAACTCATACTTCGCGGGGCCTTCTCGTCGTTTCTACCGGACGCTCCCGCGGGCCCTGTGCAGCGACACGCCGGGCCGGGCGACCTCACGCCGGATGACCAAGGGCCCTGATCCGCCCCGGCGATCGCCCCGGACGATGGTCAGGAGTCGGTGCGGAGGCGCGATGACCGCGACGAGCGGCACGACCGGGACGGCCGGGACGGCCGGGACGACCTGCGTGATCGACGTGTCCGGGCTGGCCCGGCTCGTGCAGTCGCTGCGGGCGAGTGGTCGGACCGTCGTGGCGCCGACGGTGCGCGACGGGGTGCTGGCCTATGCCGCGATCGAGTCGCTGGACGAGCTGCCCCGAGGCGTCGGCGACCACCAGGAGCCGGGCAGCTACCGGCTGCATCCGCTGGACGACGCGGCGCTGTTCGGGTACGCGGCACCGGCCCGCACCCTGAAGGCCTGGCTCTTCCCGTCCCGCCGGCTGCTCTGGCGCGGCGAGCGGACCCCCGACGGCTTCACGGTCGAGTCCGAGCCGTTGTCGGCGCGTCCGCTCGCCCTGGTCGGCGTCCGGGGCTGCGACCTGGCCGCCGTCGGCGTCCACGACCGGGTGCTGCGCGAGCGGGTCGGCGACCGACCTGCTGCCGACGCGCACTACGCCGCCGGACGTGCCGACGTCCTGGTCGTCGCGGCGAGCTGCGCGCAGCCGGCCGGCACCTGCTTCTGCGCGTCCATGGGCACCGGGCCGGCCCCCGGGGAGGGGGCCGACCTGGCGCTCACCGAGTTGGTCGGTGCGGCGGCGGGGGCCGGCGGCCACCGGTTCGTCGTCGAGGTCCGCACGCCCGCCGGCGCGGCAGCCCTCGAGGCGGCCGGTCTGGCCGTCGACGGCGCCACGGAGGACGACCGGGCGGCGGCCCGTGACGTCATCGACACGGCGGTGTCCCGGATGGGACGTCAGCTGGAGACCGACGGCCTCCGGGACGTGCTGTACGCCGCCGCCGAGGACCCGCAGTGGGATCGGGTGGCGGCTCGGTGCCTGACCTGCGGCAGCTGCACGCTCGCCTGCCCGACCTGCTTCTGCACGACGGTCGAGGACACGGTCGACCTGACCGGTGACCGCGCGGAGCGATGGCGGGTCTGGGACTCCTGCTTCACTCCGGGCTTCTCCTACGTGCACGGGGGCAGCGTCCGCGAGAGTGCCCGGTCCCGCTACCGGCAATGGATGACCCACAAGCTGGCCGCCTGGATCGACCAGTTCGGCACGTCCGGCTGCGTCGGGTGCGGCCGCTGCATCACCTGGTGCCCGGTGGGCATCGACATCACCCAGGAGGCGGCCGCGCTGCGCGCGAGCACCCAGTCCCAGGAGGTGGTCCCGTGACCACGGCATCGCTGGACGAGCTGGAGTTCTTCGAGGGCATGGAGCCCTCGCTGCTGGTGCCCCTGACGGACATGGGCCGCGACGTCACGTTCGAGGCCGGCCAAGTGGTGTTCCGCGAAGGGGACCCGGCCGACCGGTTCTACGTCCTGCTGAGCGGCCGGGTGGCCATCGAGCTGCACGACCCGGTCACCGGCTCCCACGTGGTGGACACGGTCGAGGACGGTGACGCGGTCGGCTGGTCGTGGTTCGTCGCCCCGAAGCACTGGGCGTGGGACGCGCGCGCCCTGGTCCCCACGGAGGCGGTGGTCTGGGACGGCGCCCAGTTGCGGGCCGCCTGCGACGCCGACCCGGTGCTCGGGTACGCCGTGCTGCAGCGGGTCGCCCACGTCATGTACCACCGGCTGCGGGCGACCCGGGTCCGACTGCTCGACCTGTACGGGGTACGCCGGTGACTGCTGCTCCCACGACCGCATCGTCGACCACGTCGTCGACCGTCCCCGGACCCGGGGCGACGTCCCCGGCCGAGGCCATGCTGCCCCGGTCGTTCCGGGTCGTCGACCGCCACCTCGACACCGTCGACACGGTGACCTTGGGGCTGGTGGCCGTCGACGGCGAGCCGCTGGCCTTCGCCGCCGGGCAGTTCACCATGCTGTCGGCGTTCGGTGTCGGCGAGGTGCCCATCTCGATCAGCGGCGACCCCGCCGACCCGGGGCTGCTCCGGCACACCGTGCGCGACGTGGGGGGAGTGACCCACGCGATCGTGCGGGCCGAGCCGGGTGACGTGCTCGGAGTCCGTGGGCCGTTCGGCACCGGGTGGGAGGTCGCCTCGGGTCGTGGCGGCGACGTCGTGGTCATCGCCGGCGGGATCGGCCTGGCCCCGCTGCGTCCGGCGATCCTGGAGCTGGTCGCCGAGCGGGAGCAATTCGACCGCGTCGTCCTGCTGTACGGCGCCCGCACGCCGACCGACGTGCTGTTCCAGGACGAGCTGGACGCCTGGCGCGACCGCTTCGGCCTGGACGTCGTCGTGTCCGTCGACTACGGGCAGGCGGGCTGGGACGGCCGGGTCGGCCTGGTCACCACGTTGATCCCGCGCGCGGGCTTCGACCCGTCGAAGACGTTCGCCCTGTCGTGCGGTCCCGAGGTGATGATGCGTTACGCGGCCGCCGCGCTGGCCGACCGCGGGGTCGCCGAGGACCGGATCCGGCTGTCCATGGAGCGCAACATGGTCTGCGGCGTGGGCCTGTGCGGGCACTGCCAGCTGCGCGAGATCTTCACCTGCGTGGACGGTCCGGTGCTCGGCTACGACCGGCTGCGCCCCCTGATGAGCCTTCGGGAGGTGTGACCGTGACCGACGACCGGCCGACCCTCGCGGTCTGGAAGTTCGCCTCCTGCGACGGATGCCAGCTGAGCGTGCTCGACTGCGAGGACGAGCTGCTCGCGCTCGCCGAGGCCGTGCACATCGCCTACTTCCCCGAGGCGACCCGGGCCGCCGTCGCCGGCCCCTACGACGTCTCCCTGGTGGAGGGGTCGATCACCACCGCCGAGGACGCCACCCGCATCCACGAGGTCCGTCGGGCCTCGGGGCTGCTGGTCACGATCGGTGCCTGCGCCACCAGCGGCGGGATCCAAGCGCTGCGCAACCTCGCCGACGTCGCCGAGTACCGCTCGGTCGTCTACGCCCACCCGGAGTACATCCAGACCCTGGACCGCTCGACACCGATCTCCGCCCACGTCAGGGTGGACCTCGAGCTGCGCGGCTGTCCCATCGACCGACGGCAGCTGCTCGAGGTGCTCTCGGCCGTGCTGCAGGACCGGCGTCCCCGGATCACCACCGACCCGGTCTGCGTGGAGTGCAAGCGCCGGGGCACGGTCTGCGTCGTCGTGGCCCACGGAACGCCGTGCCTCGGGCCGGTCACCCAGTCCGGCTGCGGCGCGCTGTGCCCGGCGTTCGGGCGCGGCTGCTACGGCTGCTTCGGCCCGAACCCCACGGCGAACACCACGGCCCTGGTGGGCCGGCTCGAGGAGCTCGGGATGCCCCGCTCCGACGTCGTCCGGTTCCTGCGCACGTTCAACGCGGGTGCCGAGGCCTTCCGTGCCGAGAGCGAGCGCCTCGCGGAGGTGGCGACGTGACCCACAAGCTGGACGGCGACGGTCGGGTGCTGCACGTGGACACCCTCGCCCGGGTCGAGGGCGAGGGCGGGATGTTCGTCCGGGTGCACGACGGCGAGGTCCTCGACGTGGAGCTGCGCATCTACGAGCCGCCCCGGTTCTTCGAAGGGTTCCTGCGCGGGCGGGCGTGGACCGAGCCCCCGGACATCACCGCGCGGATCTGCGGGATCTGCCCCGTGGCCTACCAGATGTCCGCGTGCCTGGCGATCGAGCAGGCCTGCGGGGTCGTCGTCCCGGAGGAGATCCGGTTGATGCGGCGGCTGCTGTACTGCGGGGAGTGGATCGAGAGCCACGCACTGCACGTGTACCTGCTGCACGCACCGGACTTCCTCGGCTACCCCGGTGTCGTCGAGATGGCGCGCGACCATCGACCGCTCGTCGAGCAGGGCCTGCGGCTGAAGAAGGCCGGGAACGCCCTGCTCGAGCTGGTCGGCGGGCGCGCGATCCACCCGGTGAACGTGCGGGTCGGCGGGTTCTACCGGATGCCCACGGGGGAGCAGCTGCGCGACTTCCGGCCGGTGCTGGTCCAGGCGCTGGACGACGCCCTGGCCACGGTCCGGGCGGTGGCCGGCTTCGACTTCCCTGACCTCGAGCAGCCGTTCGAGTACCTGTCGCTGCGCGGCGATCACGGCTACCCGCTGGAGTCCGGCTCCTTCGTGTCGACGTCCGGCCGGGCGTTCGAGGTCGACCAGTTCGACGCCCACGTCGTCGAGGAGCACGTGGAGCACTCGCACGCCCTGCACGCCCGCCTGGTGGGCTCGTCGACCTACGCCGTCGGACCGCTGGCCCGGTACGCGCTCAACCGGGACCGGCTGACCGCAGCCGCCCGGCAGGCGGCCGACGACGTCGAGTTGGGGCAGGTGTGCCGCAACCCGTTCCGATCGATCGTGGTCCGCGCCGTCGAGATCGTGGAGGCCTGCCAGAGCGCCCTGGATGTGATCGACGGCTGGACGGGCGCTCCCGCCGCGGCGGTCCCGGTGCCCGCGCGGGCCGGCACCGGGTACGGCGCGACCGAGGCCCCCCGGGGCACGCTCGTGCACCGCTACACCCTGGACGATGAGGGCACCATCACCGATGCGGCCATCGTGCCTCCGACGTCGCAGAACCAGCCGGGGATCGAGGCCGACCTGCGGGCGTTCGTGCAGGACCGGCTGCACCTGCCGGACGACGAGCTGACCCGCCAGTGCGAGCAGGCGATCCGCAACTACGACCCCTGCATCTCCTGCGC
>DAIRVJ010000023.1:0-22234 GCA_036802895.1 Candidatus Nanopelagicales bacterium
CTGGGCTCCGCTCTCGTCGGCCTCGTACTCCCTCGAGCGGCTGATCGCGAGCTGGATGAGCGACGCCGCGAGCGGGCCGACCAGCATGAGGATCAGCGCTCCGAAGGGGTTGGCCGAGCGGCGGTCGCCGCCGCCCCCCAACACCGGGAAGAAGTAGGCGAACTGGGCGAGGAACATGATCACGCTGGCCAGGGTGGCCGCCACCGACGCGATCAAGATGTCCCGGTTGTAGACGTGGGACAGCTCGTGCCCGATGACGCCGCGCAGCTCGCGCTCGTTCAGCAGCTGCATGATGCCCTCGGTGACGCACACCGCGGCGTTCTCGGGGTTGCGGCCGGTGGCGAACGCGTTGGGGGCCGCGGTCGGGGACATGTACAGCGCGGGCATCGGCTGACCGGCCTGCATGGAGAGGTCCTGCACCATGCGGTAGAGCGCCGGCTGCTCGGCGGCGGTGACCGGGTAGGCCCGCATCGAGCGCAGGGCGAGCTTGGCACTGTTGAAGTAGGCGAACCCGTTCATGGCGAGCGCGAGGACGAACGCGATGACCAGGCCCTGGCTGCCGCCGATCAGGCGCCCCGCGAGCAGGATCAAGCCGGACATGGTCGCCAGGAGAACGGCGGTCTTCAGTCCGTTGAGCGAACGGTGCACGGTGCTTCCCTCCGAGGCTTCCCACCGTCGACGGGCCCGAGCCCGCCTGACGACTTCTTCAACGTGCGTCCTGACGGCCCTGTTCCCCGGTCAAGGCGGTCCCACGCGGTCGGGGACGTCGTCCAGCCAGACCGCCAGCCGCTCGGCGTCGTGCACGAGCGCGTGCGCCGACCGTTCGTCCGGGGTGCTCCGAGGGGCCCAGTGCAGCGCGTCATAGGGGCAGACGTCCACGCAAATCCCGCAGTACATGCACAGGGCGTAGTCGATCTCGAACCGGTCGAGAACGTTGCGCGTGCGCGAGCGCCCCCCGAGCCCTCCCGCCGGAGTCACCTCCTGATGCGCGTCGATCTCGATGCACCAGTCCGGGCACTCGCGCACGCAGATCATGCACGAGGTGCAGCGGTCGACGTCGAGCGCGATGACGCCGCGGCTGCGGCCGGACGGGCCCGAGGTCACGCTGGCGCCTCGCGTCTGGACTGCGAGGGGTCCGTCCGCCCCGGCCACGCCTGGGCGTCCCGCCGGACGAGCGGGGCGTCCTTGCGCATCGGGTGGCCGGGGACACCGCTCACCAGCAGGGGGCCCGCTCGCGTCGACCCCTCGAACGTGACCCCGAACATCTCGGCGGTCTCGCGCTCGTGCCACTCCGCTCCACGGAACAGTCCGGTGGCACTCATCAGCCTGGGTTCGGCACCCGTCAGCAGGGTGCGCACCAGGACGCGACGGGTCGCGTCGGGGGCCGCGAGGTGGCAGACCACGCGCAGACCCACGTCGAGCTCGTCCACGGCCGACAGCCAGTCGAAGAACGTGAGCCCCAGCGCGTCGCGGGCACCGGCCAGCGCCTCCAGCCAGCGGTCGGGCGGCACGTCGACGGTCTGCTCGCCGAACTCCTCGGTCGCCGACGCTCCCGGTCCCAGCAACCCGGCCAGGTCCCGGCCGCTCGCCGTGCTCACGACTCCCCCGCGACGCGGTCGCGGGCCACCAGCTCGTGCAGCGCCGCCACCAACGCCTCGGGTCGAGGTGGGCACCCGGGGACGAAGACGTCGACGGGCATCAGCTCGGCGACGCCGGGCACCACGCTGTAGGAGTCCCAGTAGGGCCCGCCCGAGTTGGCGCAGGCACCGAAGGAGATGACCCGGCGCGGTTCGGGCAGCTGCTCGAAGGCCCGGCGGACCGCGGGTGCCATCACCTCGGTCACCGTCCCCGACACGACCAGGACGTCGGCCGTGCGGGGACCGTCCGACCAGGGGTGCACGCCGGCACGGTCGAGGTCGTCGCCGGCCGCCGCGGCCGCGTACTCGACCGCGCAGCACGCCAGCCCCAGGTCGAACAGCCAGAGGGCGTAGCGCCGGCCACCGTCGACGACGACGGCCGCGGGACGGGTGGCCCCACGAGGTGCGCCAGCGTCACCCACCACGGATCCCTTCGTCGGCTCGCCTCGCAGTCTAGGTCGCGACGATGCGCCTAGGATGGGAGCTGGTGACCGCCTGGTCCGCGCGGCCGCCCGGGAGAAGGAGAAACCGCGAGGTGGCCAAGCAGGTCGTCCAGGTCGACCAGGTGATCATCCGATTCGCCGGTGACTCCGGCGACGGCATGCAGCTGACCGGTGACCGGTTCACGTCTGAGACGGCGTCGTTCGGCAACGACCTGTCGACACTGCCCGACTTCCCGGCCGAGATCCGCGCGCCCGCCGGCACGCTGCCCGGCGTGTCCGCGTTCCAGCTGCACTTCGCCGACCACGACGTGATGACCCCCGGCGACGCCCCGAACGTCCTGGTGGCCATGAACCCCGCAGCGCTCAAGGCCAACCTGGTCGACCTGCCGCGCGGGGCCGACCTCATCATCAACACCGACGAGTTCACCTCGCGCAACCTCACCAAAGTCGGCTACGCCCAGAGCCCCCTCGACGACGGGTCGCTCGAGGCGTACAACGTCCACCCGATCGCGCTCACATCGATGACGGTCGAGGCCCTGCGCGAATTCCCACTGTCGCGGAAGGAGGCCGAGCGGGCGAAGAACATGTTCGCCCTCGGACTGCTCTGCTGGCTCTACCACCGGCCGACCGAGGGCACCGAGCGGTTCCTGACCAGCAAGTTCGCGAGCAAGCCCGACATCCTGGCCGCGAATCTGGCGGCGCTGAGGGCCGGCTGGAACTTCGGCGAGACCACCGAGGACTTCTCGGTGTCCTACGAGGTCAAGCCGGCGCCCCTCGCGCCGGGGACGTACCGCAACATCTCCGGGAACCTGGCTCTCGCCTACGGACTGCTCGCCGCGTCGCAGCGGAGCGGGCTCCCGCTCTTCCTCGGCTCGTACCCGATCACTCCCGCCAGCGATATCCTGCACGAGCTCAGCAAGCACAAGCAGTTCGGCGTGCGCACGTTCCAGGCCGAGGACGAGATCGCCGGCATCGGGGCTGCCCTCGGGGCCGCGTTCTCCGGTCTGCTCGGCGTCACGACGACGTCCGGCCCCGGCGTGGCGCTGAAGAGCGAGACGATCGGGCTGGCGGTGTCCCTGGAGCTCCCCCTGGTGGTCTGCGACATCCAGCGCGGCGGACCCTCGACCGGGCTGCCGACCAAGACCGAGCAGGCCGACCTGCTTCAGGCGATGTTCGGCCGCAACGGTGAGGCGCCGGTGCCCATCGTCGCGCCGCGATCGCCCTCCGACTGCTTCGACGCGGCGGTGGAGGCCTGCCGGATCGCCCTCACCTACCGGACACCCGTGTTCCTGCTGTCCGACGGCTACCTGGCCAACGGGTCAGAGCCCTGGCGCATCCCGGACGTCGGCGCGCTCGACGACCTGACCGTCCGCTTCGCCACCGAGCCGAACCACGACGGGCACTTCTGGCCGTACCTGAGGGACCCCGAGACCCTGGCCCGGCCTTGGGCGATCCCTGGCACCCCGGGGCTGGAGCACCGCATCGGCGGCATCGAGAAGTCGGACGGCCGAGGCGACATCTCCTACGACCCGGACAACCACGAGCGGATGGTGCGGCTGAGGCAGGCCAAGGTCGACGGGATCGCGTCGACGATCCCACCGCTGGAGGTGGAGGACCCGTCCGGCCGGGCGAAGGTGCTCGTGCTGGGCTGGGGTTCCACCTACGGCCCGATCGGCGCGGCCTGCCGGAGCATCCGGGCCGACGGCCACGACGTCGCGCAGGCCCACCTGCGTCACCTGAATCCCTTCCCCGCCAACACCGAGCGGGTGGTGCGCGCGTACGAGCGCGTGGTCATCCCGGAGATGAACCTGGGCCAGCTGTCGATGCTGGTCAGAGCTCGGTTCCTGGTCGACGCGATCGGCTACAACCAGGTCCGCGGACTCCCCTTCAAGTCCGCTGAGCTGGCCGCAGCGATCGAGGAGGTGATCGCCGGTGTCTGACCCGTTCGAGCACGCGCTCACCCTGGTTCCGCGCACGGACGCGCCGCAGACGAAGAAGGAGTTCACCAGCGACCAGGAGGTCCGCTGGTGCCCTGGCTGCGGCGACTACGCGATCCTCGCCGCCGTCCAGTCGTTCCTTCCCGAGCTCGGCGTGCCGCGAGAGAACATCGTCTTCGTGTCCGGCATCGGCTGCTCGTCGCGCTTCCCCTACTACCTCGACACCTACGGCATGCACTCGATCCATGGTCGGGCGCCGGCCATCGCGACCGGCGTCGCGGTGAGCAGACCCGACCTGATGGTCTGGGTGGTGACCGGTGACGGCGACGCCCTGTCCATCGGCGGCAACCACCTGATCCACGCGCTGCGCCGAAACGTGAACCTGAAGATCCTGCTCTTCAACAACCGCATCTACGGGCTCACCAAGGGGCAGTACTCCCCGACGTCGGAACAGGGGAAGATCACCAAGTCGACCCCGATGGGCTCGATCGACACGCCCTTCAACCCGGTGTCGTTGGCCCTCGGTGCTGAGGCGACGTTCGTCGCGAGGACGCTCGACTCCGACCGCAAGCACCTGACCGAGGTGCTCCGTCAGGCCGCCGGGCACCGGGGGGCGGCACTGGTCGAGATCTACCAGAACTGCAACATCTTCAACGACGAGGCGTTCGACGTGCTCAAGGACGCCGCGACCAAGGACGACTACACGATCCGGCTCGAGCACGGACGCCCCGTCCGGTTCGGCGCTGACGGCGGCAAGGGAGTGGTCCGGGCTCCGGACGCAACCCTGCGCGTGGTCGACGTCGCGGACGCCGGCGAGGACGCCCTGATCGTGCACGACGCGCACGCCGACAACCCCGACCTGGCGTTCGCACTCTCCCGGCTGGCCGACCCGGTGACCCTCGAACGCACCACGATCGGGGTGTTCCGCTCGGTGTCCCGGCCGACCTACGGCGACCTGATGGCCGAGCAGCTGGAGCAGGCCCGGGCGCAGCGCGGTCCGGGGAACCTGGCCGGACTCATCGCCGGTCAGGACACGTGGACCGTCAGCTGAGCGACGGGCTGGTCGTCTCCACCGACCCGGCCCGCCTGGACGTGGCCCTCGTCCACCGCTGGCTGTCCGACGAGTCCTACTGGGCGGCCGGGCGGCCACGGCACGTCGTGGAGCGCTCGTTGGAGGGTTCGCTCGTCCTCGGCGTGTACGACGGATCGCGCCAGGTCGGGTTCGGCCGGGCGGTCACGGACGCGGCCACCTTCGCCTGGCTGTGCGACGTGTACGTGGACGAGGAGTACAGGGGACGTGGCGTCGGCGGCGCGCTGGTCGAGACCGCCGTGTCGATCCTCCAGGACCTCGGGGTCCCTCGGATCGTGCTGGCCACCCGGGACGCTCACGAGGTGTACGAGCGGGCGGGCTTCACGCCGCTGGCCGCCCCGCAGCGGTGGATGGAGATCGACCGTCGGCCGGGTGCCGTCGCTGGCGGGGCGTAGCCTCCACCCATGTCCGAGGAGCGGCGCGGGATCCTGCTCGGCGTCGCCGCGTACGCCTGCTGGGGGCTCTTCCCCCTGTACTGGCCGCTGCTGGAACCGGCACAGCCCATGGAGATCGTCGCCCATCGAATCGTCTGGTCGCTGGTCTTCGTCCTGCTCATCCTGCTGATCCGCCGGCGCTGGGCCTGGCTGCGCGCAGTCGCCCACGACCGGCGACGCCTGGGCCTGCTGGTCGTGGCCGCCGTCGTCATCTCGGTGAACTGGGGGATGTACATCTGGGGGGTCAACAGCGGCCACGTCGTCGAGACGTCGCTGGGGTACTTCATCAACCCGCTGGTCACCGTGCTGATCGGCGTGCTGCTCCTCGGCGAGCGGCTGCGCCGCCTCCAGTGGTGGGCGGTCGCGCTCGCCGCTGTCGCGGTCGCGGTCCTCACCGTCGACTACGGCCGCCCGCCCTGGATCGCCCTGGTCCTCGCCTTCTCCTTCGCCACCTACGGCCTGGCGAAGAAGAAGGTCGCGCTGCCCGCCGTCGAGAGCCTCGCCGTGGAGACCGCACTGCTGGCCCTGCCGGCTGTGCTGCTCTTGGCTGCCCTGCAAGCCAGGGGGACCGCCGAGTTCGGGCACGCGTCCGCCGGCCTCGCCCTGCTGCTCGTCGGGGCCGGCGTGGTGACCGCCATCCCGCTCCTGCTCTTCGGCGCTGCCGCGCCCCGCATCCCGCTGTCCACCATGGGGCTCATGCAGTACCTCACCCCGGTCATGCAGTTCCTCATCGGCGTCCTCGTGCGTCACGAGGCCATGCCGACCTCTCGGTGGGTCGGTTTCACGCTGGTCTGGGGAGCCCTCGTCCTGCTCTCCGCCGACTCACTGCACGCCGCACGGCAGCGAGCCGTGGACCGTCGGTTGGGCACCCTGGCCCCGGTGACCCCGTGACCGCCCCGCCCGACGCCTTCCACACGCCGGAGCGGCTGGCGCTTCGCGCGCTCGTCCGCGACTTCGTGACCCGCGAGGTGCTCCCCGACCTGGAGGCCTGGGAGGCGGCGGGTGAGGTCCCGCGTTCGCTCCACGCGCAGGCGGCGCGCGTCGGGCTGCTGGGGATCGGCTTCCCCGAGCGCGTCGGCGGCAGTGGGGGCGACCTCGCGGACGTCGTCGTGCTGACCGAGGAGATCCTTCAGTCCGGCGGCAGCGGCGGATTAGTCGCGGCCTTGTTCACCCACGGGATCGCCCTGCCCCACCTCGTCACGGCCGGCGACCCGGACCAGGTGGACCGGTTCGTGCGGCCGGTCCTGCAGGGGCAGGCGGTCGCGGCGCTCGCGGTGACCGAGCCGGACGGCGGCTCCGACGTGGCGGCGTTGCGCACCCGCGCGGTCCGGGAGGGCGAGGTGTTCGTGGTCAACGGAGCGAAGACCTACATCACCTCGGGCGCCCGCGCCGACTGGGTGACCGTGGCGGTCCGAACCGGGGAGCCCGGATGGGCCGGCGTGTCCTTGCTCGTGGTCCCGGCCGAGACGCCGGGCTTCGCCGTCGTCCGGCGCCTGCAGAAGATGGGCTGGCACTGCTCGGACACGGCGGAGCTGGCGTTCACCGACTGCCGCGTCCCGGCCTCCTGCCTCGTCGGAGCCGAGGGCAGTGGGTTCGCGCAGCTCGCCCAGCAGTTCGTCGTGGAGCGCATCTCCCTGGCGGTTCAGGCGTACGCCACCGCCCAGCGCTGCCTGGACCTGGCGGTTCGATGGGCCCGCGACCGCAGCACGTTCGGCCGACCGCTCGCGACCCGCCAGGTCGTCCGCCACCAGCTCGTCGAGATGCACCGTCAGGTCGATGTGGCCCGCACCTACACTCGCCAGGTCGTGCTGCGCCACCTTGCCGGCGCCGACATGGCCACGGAGGCGGCGCTGGCCAAGAACACCGCGGTGGCTGCGTGTGAACACGTCACGTACCAGGCCCTCCAGCTCTTCGGCGGCCTGGGGTACATGCACGGCACCGAGGTCGAGCGGCACTACCGTGACGCGCGGGTGCTGGCCATCGGCGGCGGCGCGACCGAGGTGATGGTCGACCTGGTCGCGCGCCGGCTCGGGCTGTAGCGGAGCCGGTCAGCCGCTGCGTTCCACGACGGCTTCGATGAGCCGGCCCAACGCGGCCTTGGCCGGACCGTCCGGAAGCGGACCCAGCAGCGCCCGGGCGGCGTCGGCCGATCGCCGCAGGTCGGCACGCGCAGCGGCCATCGCCGGGTGGGCGCGCAGCAGCGCCAAAGCCTCCGCGTGCTCGGCACCGCCGCTCAGGTCGCCGGCGAGCAGGTCGAGCAGCCTTCGGTCTCCGGGCTCGGTCGAGCGCAGCGCGTGCAGGACAGGCAGGGTGCGCACGCCTTCCCGCAGGTCCGTGCCGGGAGTCTTGCCGGACGCCGTCGAGTCGCTGGCGACGTCCAGGACGTCGTCGGAGAGCTGGAACGCCAGGCCGACGCACTCGCCGAAACGGGCCAACGCCTCGATGGTCGGCCGGTCGCAGCCCGCGAGCATGGCGCCGAACCGACCGGCGGTGGAGATCAACGATGCCGTCTTGTCCCCCACCACCCCCAGGTAGTGGTCAAGGGGGTCCTCACCGTCGACCGGCCCCACGGTCTCGCGGATCTGCCCCATCACGAGCCGTTCGAACGTGCGGGCCTGGATCCGCACCGCCTCCGGTCCGAGGTCGGCGAGCAGGTCGGAGGCCCGTGCGAACAGGAAGTCGCCCGTGAGGATGGCCACGGTGTTGTCCCAGCGCGCGTTGGCGGAGGGCGCACCACGGCGCAGCGGTGCCTCGTCCATCACGTCGTCGTGGTACAGGGTGGCCAGGTGGGTCAGCTCGACGACCACCGCAGCCGGGACCACGCCCGGCGCGTCCGGATCACCGAATTCGGCGGCGAGCAGGGTGAGCAACGGCCGGAACCGCTTGCCGCCGGCGTCGACGAGGTGCGCCGCGACCTCGGCGACGAAGGGGTCACTGCTCGACACGCTGTGGTGCAGCAGGGTCTCGACCTGGGCCAGGCGCGCGGCCAGCCCTTGCTCGAGGCTGTCGTCACCGACATCCAGGCCGATCTGTCCGACTGAGGCCACCGCAGCCCTAGCGGACGAAGACCGACGCGCGGTCGGCCAGATCGAGGAGGGGCTGGGGAAGCACGCCCAGCAGCAGGGTCGCCACGACGGCGATCGTCAGGGCGGCCTGCGTCAGGATGCTCGGCACCACCACGGTCGGGCCGTCGGCGGCCGGCTCGTTGAAGAACATGAGCACGATGATGCGGACGTAGAAGAACGCGGCGACCGCGCTCGCGAGGACACCCACGATCACCAGCGGCGTCGCACCGCCCCCCACGGCCGCCGAGAAGACCGCGAACTTGCCCGTGAAGCCGCTGGTCAGCGGGATGCCAGCCAGCGCAAGGAGGAACAGCGCGAAGACCCCCGCGACCAGCGGCGAACGGCGGCCGAGGCCGGTCCACTGGGACAGGTGCGTCGCCTCCCCGCCCGCGTCACGGACCAGAGTCACCACCCCGAAGGCGCCGATCGTGGTGAAACCGTAGGCGACCAGGTAGAACAGCGTGCTGGACACGCCGTCGCCGCTGACCGCCAGCACCCCGGTGAGCAGGAAGCCCGCGTGCGCGATCGAGGAGTAGGCCAGCAGCCGTTTGACGTCGGTCTGGGTGATCGCCAGCACCGAGCCCACCACCATCGTGAGGATGGCGACGATCCACATCATCGGGCGCCAGTCCCAGCGCACGCCGCCGAGCGCCACGTAGAACACCCGCATCAGCGCTCCGAAGGCGGCCACCTTGGTGCACGCGGCCATGAAGCCGGTGACTGCGGTGGGGGCCCCCTGGTACACGTCCGGGGTCCAGGAGTGGAAGGGCGCGGCGCTGACCTTGAACAGCAGCCCCACCCCCATCAGGCCGATCCCGGCCAGCAGCAGCGGATCGCGGCCGACCTGGCTGCCCACAGCGTCGGCGATGCCGCCGAGCGACAGCGTGCCGGCGAACCCGTAGGTCATCGCGACACCGAAGAGGAAGAACGCAGACGAGAACGCCCCCAGCAGGAAGTACTTGAGGGAGGCCTCCTGGGAGATCAGCCGCCGGCGCCGGGCGAGCCCGGCCATCAGGTACAGCGGGAGCGAGAGCACCTCGAGGGCGACGAACATCGTCAGCAGGTCGTTGGCCGCCGGGAAGAGGAGCATGCCGCCGACGGCGAACATGGCCAGCGGATACACCTCGGTCTGCCGCCACCCCGCCTCCGCCGCCGCCTTCTCGTCGGGGCTCCCGGGGGTCGCCGCGGGCAACGGGGCGAACGCGTCCCCGGACGGGTCCAACCGGTCCTCGCCCATGAGCAGGACCCCACCCACCGCGAGCAGGAGCACGGTTCCCTGCAGGAACAGCGCCGGCCCGTCGACGGCTAGGGCCGTCTGCGCGGCTAGCTGCTCGACGCCGCGCAGCGCATTCCAGACCACCAGCACGAACGCCACCACGAGCCCGCCGACCGCAAGCAGGACCTGGACCACGGGGCGGGCCGACCGGGCGACGAAGGCCTCGACCAGGACACCGGCCAGCGCCACGCCGAGGACGACGAGCACGGGTGAGAGTGCCGCGTACTCCAGGCTCGGCGTGGGGTAGACGTCGGCGAGCGCGGGGGTCACGGAGCGGTCCCTTCGGCGTCGACGGTCGGGGCCGGGTCGGAGACGCCGACCCGGTCGAGCGTCGTGGTCACGGCCGGGTTCACGACGTCCAGGACGGGCTTGGGGAAGAAGCCCAGGCCCACGAGCAGCACCACAAGCGGGACAACCGCGAGCATCTCGCGGCCGACCAGGTCCCGCATGCCTCGCACCGCTTCCGTGGCCGGGCCCGTGGCCACCCGCTGGAACCAGATGAGGATGTACAGCGCGGCCAGGACGATCCCCGCGGTGGCGATGACGGCGGCAACGGGATAGCGCGTGTAGGTGCCGACCATCACCAGGAACTCGCTGACGAACGTGGAGAGCCCTGGAAGGGCGAGACTGGCCAGCCCCATGACGAGGAACACCCCCGCCAGCAGCGGCGCGACCCGTTGGACGCCACCGTAGTCGGCGATCAGCTTGGACCCTCGTCTGCGGATCAGGTAGCCGGCCACGATCAGCAGGCCGGCCGTCGAGAAGCCGTGGTTCACCATGTACAGCGTGGAACCCGACTGGCCTTGTGTCGTGAACGCGAAGATGCCCAGGGCGATGAACCCGAAGTGCGACAGCGACGTGTAGGCGACCAGGCGCAGCATGTCGGACTGGCCGATCGCCACCAGGGCGCCATAGACGATGCCGACGACGGCGATGACGACGACCGCAGGGGCGTAGTAGCGGGACGCGTCGGGGAAGAGCTGCAGGCAGTAGCGCAGCATGCCGAACGTCCCGACCTTGTCCAGCACACCGATGAGCAGGATGGAGGTGCCGGGCGTGGCCTCTGCGGCCGCATCCGGCAGCCAGGTGTGGAAGGGCCACAGCGGCGCCTTCACGGCGAAGGCGAAGAAGAAGCCGAGGAAGAGCATCTTCTGGGTGGCCGGGTCGATCGGCAGGTCGCGCAAAGCGAAGAAGTCGAACGTGCCGCCGGGAATGCTCCGGGTGGACACGACGTAGAGCCCGATCAGCGCCGCGAGCATGAGCAGGCCGCCGAGCAGGCTGTACAGCAGGAACTTCACGGCGGCGTACGACCGCTGGGCGCCGCCGAACGTCCCGATCAGGAAGTAGACGGGGACGAGCATGACCTCGAAGAACACGTAGAACAGGAACAAGTCGGTCGCCGAGAACACCCAGACGATGCACGCCTCGAGCGCCAGCATGAGGGCGAAGTACACCCTCGCCGGACGGGCGGACGTCTCGGCATCGTGCCAGCTCGACAGGATCACGACCGGGACGAGGACCGCGGCCATGGCGAGGAGCACCAGCGCGATCCCGTCGACGCCCACGGCGTAGGAGATGCCGAAGCGCGGGATCCAGTCGTAGCGCTCGGTGAACTGGAACGAGTCGCCGGCCGGGTCGTACTGGAGGGCCATCACGACCGTCAGCACGAGGACCATCAGCGAGACGCCCAAGGCCACCTGCTTGGCCAGCAGGTCGCGACCTCTCGGGATGGCGGCCACGACGACGGCGCCCGTCAGGGGCACCACGCCGAGCAGGGTCAGCCAGGGCACGCCGCTCACGTCAGATCCTCACCAACACGACGGCGGCCACGACGACGGCCGCGCCCACGAACATGGACATCGCGTAGGAACGGGCGAATCCGGTCTGCACCCGACGCAGGCGCCCGGACAGGCCCCCGATCGTCGCGGCCACCCCGTTCACGGAGCCGTCGACCACCCGGTTGTCGAAGAACACCAGCAGCCGGGTCAGGTACTGACCGGGACGCATGAACACCGTCTCGTTGAACACGTCGCCGTACAGGTCGCGCCGGGCGGCGCGCGTCAACGGCGTGACCCCGGCCGGGGCCGTCTGAGGAACCGGGCGCTGGGCGTACTGACGGAACGCCGCAGCCGCCGAGACCAGGACGACGGTCAGCGTCATGAGCGTCACGGCCACCGGAGACAACAGGTGCTCGACCTCGGGTTCCGGGCCGAACACCGGCTCGAGGAAGCGGACCAGGGGTGGTGCGCCCCCGAACGGCCACATGAGGACGAGCCCACCGACCACGGAGAGGCCGGCAAGGACGATCATCGGCACGGTCATCACCCGCGGGGACTCGTGCGGCCTCACACCCTCGGCCCAGCGTTGCTCGCCGAAGAACGTCATCGCGACCATGCGGGTCATGTAGAAGGCGGTGATCGCCGCCCCGAGCAGCGCGGCCCCGCCGAACACCCAGCCGCGCAGGCCACCCTGGTCGAACGCCGCTTCGATGATCTTGTCCTTGGTGAAGTAGCCGGCGAACGGCGGGACGCCGATGATCGCCAGGTAGCCGAGCAGGAACGTCACGAAGGTCACGGGCATCCGCGCGCGCAGCGCGCCGTACCGGCGCATGTCGACCTCGTTGCCCATCCCGTGCATGACCGATCCGGCCCCGAGGAACAGGTCCGCCTTGAAGAACCCGTGGGCCAGCAGGTGGGCGATGCCGAACGCGTACCCCAGCGGACCGAGGCCGACCGCGAGCACCATGTACCCGATCTGGCTCATCGTCGAGCCGGCGAGCGACTTCTTGATGTCGTCCTTGGCCGAACCGACGATGGCACCGAAGAGCAGGGTGACTGCCCCGACGACGACGACGGCCAGCCGGGCGTCAGGCGACAGGTCGTAGATGCCGTTGGAACGGGCGATCAGGTAGACCCCGGCGGTGACCATGGTGGCGGCGTGGATGAGCGCGGAGACCGGCGTCGGGCCGGCCATGGCGTCGCCCAGCCAGGACTGCAGGGGGACCTGGGCGGACTTGCCGCAGGCCGCGAGCAGCAGCAGCAACCCCAGCGCCGTGACGACGCCCTGGGAAGCCTCGGGTGCCGCCTCGGCGACTCCGGCGATCGAGACGGTGCCGAACACGGCGAACATCACCATGATCGCGACGGAGAGGCCGAAGTCACCGACCCGGTTGACGACGAAGGCCTTCTTCGCCGCAGTCGCGTACTCGGGGTTGTGGTTCCAGAACCCGATGAGCAGGTACGAGGCGAGCCCGACCCCCTCCCAGCCGACGTACAGGGTGAGGTAGCTGTCCGACAGGACCAGCAGGAGCATCGCGGCGAGGAACAAGTTGAGGTAGGCGAAGAACCGGCGCTTGTCCGGGTCGTCGGCCATGTAGCCCAGCGAGTAGACGTGGATGAGCCAGCCGACACCGGTCACCAGCAGGGCGAACGAGACCGAGAGGGGGTCGAGGAGCAGGCCGACGTCGACCTGGAATCCGCCGACCGGGACCCAGGAGTACAGGTGCTGGCCGATCGCCCGCTCAGCCTCGTCCCGGCCCAGCAGGGTGAGGAACATGGCGCCGGACAGCAGGAAAGCCAGGCCGGGCAGCGCGGTCGCGAGCAACGGGCCGAAGCGGTCGGTGCGCCGACCGCCGACCAGCAGGACCACCGCACCGAGCACCGGCAGGCCGATGACCAGCCACAGCAGGGCGAACACCCCGGTCGCGGGGACGGCCTGCAGCGACTCGGTCGCGACGACGTCGGCGGCCGTCATGCGGCTCCCCTCGGATAGGTCTGCACGGTGGTCCTCATCGTCAGTACTTGAGCAGGTTCGCGTCGTCGATCGAGGCGGAGCGCCGGGTGCGGAAGATGGTCATGATGATGGCCAGGCCGACCACCACCTCGGATGCGGCGACCACCATGACGAAGAACGCGATCACCTGGCCGTCGAGGGCGCCGTTGGTGCGCGAGAACGTCACGAACGCGAGGTTGCACGCGTTCAGCATCAGCTCCACCGACATGAACACGACGATGGCGTTGCGTCGGACGAGCACGCCGACCGCCCCGATCGAGAACAGCAGGACGGACACCGTGAGGTAGTGCATCGGGCTCATCGCTCGTCCTCCGGCCCGGAGTCGATCTCTGGCACCACCTGGCTGGTCGGTGCCCGGGTGGCCCCGCTGGCCGACAGGGGCGCCGGCACGGAGAGCTCGGTCGGCGAACCGTCGGGCAGCAGCGCGGGCGTGTCCACGGCGTTGTGCCGGGCGTAGACGCCCGGCGGCGGCAGCGGCGTGGCATGCGGCCCGCGGATGCGGCGTCGCGAGAGCTGACGCTGGGTCGCGCGGGGGATGACCCGCTCCCGGTGGGCGAGCAGCATCGCGCCGACCGCCGCGGTGATGAGCAGCGCCGAGGTCAGCTCGAAGGCCCAGAGGTAGCGGGTGAACAGCAGCTCGGCCAGCCCTTCGACGTTTCCGCCCCTGGCCCGGTTGGCGGCCTCGACGCCGACGACCGGGGACAGCACGCTCTGCCCGAGCGCGCTGATCATCAGCGCACCGAAGCCGAGCCCGGCGAGCCCGGCGACCACGCGCTGACCGCGCAGCGTCTCGACCAGGGAGTCGGAGGCGTCGACGCCGACCAGCATGAGCACGAACAGGAACAGCATCATGACCGCGCCGGTGTAGACGACGACCTGGACGACGCCCAGGAACACCGCGCCCTGCATCACGTACAGGATCGCCAGGCTGATCATCGCCATGGCCAGCCACAGCGCGCTGTGCACCGCCCGGCGGCTGACCACCATCATCAGCCCGCCGAGCACCGCGAGCGGCCCGACGATCCAGAAGCCCACGGTCTGGGCACTGGAGGTGGCGGCCTCCACCAGCGGGAGGGCAGTCATGCGTCCTCCCCGTCGGCCCGGACGGCCGCCCCACGGGTCCGCTCGACCCATGCGACCTGCTCGGGCACCGCCTCGGTGACCTCCCCCCGGTAGTAGTCGCCCTCGTCGGTCCCGGGGACCATCGGGTGCGGAGGCTCGAGCATGCCCCGCAGCATGGGTGCCAGCAGGTCGGCCTTCTCGTAGATCAGGTCGGCCCGGTTGTCGTCGGCCAGCTCGAACTCGTTGCTCATCGTGAGCGCCCGGGTGGGGCAGGCCTCGATGCACAGCCCGCAGAAGATGCAGCGCAGGTAGTTGATCTGGTAGACGCGACCGTACCGCTCCCCCGGCGAGTAGCGCTCCTCCTCGGTGTTCTGCGCGCCCTCGACGTAGATCGCGTCAGCGGGACAGGCCCAGGCGCACAGCTCGCACCCGACGCACTTCTCCAGACCGTCGGGATGACGGTTGAGCAGGTGCCGCCCGTGGAAGCGAGGGGCGGTGGTCTTGACCTCCTCCGGGTACTGCTCGGTCGTCACCTTCTTGAACATCGTCCGGAAGGTCGTGACGAAGCCGCGGCCCGGGAGCTTGGCGTCAGGCACCGGGGCGCTCCTCGTGGGACTGGACGGAGACGGTGGCGGGCGCGTGCGCGGCGCCCGGGCGTGGCGGCAGCGGCGGCACGGGGTGTCCTCCGGCGAACGGGTCGGGGGGTGCCCGGTGGACGACCGCCGGGCGCTTGCGCTCGGCCCGGGCGTCCAGCATCGACCACACCAGCATGAGCAGCGCGGCAGCCACGAAGACCCCGATGACGACCCGGCCGAGGTCCGCTCCTCCCGAGCGCACCACCCGGACCGCCGCCACCGCGACGATCCAGACGAGCGAGGTCGGGATCAGCACCTTCCAGCCCAGCTTCATGAACTGGTCGTAGCGCAGGCGCGGGAGGGTGCCCCGCAGCCAGATGAAGACGAAGATGAACACGACCAGCTTGCTGAAGAACCAGATGAGCGGCCACCAGCCCTCGTTCGCGCCCGACCACAAGGAGATCGGCCACGGCGCTCGCCAGCCACCGAGGAACAGCGTGGTCGCGAGGGCGGACACCGTGACCAGGTTGACGTACTCGGCCAGGAAGAACAGGGCGAACTTCAACGAGCTGTACTCGGTGTGGAAGCCGCCGACCAGCTCGCCCTCGGCCTCCGGCAGGTCGAAGGGGGCGCGGTTGGTCTCGCCCACCATGGAGATCACGTAGATGACGAACGACGGAAGCAGCAGGACGATGTACCAGCCCGGCAGGCCGATCGTGGTCCCGAACAGCTCGGCCGAGCCCCCGCCCGCCTGCGCCTCCACGATGGCCGAGGTCGACATCGAGCCGGCCATCAGGAAGACCGCGACGAACGACAGTCCCATCGCGACCTCGTAGCTGATCATCTGCGCGCTGGACCTCAGCCCCCCGAGGAGCGGGTACGTCGACCCGCTCGACCAGCCGGCGAGGACGATGCCGTAGATCCCGACCGAGGCGACCGCGAGGATGTAGAGGACGGCGACGGGGAAGTCGGTCAGCTGCAGGGGCGTGCGGTGCCCGAAGATCGACACCTCGGGGCCGAAGGGGATGACGGCCCAGGTCAGGAACGCCGGGGTCACCGCGAGGATGGGCGCGAGGACGAAGACCGCCTTGTCGGCCGCCTTGGGGATGATGTCTTCCTTCAGGGCCAGCTTGACGCCGTCCATGAGTCCCTGGAGCAGGCCGAACGGGCCCACCCGGTTCGGCCCGATCCGCTGCTGCATGCGCGCGACCACCCGTCGCTCGCCCCAGATGTTGAGCAGGGTGAAGACGACGAGCACGACGAAGATGGCGACGGCCTTGAGCACGATCAGCCACCAGGGATCGGTCCCGAAGCCGGCTAGCTCCTCCGCCGTCCGGGCCGCGGCGGGCAGGGCGGTGGTCATGCGCCACCTCCGGGGGTCAACTGCACGACGGCTCCCGCAACGACCCCGAGATCACGATGGACGGCGCAGCCGCCGGAGTTCGTCGGCAGCCACACGACCGAGTCGGGCAGGTCAGCCACCTCCAGCGGCAGGGTGACCGAGCCGCCCTCGGTGGAGACGCGCAGCGGCTGTCCGGCCGCGACGCCGAGAGCGGCCGCGGTCGCCGCCGACACCCGCGCGACGGCTGGGTGAGCGGTGCCCGCGAGGTGCGGCTCACCGTCCTGCAGGCGTCCGGCATCCAGCAGCAGCCGCCAGGTGGCGAGCACGGCTTGGCCCGGCCCGGACGGCGCGGGGGGGCTCGCGGCGGGGACCTCGGGGGCGGGCACCCGTCCACCCTGCCAGGTCTCCAGCTCGGCCAGCTCCACGCGCGCCGCCAGGGGGCCCGCGAGGCCGAGCGAGGTGCCCATCGCCTCGGCCAGCAAGGCCAGCACGCGCGAGTCGGCCATGGCGCTGGACTCGCGGAGCACCTGGTCGAAGGGCCGGGCCCGACCCTCCCAGTTCACGAACGTCCCCGGCTTCTCGGTCATCGCCGCGACGGGCAGCACGACGTGCGCCCGCTCGGTGACGGCGCTGGCACGCAGCTCGAGGCTGACCAGGAAGGGCACCGCGTCCAACGCGGCGAGGGCCGCTCCCGGGTCGGCGAGGTCGTCGACTTCCACCCCGCCGACGACGAGGGCGCCCAGGGAACCGGAGCGGGCCGCGGCCAGCATGGCCTCGACATCGCGCCCCGGCTCGGTCGGCAGGGTGGGTACGCCCCAGGCCGCGGCCGTGTCGACCCGGGCGGTCGCGTCGACCACCGGCCGGCCACCGGGCAGCAGCGTCGGGAGGGCGCCGGCCTCCACGGCACCGCGTTCGCCGGCCCGCCGCGGCACCCAGCCCAACCGGGCGCCCGTTTCGGCGGCCAGCGACGCGGCCGCCGACAACGCGCCAGGAGACGTGGCGAGTCGCTCCCCGACGAGCAGCACCGACCCCGGCTCCCTCAGCATCCGGGCGACCTCCGCCTGTGCGGCATCCTGCGGGGAGTCGGCGGCCAGGGCGGTGAGCACCTGCGCCTCGGCCCCCGGGAGCGCCGCCAGCAGTCGCGCCTGCAGCTTCTCGCTGCCTCTCGAGCGCCAGGCGGCCACCGTGACGACGGGCAGACCGCGGGCGCGCACGGCCTTGCGCAGCCGCAGGAACACGATCGGCGACTCGTCCTCGGGCTCCACGCCGGCGAGGACGACGACCGGGGCGGCGTCCAGGTCGGCGTACGTCGGGCTGGCGGGGTCGTCGACGCCGCGACCGGCCACGCAGGCGGTGAGGAAGTCGGTCTCCTCGGCGGAGGTCGGGCGGGCCCGGAAGTCGATGTCGTTGGTGCCGAGGGCGACCCGCGCGAACTTCGCGTAGGCGTAGGCGTCCTCGAGGGTGGCTCGGCCGCCCACCAGGACGCCGGTGCCGCCGGCGGCGCGCGCGGTGATCAGCCCGGCCGCCGCCGTCGCCAGCGCGTCCGGCCAGGAGGTGGGCACCAGCCGGCCGGACTCGTCACGGACCAGCGGGGCGGTGAGCCGGTCAGGGGAGGAGGCGTAGGTGAACGCCCAGCGGCCCTTGTCGCAGTTCCACTCCTCGTTGACGAGGGGATCGTCGCCGGCGAGCCGGCGCAGCACGGTGCTGCGCCGGTAGTCGGTGCGCAGGGCGCAGCCCGAGGCGCAGTGCTCGCACGCCGTGGGCACCGAGACCAGGTCGAACGGGCGCGACCGGAAGCGGTAGGCGGTGCCGGTCAGCGCGCCGACCGGGCAGATCTGCACGGTGTTGCCCGAGAAGTAGGAGTTGAAGGGCTGCACGGCGTAGACGCCCACCTGCTGCTGCGTTCCCCGCTCCAGCAGCTCGATGAACGGGTCCCCCGCGATCTGCGCCGCGAACCGGGTGCACCGAGCGCAGGAGATGCAGCGCTCCCGGTCGAGCAGCACCTGGCTGGAGAGCGGGATCGGCTTGGGGAACGTCCGCTTCGGTCCCTCGAACCGGGACTCCCCCCGGCCGTTGCTCATCGCCTGGTTCTGCAGGGGACACTCGCCGCCCTTGTCGCAGATCGGGCAGTCCAGGGGATGGTTGATGAGGAGGAGCTCCATGACCCCGTGCTGGGCCTTGTCGGCCATCGGCGAGGTGAGCTGGGTGCGCACCACCATGCCCTCGGTGACCGTCGTCGTGCACGAGGCCAGCGGCTTCTTCTGACCCTCGACCTCGACCAGGCACTGCCGACAGGCACCGACCGGGTCCAGCAGCGGGTGGTCGCAGAACCTCGGGATCACCACCCCCAGCAGCTCCGCCGCTCGGATGACGAGGGTGCCCTTGGGCACGCTGACCGACATCCCGTCGATGGTGAGCGTGACCAGGTCGCTGCGGGGCTGGAGCTCGCCGCCGGAGGACGGGCTGGAGGTCGTCACGGTCATCAGGCGCTCGCTCCCGCGAAGACGGTGGCGGCAACGGGGTCGAACGGGCAGCCACCCTGCTCGACGTGGGCGAGGTACTCGTCGCGGAAGTACTCGATGGACGAGGTGATGGGGCTGGTCGCTCCGTCGCCGAGGGCGCAGAACGCGCGCCCCAGGATGTTGTCGCACAGGTCCAGGAGGGTGTCGAGGTCACCGGCGGTGCCCCCGCCCCGCTCCAGCCGGTCGAGCAGCTGGACGAGCCAGTAGGTGCCCTCGCGGCACGGGGTGCACTTGCCGCACGACTCGTGCCGGTAGAACTCGGTCCAGCGCAGGACCGCACGGACCACGCAGGTGGTGTCGTCGAAGATCTGCAGGGCCTTGGTGCCGAGCATGGAGCCGGCGGCCCCGACCGCCTCGTAGTCCAGAGGGACGTCGAGGTGCGCCGCGGTGAGCAGCGGCGTCGAGGACCCTCCCGGCGTCCAGAACTTCAGCTCGTGGCCCTCGCGGACACCACCGGCCAGGTCCAGCAGCTCGCGCAGGGTGACCCCGAGCGGTGCTTCGTACTGGCCCGGGCGGGTGACGTGGCCGGACAGCGAGTACAGGGTGAACCCGGCCGACTTCTCAGTCCCCATGGACCGGAACCAGTCGGCCCCGGCGTTGACGATGGCCGGCACGCTGGCGATGGACTCGACGTTGTTGACGACCGTGGGGCAGGCGTACAGACCGGCCACCGCCGGGAAAGGCGGCCGCAGCCGGGGCTGGCCGCGTCGGCCCTCCAAGGAGTCCAGCAGGGCGGTCTCCTCGCCGCAGATGTAGGCCCCAGCCCCGATGTGCACGGTGATGTCGAGGTCGTAGCCGCTGCCCAGGATGTCGCGTCCGAGGTAGCCGGCGGCGGCCGCCTCGGCGACCGCGGCCTGCACCCTGCGGACGACGTGCACGATCTCGCCCCGGATGTAGATGAACGCGTGGTGGGCGCTGATGGCGTACGAGGCGATGATCATGCCCTCGACGAGGGCGTGCGGGTTCGCCATCAGCAAGGGGGTGTCCTTGCAGGTGCCTGGCTCGGACTCGTCGGCGTTGACGACCAGGTAGTGCGGCTTCCCGTCGTCCTTGGGGATGAACCCCCACTTCATGCCGGTGGGGAACCCGGCGCCGCCACGGCCGCGCAGGCCGGAGTCCTTGACCAGCTGGGTGATCTCGTCCGGGTGCCGAGCGAGCACGCCCGGCAGGGACTGGTACCCGCCGTGACGGCGGTAGCCCTCGAGGGTGAACGAGTCGGGCTCGTCCCAGTGGGCGGACAGCACGGGGGTCAGCGGCACGGTCAGCCCTTCTTCGCCGCGGTGGTCTTCGTGGTGGCGGGCGCCGGCGGGGCGGACTCGCCCCGCTGCCGGGCGAGCTCGAGGCCGACCAGGGACGCCGGACCCGCCGACGGCCCCTCGCCGGCCAGCCCGTCGGGGAAGCCGGCGAGCACCCGCTCGACGTCGCGGAACCGGCAGACCTTCGGTCCGCGGGTGGAGACGACCTCCTCGCCGGCACGGAGCCGGTCGACGACGTCCTTGGCGCTCGAGACCGTCTGGTTGTCGAAGAACTCCCAGTTGACCATGACGACCGGTGCGTAGTCGCACGCGGCGTTGCACTCGATGTGCTCCAAGGTGACCACACCGTCGGCGGTGGTCTCGTCGTTGCCGACGTCCAGGTGCTCCTTGAGCCCGGCGAAGATCGCGTCGCCGCCCATGACCGCGCACAGCGTGTTGGTGCAGACCCCGACGAGGTAGTCGCCCACCGGCCGGCGCTTGTACATCGAGTAGAACGTCGCCACGGCTGACACCTCCGCGGTGCTCAGCCCGAGGAGGTCGGCGCACAGCTCGATCCCCTCCGGGGTGACGTACCCCTCCTCAGCCTGGACCAGGTGCAGCATCGGCAGCAGCGCCGATCGCGCGTGCGGGTAGCGCGCCATGATGCCGCGCATCTCGGCCTGGGTGTCGTCGGTCAGCGACATGTCAGCGGTCCACTCCACCCATGACGGGGTCGATCGAGGCGACGGCGGCGACGACGTCGGCGACCTGGCCGCCCTCGCACATCGCCGCGACGGCCTGCAGGTTGGTGAACGACGGGTCGCGGAAGTGCACCCGGTAGGGGCGGGTTCCGCCGTCGGCGACCATGTGCACGCCCAGCTCGCCACGCGGCGACTCCACGGCCTGGTAGACCTGGCCGGGAGGAACGCGGAACCCCTCGGTCACCAGCTTGAAGTGGTGGATCAGGGCCTCCATGGACTCGCCCATGATGTGCCGAATGTGGTCGAGTGAGTTGCCCAGGCCGTCGGATCCGAGCGCCAGCTGGGCCGGCCACGCGATCTTCTTGTCCTCGACCATGACCGGACCGGGCCGCAGCTTGTCCAGGCACTGCTCGACGATCTTGACCGACTCGTTCAGCTCGGCCAGCCGGATCAGGAACCGGCCGTAGGCGTCGCAGCTGGTCTTGGTGACCACGTCGAAGTCGTAGCCCTCGTAGCCACAGTAGGGCTGGGTCTTGCGCAGGTCCCAGGGCAGCCCGGTGGCCCGCAGCACCGGCCCGGTGACGCCCAGCGCCATGCAGCCGGCGAGGTCGAGATAGCCGATGCCGTTGGTCCGCGCCATCCAGACCCCGTTGTCGACCAGCAGGTTCGCCGTGTCGCTGAAGTTCTTGCGCAGGTGGCCGAGGGTCTCGGCGATCGTGTCGACGGCTCCCGGGGGGAGGTCCTGGGCGACGCCGCCCGGCCGGATGTAGGCATGGTTCATCCGCAGCCCGGTGACCAGCTCGAAGATGTCGAGCACCATCTCGCGCTCACGGAACCCGAAGATCATGGCGGTCAGCGCGCCGAGCTCCATCCCGCCGGTGGCCAGGCAGACCAGGTGGGAGCTGATCCGGTTCAGCTCCATCAGCATCACCCGGATGACCGTGGCCCGCTCGGGCACCTGCTCGGTGATCCCGAGCAGCCGCTCGACCGCCAGGCAGTACGCCGTCTCGTTGAAGAACGGCGACAGGTAGTCCATGCGGGTGACGAAGGTGACGCCCTGGGTCCACGAGCGGTACTCGAGGTTCTTCTCGATCCCGGTGTGCAGGTAGCCGATCCCGCACCT
>DAIRVJ010000024.1:0-1743 GCA_036802895.1 Candidatus Nanopelagicales bacterium
TTCGACGGCGACCACTACGACGTGCCTTCCGAACGCCGGGATGCGGTGATCGCCGCCGGTGCGCGGGCCGTGACCAGCAAGGAACTGGTCGCCCGACTCACCGCTGCCGGCCTGCGGCGCCCGAAGCACCGGCCCCCGGCTCAGCCGCCGTAGCTGTGCAGCGTGGCGAGCTCGCGGGTCAGGTTGCGGCGGGCGGCCTCCTCCCACCGACGCTGACCCTCCGTCGTTCCGTACAGCGTCGGACGGGCCAGCAGCCGGCGCAGGACGTCGGCTCGCCCCGCCCTGAACGACGCGTCGTCGAGGTGGCCGTACTCGGCCCGGATCGCCTGCGCGTAGGCGAGGTACCCGCTCTCGTCCCGCCCGAGCACCGCCAGGTCGGCGTCGCACAGCACCGACCCGTTGCGATCGTCCGGTCCGGGGTCGTGCGTGACGGTGAGGCGGACGAGTCGAGCGACCTCGGTGACGACGGCGGGGTCAACCCGCAGGGTGCGCAGCTCGCGCTCCGCCAGCGCGGCGCTGCGGGTCTCGTTGTCGGCTCGGACCGGGTCGTAGACGGCGTCGTGGAACCAGGCGGCGAGCCGGACGACGTCCGGGTCGAGGCTGACATCGGCCAGCCGGTCGACCTGGATGAGCACGTCGACGAGATGGTCGAGCCCATGGTAGGCGCGAGCGGGTTCGGCATAGCTCGCGATCAGCCGCGCTCCGACGCCAGCGATGTCCTTGCGGGCCCGGACGCGCCGACAACAGCCCAGCCAGGCGTCCACGAGCCCTTCACGGCTGAGGTCCGGCCGGTCGGCGCTCACGGTCGGCGAGTCTAGGCTGGGCGCGTGGACGAGGCCTCGGGCACGGGCGGGGGCATGACGATCGTCGCGTGGAGCGGCGAGCTGGACCGGCTGTGGCCCACGCTGATCCTCAGCTCGACCGGTGCGGCAGCCGGGCTCGAGGTGACCGTCTTCTTCACCTTCTGGGGGCTGTTCCCCCTCGTGCGTGACGACGTGCGCGTCACCGGTGACGACGCGCTGTCGCGGCTGCTCTCGGTCGCCAACCCGCCGGGGATGAAGCGGGCCCGGCTCTCCCGCCTCGACGTCCGGGGTTCGGGTGCCCGGCTGCTGCGCCGCGCGGCTGCCCGGCATCGGGTCCCGCAGCCGGAGGAGCTGCTCACCGCCTGCCAGGACCTCGGCGTTGGCCTGTGGCCGTGCCAGATGACCATGGACCTGCTGGGGATCGACCGCGACCAGCTGATCGACGGGGTGGGTGAGCCGGTCGGCGCGACCACCGTGCTCGACCGGATGCAGCAGTCCAGGATCAACCTCTTCATCTGAGCCGGCCTCAGGAGTCGGCGTCCAGCACGCCGTCGAGGACGTCCTGCGCATCGACGATCCGGTAGGCGTAGCCCTGCTCCGCGAGGAATCGCTGCCGGTGCGCGGCGAAGTCCTGGTCCGCGGTGTCGCGGGCGACCACCGCGTAGAAGCGGGCGGCGCGACCGTCGGCCTTGGGACGCAGCAGCCGCCCCAGGCGCTGGGCCTCCTCCTGCCGGGAGCCGAAGGACCCGGACACCTGGACGGCGACGGCCGCCTCGGGAAGGTCGATGGAGAAGTTCGCGACCTTGGACACGACCAGGCACGGCTCCTCGCCGGCTCGAAACGCCGCGAACAGCCGCTGCCGCTCCCGGACGGTGGTCTCGCCGGTGATGACCGGGACGCCGAGCCGCTCACCGAGCTCGTGCAGCTGGTCGAGGTACTG
>DAIRVJ010000024.1:1843-18487 GCA_036802895.1 Candidatus Nanopelagicales bacterium
CCGTCCTCACGCACCAGGGTGGCGGTGAGCCCCAGCCGTCGACGGGACTGGATGTCGGCCGTGAACCGGAAGATCGGGGCCGGCAGCAGGTGGACCTCGTCGTAGACGATCAGCCCCCAGTCCCGCTCGTCGAACAGCTCGAGGTGCGCGTAGACGCCCTTCCGCTTCGTCGTCATCACCTGGTAGGTGGCGATGGTGACCGGCCTGATCTCCTTGCGCGCGCCGGAGTACTCGCCGATCTCGTCCTCGGTCAGCGTGGTGCGGATGAGCAGCTCGGACTTCCACTGCCGGGCGGCCACCGTGTTGGTCACCAGGATCAGCGTGGTGGCGCCGGCGCGGGCCATCGCCGCCGCCCCCACGATGGTCTTACCGGCCCCGCAGGGCAGCACGACCACCCCCGAGCCTCCCGCGTGGAAGCTGTCGGCGGCCTCGCGCTGGTACGTCCGCAGCGACCAGCCGTCCTCGACCAGGCCGATCGGGTGGGCCTCCCCGTCGACGTAGCCGGCCAGGTCCTCGGCCGGCCAGCCCAGGCGCAGCAGCACCTGCTTGACGTGCCCGCGCTCGGACGGGTGCACCTGCACGGTGTCGTCGTCGAGCCGGGCACCGACGAGCGGGCGGATCTTCGCCGACCTCAGCACCTCCTCCAGGACCGCGCGGTCGCTGGACTCGAGGACCAGGCCGTGGGCCGGGTGGTTGAGCAGCCGCAGCCGGCCGTAGCGCCCCATGGTGTCGGCGATGTCGACCAGCAGGGCGTGGGGGACGGCGTAGCGGCTGTAGCGCAGCAGGGTGTCGATGACCTGCTCGGCGTCGTGCCCGGCGGCGCGCGCGTTCCACAAGCCGAGTGGCGTGAGCCGATACGTGTGCACGTGCTCGGGCGCGCGTTCGAGCTCGGCGAACGGCGCGATCGCCAGCCGGCAGTCACCGGCCAGCGCGTGGTCGATCTCGAGCAGCAGGGTCTTGTCGGACTGGACGATCAACGGGCCGTCGGTCACCCGCCCAGTGTCTCCCAGGTCAGCCGGTCCGGCGTCACCGAGCGGCTGCGCCGAGCACTTCGGGCAGAGGGGTGATCCGTGGGCGGATCTCGTGCGAGACTCCCACGCCATGACGAACGGTCGAATCTCCTGGGCAGCTCTGGCCATCGCCACGGTCCTCGTGACCTCCGCCTGCGGCGGCTCCGACGATGGCGGCACGGTCAACGCGGGCGGGAGCAAACCCGCGGCGAGCAGCACCGGGTCGTCCGGCAGCCCGTCGGCCAGCCCCTCACCGACGGCGTCGTCCTCGTCGTCGGGCGGAGGCAGCGCGTCGGCCAAGGCGTTCTGTGACATCTTCGACAACCTGGACGAGCGGGTCGGACCGGTCGCCGACGGTGAACTGCCGACGAAGGAGCAGGTCAACGCGATCAAGGCGGCGGCCGACGACATCGATCGGTTGGCCCCGGCCGAGATCCGGGACGCGGCGAAGGGAATCGCCGAGTACTTCCGGCTGATGGCGGACGCAGCCAGCCAGGGGTCGCTGGGTGCGGGCGACGCCGAGCGCATCCAGGAGGCGCTGGGGAAGTTCGGCACGAACTTCGGTGTCGTCGGCACGTGGGCTGCGACGAACTGCCCGAACTGAGGCTCCTCAGTCGGTGGCACCCACGGCGAGCTCGGCCGCTCCGGTGATCCGGTGCACGGCGAAGGAGTGCACCTCGGCATACCGGTGGTCGTAGGCCGTGAGGTAGCCACCCGCCAGGCGCACGGGGTCGATGACCCGCTCGACGACCCCACCCTGCGTGTCGGCGTAGCCGATCCACACCGAGCGCCCGTTGTCCAGGGCCGAGCGCAGGAGCGCGAGGATCTCCGCAGTCCCTGTCCGCCGGGGCGCAGCCGAGGAGGCCATCCCGACGACCAGGGGACCGCGAAGGGCGCGGCTCGCCCGCTCGCCCGCGCGCAGCGCCCGGACCGCCGCCGCGACCAGGGTGCGGGTCGGGACGGCGGGCTCGGTGACCAGCCTCGGGGCGCGGTGCCCGGCCGGACTTCGGCGGGCGTCCGGTCGGCGCACGAGCACGTCCCCCTCGGGGGTCTCGGCGGCCGGGGCGTACCCCATCGCGCGCAGCCGTTCCAGGACCAGGTCGACCGGCGCCTGCGCTGCGAGGACGGTGGGCGAAAGCCGACGCAGCCGCAGGTCGGCGGCCCGTCGTTCGGCCAGCAGCTGGCCGAGCACCTCCTCGTCGTCGGCGCGGACATACGCCGAGGCCACGCCCACCCGGATCCGGCCGTGCCGGCGGGCCATGTCGTCGACCAGGTACGCCAGCGGCTGGGGAACGGGGGTCCGTGACCGAGCCACCAGCAGGGCCTGGAGGTCCGCGGCGGACCGGCCGGCGTCCAGCGCTCGGCGTACCGACGCCGGGCTGAACCGGAAGACGGTGGCGCCGCCGGTGGACTCCACGTCGGCCATCAACGCCAGCTCCCGAGCGAGACCGGTCTCGAGCGGACCGGGGGCCACCGCGGTGAGGTCGGCCTGCAGCAGCACGTGGTCCAGCGGCCGGGGGAGCAGCGGGAGCAGGGCGTCGGCCGCGGCCTCGACCCCGTCCTCGATCAGCGCCCGGCCGGGTGCGGCGAGTGCGCCCAACCCGGTGATGCCGAGGTGCTCGGCCTCACGCACGGTCCAGCCCACGATGTCCGACCGCAGTCGGTGGGGTCGGCGCGGGCGGTGCCAGGCGAGGTTCTCGATGATCGCTTCAGGGTCGGGGACCGTCCCCGGCGCAAGCTCGTTCAGGGCGTCGAGGGTGCCGCGGCGCACCTCGGGGGCGAGCACCCGGTCGAGCTCCGGGCCGAGCGCGGCGAGGGCCTTGTCCCGGTCCCGGTGGCCGACGAGCCCAGCCACCCGGGTGGTCCGCAGCCAGGCGTCGGCCAGCCCGGCCCAGCGCAGGTCGGTGTCACGCCCCCGCCAGAGGTCGTAGGCGGGGGTCGGCAGCCACCTGGCGTCCATCTCCCCACCAACCGCGAGCAGCCCGGCGGCGTGGGCCGTCTCGATGACCAGGGCGGCGGCCCACTCCTCCACGTCGAGCAGCGCCGCCGCTCGCCGCAGCTCGCGCACACCGAGCCCGCCCGCCCGGAGGACCGGCGGCGGCTCGACCGACCAGGCCTCCAGCAGGTCCTCGACCGCCCGTGCGAAGGTGAGGGCCTGCTGCCCGGCGGTGCCGTCGACCCGGGCGGGCTCCCGGCTGTGCACGGCAGGGATCACGGGTGGTCGGGGCTGCGGGTGGGCGAGGGCGCGCCCGCCGCGCAGGGCCAGGGCGACCTCGCGGGGCAGCACGACCGTGCTCGCGCCGGTAGGCACGAGCAGCCCGTGGGCGAGCAGCCAGTCGACGGGGGACTCGGCGGTGTCGACGTCCACGATCCGGTCGGCTCGCTCGACGGTTCCGATCGGGGGGCCCCACATCAGCCGGTCGAGCAGGGCGACGACGCCTGCCGGCGCCCGGCTCACCAGGTCGAGGACCTGACGAGCGTCCGGCACCGACGCCGCCGAGGTGGCAGGTAGCTGCGCCCGGGGTGGCCCGAGCCCGCACGGCTGGGGTCCGAACAGCTCGCGCGCCGCGACCACCACCCGCAGGCCGGCGCCGTCGGTCCAGAGCAATGCCAAAGCGAGCAGGCGGTCCGTCGCCGTCTCGACGTCGCCGACGGTCCCGGTGTCGGCTGCGATCAGCTGGTGCAGGACCGGCAGCGGAACCGGTTCGGGGGGCACGCAGGCCGCTTCGAGCACCTGGAGGGTCCAGCGGTCGAGCCGGTCCATCGCCCGGGCGACGGACGACGAGGTGGTGGCCCTGGCGGCGAGCTGGGCGAGGTCGGTCGGGACCGGATGGGTGAGGTCCGGCCGGGCCAGCAGCAGTGCCTCGAGCACCTCGTCGGGTGCCGCGCGGAGTGCGTCGGCCAGGCTGCTGGTGCTCATCCGACCGAGCCTAGGTGAGCGGGGCCGAGGGTGCACCCACGCAGAACCCCCGCCGGTCCGATCGGCCGACGGGGGTCCTGCGTGTGGTGCTCGGTGGTGCTGGTTGTGGTGCTAGTTGACGGAGACGATCGTCACGCCGACATCGCCGGCGCCGTCGTCCCAGCCGATCCAGCCGAGGTAGCGCTTCGCGGGGTCGAGCCCGCTCCACGCTGCCGTGAAGGACTCCGGAGTCCCGCCCACGACCGCCGCGGAGGCCGGCGTGACCGTGAGGTTGCCCTCGTCGGCCGACCCGACGACGAACGGCGTGAAGGCGAAGTCCGCCAGGCCGTCCGTGTCGTGCACCGTGAACCCGTTGACGTAGACGTCGTAGGTCCCCGACTCGGGGCCGACGATCGTCACCTGCTCGTCCGCCGCTCCGCTGGCCGACAGGTCGACCAGGGCGCCGTCCTTGTAGACGTAGAGGTCGAGGTCATCGGTGTCGTCCGCCGCGTTCACGTCGAACCGGGTCAGCGTGCTGCCCGCCGGTACGGCCACGCTGTACTTGACCGTACCCGGCTGGACGACCGGGTTGCTCGCGTCGAACGGACCGACCCCGACCTCACCCGCCTGGGGCGTGGCGCTGGCCAGGCCGACCACCCGCGCGTTCAGCGTGCCCGTGTAGCCGGGCATCACCGTGACGTCGGTCGAGCCGGACGTCCCCGTCCCGTCGACCTCGGCCGGCGCAGCCAGCGCCACCGGCTGGACCGCCACCGGGATGCGGACGCTGTGCCGGGCGCTGGTGAGGCGCAGGAACCCGGTGGAGTACTCACCGAGCGGTGCGCTGGTACGGGTCAGCGTGATCGTCAACGTCTTGGTGGCGTTGCGGGCCAGCCAGAACGAGGAGGGGCTCACCGTCACCTTGACACCCGGCAGGCCGACCTTCGACGCCGTGTAGCGCTCCGGCCCACCGACGTTGGTCACCGTGCGGGTGACCGTCTGCGAGCCGGCCAGATCGCCGATCGCGATAGACGGAACATTGAGGTCGGATGCGTCGATCGGCGTGGTGCCGATGCAGGCGCACTGTCCCTCGAGGAACTGCAGCCAGTCATCCCAACCCGCGTCGAAGACCAGCCCGGGGTCGACGGCCTTGTTCGGAGCGACGAAGCCGGCGCCCTGGGCGAACGGGTCACGGGTGCTCTTGTGGTCCCGTGCGGTCGTCATCAGCGCAGACTTGATCATCATGGGCGACCATCTCGGGTGGGCGTCGCGTAGCAGGGCGGCGAGCCCGGCGATGTGCGGTGAGGACATCGACGTACCCGAGTAGTAGTCCCACATCCGGTCGTAGTTCGACGGCGGCGCGACTGCGGCCACGACGTCGACGCCGGGGGCGGAGATGTCGGGCTTGAGCAGGTCGCCACCGGCGCCGTTCGACGGGCCGCGTGAGGAGAACTCGGCGACCTCGGGCCGCTGCGTGGTCGAGCCCACGTTGACACCCGCGAGGATGCGCGAGGTGGCCCCGGCCGTGCCGGACACGTAGGCCTTGACAGCCGCGCCCTTCACGTCGTCCAGGTGGACGGTCGGGATCGGGTGGTAGTCCGCGTTCAGGGAGTTCGGGGACGTGTTGACGAGGATCATGCCCACGCCACCGGCCCGCTTGACCTCGAACGACTTGTCGATCCGCGCAACGACGCCACGGTCGCAGACGACCACCTTGCCGGCCGCCTTCGCCGGGTCGAGCGTGTCGGGGAAGCACAGCGAGGCCTCGCGCGGGTCGGCGCCCGACAAGGCCACGGCCGACGACAGCACGGTCGGCGTCAGCGCCGGAAGGCCCGGCGTGATCGAGGCACCGATGTACTTCGCCCCGTTGCCGAGCTCGACCGTCGACTCGTTGACGGCGAACGTGCTGGCCGCGACGGTGGTGATCCACGGCGACGGGTGGTTGACCGTCGAGGCGCCCGGACCGGAGTTGCCGGCCGACGCCGCCACGAACACGCCGGCGCGGGCGGCGAACAGGAACGAGACCTCGACCGGGTCCAGGAAGTTCGCGGAGGTGCCGCTGATCGAGAAGTTGATCACGTCGACGCCGTCCTCGACCGCCTGGTCGATGGCGGCCACGCTGTCGGAGTTGAAGCAGCCGGCGGGAATCCCGGGCTTGCCCTCCCAGCAGACCTTGTAGACGGCGATTCTGGCCGCCGGCGCCATGCCGGAGGCGGTGCCGATCCGCTTGCCGTCGATGACCACGCGCTGGCCATCGTTGCCGGCGGCGGTGCCCGCGGTGTGCGAGCCGTGGCCCGAGCCGTCACGCGGGGAGAGGAACTCCTCGTCGGCGACATTGCCCGAGCCGAACCCGTCGACGTAGTAGCGGGCGCCGATCAGCTTCTTGTTGCAGTCGGCGGCGGTGAACTCGTCGCCGGTCTCACAGACACCGGTCCAGCCGGGGACGCCTCGGACCGAGCCGTCAGCGCCGACCGAGACCCGAGGGCCAGCGAACGCAGGGTTCTCCGGCCAGATGCCGGAGTCGACGACCCCGACGACGACGCCGGATCCGGCGCCCGTCCGAGGGTTGGTGCCGCCGAGCTGCTCCCACAACCCGCCCGGCTCCTTGAGCCCGAGGTACCGGGGTGACTTGACCGTGTCCAGCTGGCGCCGAGCGTCCTTGGTGACCGCCAGGACACCCTTCGTCGCGGCGAGCTTCTGCGCCTGCGCCCCGGAGAGGGTGGCGACGAATCCGTTGAAGGCAGTCGTGAAGACGCGCTGCGGCTTGACCTTGGCCGAGCGGGCTACGGCGTCGACCTTGCGCGTGAGGTAGGTGCGGTACGCCTGAGCGGCTGCCGACTGGACGTCGAGCTTGGTGCCGGCCGCCGGGCGGGTGGCACGCAGCCCGCTCACGCCGCCGTCGTACCCCGCGAGCGGAGCGTCGGCCAGCTGGACGATGTAGCGGCCCGCGGAGTAGCTGGTGCCGGCCGCCGCCGGGGTTGCCGGTGACGCGGCCTGGGCGGCACCCGGGCCGCCGGTGATCAGCAGGGCACCGGATGCGGCGGCGGCCAGGATGCCGGCCAGCCGACGTCGGGTCCTCATGGGGACAGTGGACACGCGAGAGGGTCCTCTCTTGCGACAGGGGGCGGCTCGGAGGAACGCCGCTGGCGCCAACCTGTCGGTGACCGACCCGGCAGTCAAGCGGTTCGAGCGGACTCGTCCCCTTCGGCGACGTCCCGCGACGGATCGTGTTGGATGCGCTACTTCCCGTCACCTGCTCGCCGGCCGTACCCCGCGTCGTAGGCTGACGGACGTGACCCTGGTGACCGTCGGGACCAATGGACCCCGACCGGAGCCCGCGGCCCTCTCAGCCCGGGTGGCGGGCCTGCAGCAACGACTCACCCACCTGGGCTCGGTGCTGGTGGCGTTCTCCGGCGGTACCGACTCCGCGTTCCTGCTCGCTGCCGCCGCCCGTGCCCTCGGTCCCGACCACGTGGTCGCCGCCACCGCGGTGTCCCCCTCGTTGCCCCAGCGTGAGTTGGCCGCGGCCCAGGCCTTCGCCCGCGGGCTCGGGGTGCGGCACGAGGCGCCGACGACCGACGAGCTCGCCGTTCCCGGCTATCGGGGCAACCAGGGTGACCGCTGTTACTTCTGCAAGGCCGAGCTGTTGGACGTGCTGTGGCCGCTGGCCCGCCGCACCGGGCTGGCACACGTGGCCACGGGTACCAACGCCGACGACGCGGTGGCCGGCTTCCGGCCGGGGATCCGGGCTGCGGTGGAGCGAGGAGCCGTGACCCCGCTGCTGGACGTCGGGTTGACCAAGGCCGAGATTCGGTCGGCGTCGAGGTCGTGGGGACTGGCCACCTGGGACAAGCCGGCCGCTGCCTGCCTGTCCAGCCGGGTGGCCTATGGCGTACCGATCAGCCGGGAGCGGCTGGCCCGGGTCGAGCGGGCTGAGGCCGGGCTGCGCCGCGCGTTGACGGCGTCCGGCATCGCCGTCCGCGACCTTCGGGTCCGTGACCTCGGCGAGGAGGCGTCCATCGAGGTCGACGCCGCAGCGGTGCCGCAGGTCGCGGCCAGCCCCGCCGCGACGGAGGCGGTCCGCGCGGCCGGCTTCGTCCGGGTGAGCGTCGACCCGCGAGGCTTCCGGTCCGGCGCGATGAACGAGCGGCTGGTCGATCCCTCCCGCTACCGCTGAGCCGGCCCGGCTCGCAGACGCGCGCGCCGGCCGCGGGCCCGCGCGCTCCGCAGGACGCCGGTCAGCGCGAGGCCGAGCCCTACGCCGCTCAGCATCGACACTAGGTAGAACGCCACAGGCAGGGGCCGGCGCCCCGCGAACAGCGGGATCAGCGTGACGAGGGTCGCCGCCAGGCCTCCCACGAAGATCCAGCCGCCGAGCCGGATCAGGGTGGCCCCCGGCACGGCAGAGCTGCGGGCTGGACGCGGATCGGGCGCGGGCACACGAGCAGGCTAGGCGAAAGCCGGTTGGGCCACCGACCGTGGGCGGTTAGGGTAGGTCGTCCCATCCCCCGATCGACGACGAGGTTCAGCCGTGCCCACCGGCAAGGTCAAGTGGTACGACGCGGAGAAGGGCTTCGGCTTCCTCTCGCGCGACGACGGCGGCGACGTCTTCGTGCCGAAGGGCGCCCTCCCGTCGGGCCTCACCACGCTGAAGCCGGGCACCCGGGTCGAGTTCGGTGTGGCCGAGGGACGTCGTGGCGAGCAGGCGCTCGCGGTGCACCTGCTGGATCCGGTGCCGAGCGTCGCCCGGGCCAACCGCAGGTCCGCGGACGACCTGGCGGTGATCGTCGAGGACCTCATCAAGCTGCTCGACCAGACGGGTAACGACCTGCGTCGGGGGCGTTATCCCTCACCGGCGGAAGGTCGCAAGGTCGCCGCCGTGCTCCGCGCGGTGGCCGACGACCTCGACGGCTGAGCTCAGCGCCGGGCGAGCTCGAACAGCCAGAGCCCTCGCACGTCCTCGGCCGCCGAGCCGAGCGCGAGGACCCTCAGCTCCAACGGCTGGGCGAGGTTCGCCTCCGACAGGGCGAACCGGTAGTAGGTCTCCTTCACCGGCTTGTTGGTGAGCCGCTTGTCGCCGATCGCGGGGTACCAGCCGTTCGCGGCGAGCTCGGGGTCGACGCTGATCCCCACCGTGCTGCCGGGCGTCACGTCGACCGAGCCGATCGCCCCGCGCTGGTCGAGGCAGCGCGCCGGGTCCGCCTTCACCGAGGGGTCCGAGGACCAGCACTGGGCCTCCCGGTGGTCGGACGAGGTCCCGCTCCACACCGTGACCCCAGGCGTCGGCTTGTCGCACCCGGCCAGAGCGAGCAGGAGCAGGACGCCGACGGCGATCCCGAGGGGGGTGTTTCGACGGTGGCTCATCCTGGCCCTCCTGTGTGGTCGGCCGTGGTGATCCGGTCGACGCCAGGAGGCTACCCTCGGTGCTCGTGACCCTCACCAGCACCCGCCTCGCCGGAGTGGACCGGGCCTGCGCCGAAGCCAGCGAGCTGGCTCGGGCGGCTGCGCTGGCGGTGGCCGGCCCCGGCGAGGTGGGCGAGCACCTGGGTCTGGACGCCGAGGACGACCGGGTCGTCACCCACCGGTTCGCCTCGACCGCGCGAGGCTACGTGGGATGGCACTGGGCCGTGACGGTCGTGCGCGCGTCACGGGCCAAGGACGTCACCATCGACGAGGTCTGCCTGCTCCCCGGGCCGGACGCGCTGCTCGCGCCGCCGTGGGTGCCGTGGGACGAGCGGCTGCGGCCCGGCGACCTCGGGGTCGGCGACCTGCTGCCGACCAGCCCGGACGACGACCGGCTCGAGCCGGGTTACCTCGGCGGGGCCGAGCGCGCCGGCGACCCGGACGAGGTGCGCGAGGTGGCCACCGAGCTCGGCCTCGGCCGGGTGCGTGTGCTGTCGCCGATCGGGCTCGACGACGCCGCGGACCGATGGCTGAACGGGCCGGGCGGCCCGCACACGCCGCTGGCCGAGGCGGCCCCCGGCCATTGCTCGAGCTGTGGGTTCGTCGTCCGCCTGGGTGGCCTGCTCGGGCAGGCGTTCGGGGTGTGCGCGAACGAGTACTCGCCCAGCGACGGGCGGGTCGTCTCGTTCGAGCACGGCTGCGGCGGCCACTCGCAGGCCAGCGAACTGCCGCCCGGGGTCTGGCCCGGCCTTCCGGTGGTCGACGAGGTCGGGTACGACGACCTCGGGCACGGCTGACCGAGGCCAGTGACCCGCCCGACCGAGGACCCGTTCGGGACCGACGCGATCAGGACCCGGGTCCTGGACGCGTGGCGGGCCTCCCCGGCCCGGTTCCGCGAGGACGCCAACGCCGAGGAGGACTACGCCCTCGGCGCCTACCGCGACCGGCTGCTGGTCGAGCTGGCCCAGAACGCGGCGGATGCCGCCACCCGTGCCGGCGTGCCCGGCCGGCTGCTCGTGTCCTTCGACGGGGACCGGCTGACGGTCGCCAACACCGGCGCCCCGCTCGATGCCGCTGGGGTCGAGTCCCTGTCGACGCTGCGCGCGTCGGCCAAGCGGGACGACGAGGCGGCCAGCGTCGGCCGGTTCGGCGTGGGCTTCGCGGCGGTCCTCTCGGTCAGCGACGAGCCGCAGATCGGATCGACGTCCGGAGCTGTGGCGTGGTCGGCCGAGCGCACGCGGGCGGCGCTGCAAGGGGAGGCGCAGCTGGCCGACGAGCTCACCCGGCGCGCCGGGGCGGTGCCCGTCCTCCGGCTGCCCTGGCCGGCCGACGGACGACCTCCGGAGGGGTACGACACGGTCGTGGTCCTGCCCTGCCGCGACGATGCGGCCCGCCGCTCGGTCGAGTCGGCCGTCGGCGCCGTCGACGCGGCGTTGCTGCTCATGCTGCCCGCGTTGGCCGAAGTGGTCGTCGAGGCCTTCGGCGCCCGGCGCGTGCTGCGCGCCGAGGACCTCCGCGTGCGCACCAGGGCCGCTGACGGGCGGCTCGAGGCCGGCCTGCTGGCCGATCGCCCGACCGAGGAGCGGCGGATGGCCACCTGGTGGGTGCGCTGGGCGCTGCCCCGGCCGAGCGGCGTCCCGGCCGTCGTGCATGCCCCCACCCCCACGGACGAACCGCTGGACCTGCCGGGTCTGCTCATGGCGTCGTTCCCGCTGGACCCCTCGCGCCGGCACGTCTCGGCCGGCCCGCTGGCCGAGCGGGTCGCCGAGCACGCGGCCGAGGTGTACGTCGCGCTGGTCCGCGACGTGGCCGCCGAGGGGGGTGGGCCGGACGACGTCGTCGGCCTGGTCCCCGGCCCGGTGCCGGCCGGCGCTGTCGACGCCGTCGTCCGGGCTGCTGTCCGCACCCGGCTGGCCACCGCCGCCATCCTGCCGGGCGGCATCGTGCCGGGCGAAGCGGTCGCGGTCGAGGGCCTGCCCGCGCTCGCCGTCACCCTGCTGACCGGCGTGCTGCCCGGGCTGCTGCCGCCCGCCTGGGCCGCGCGGCGCGAGCTCGACGGGCTGGGCGTGCGGCGCATCCGACTGGCCGACCTGGTCGACGAGCTGGCCGGCCTGGACCGTCCGGCCGCCTGGTGGCGCGAGCTGTACGAGACGCTGGTCGACGCGGACCGGGAGCCGCTGGCCGGGCTGCCGGTACCACTCGTCGACGGGCGCCTGGTGCGCAGCCCGCGGGGGGTGGTGGTCGGGGCGGGGCGGGCCGATGACGACCTCGCCAGGCGGCTGCCCGTGCTCGGGCTGCGCGTCGTTCATCCCGAGGCCGCCCACCCCCTGCTCGAGCGCCTGGGGGCGGTGGCCGCAGAGCCCGCGGCCCTGCTGGCCGACCCGGCGGTGCGCGCAGCGGTCGAGGGCTCGCTGGACGCGGACGATCCGGCGCCGCTCGCCGACGCGGTGCTGGCCCTGGTCGCGGGGGCCGGACTCCGGCCGGGTGCCGAGCCGTGGCTCGGCATGCTGGCGCTGCCGGACGACACCGGCGGGTGGACGCCGGCGGCAGAGCTGCTGATCCCGGACGCGCCGTTCGCGAGGCTGCTCGAGCCCGGTGAGGTCTCGGCGGTCGCGGCGGACACCGTGACGCGCTGGGGCACCGAGGTCCTGGTCGCCGTCGGGTGCCTCGCCACGTTCGGCACCGTCGAGGAGGAGGACGTCGCCCTGGACCCCGACCTGGCCGAGCACGACCTGGACGGCGAGGCCGACTGGGCCGACGACGTGCTCGACCGGATCGACGAGGTCACCGGCTCCGACCGGCCCACGACCACCCCGCCGACCGTGGCCCGCTTCACCGCCGTCCGCGACCTCGACCTGGTGGCCGAGGCGGCCTGGCCGGACGCGCTGCGGCTGATCGCCGCCGACCCCACCCTGCGCGCCGCGGTGGTGCAACCGGCACGCGTGCTGCTGGACGGCCGCGCGCTGGACGTGCCCTCCTACACGGCGTGGTGGCTGCGCGAGCACGTGGTCCTGGCCGGCCGCCGGCCGGGTGAGCTACGCGCCCCGGGCAGCGACGCGACCCTCGCCCCGCTCATGCCGACCGCGCCGGAGGGCGTCCTGGACGGGCTGGACCCCGAGTTCCTCCGGGCGATCGGCCTGGTCACCTCGGTGGCCGACCTGGCCGACTCGCCCATGGACCTGCCGTTGCTGAGGGCCGGCCAGGACCCGGCCGCCGCCGTCCCGGACGCAGCCGGAGTGACGCTGCCGGTTCCGGGTGTCGTCGAGCGGGTGCTCCCGGGCGCACCTACCACCTATGCGGAGCACGCGGATCTCACGGTCGCAGGGGTGGCCTGCGACTGGTGGGTCGACGCCGCAGGCACGGTGCATGCGGCGACCCTGGACGGGCTGGCCCGCGGGCTGGCCTGGGCGGCCGGCCGGTGGGGAGCGCGCTGGGTCGTCGCCGCCGCGCTGGCCGAGCCCGAGCGCGCCGACGAGCTGCTCGCCGAGGCGGCCTGGGACCAATGACCCTCGACCGCCGGCGGTCACAGACCGGACGCCGAGCGCCCGGCGGCCAGGTACCTCGCTCGGCGGCGGCGCACCCACCAGGTGCCCAGGACCCCGAGCCCGAACCCGACGGCGGCGACCGCCACCCACCAGTCCGCCCCCGACTCGGCCAGCCGGCTGCGCAGCGGCAGCAGGACGAGCAGGGCGACGCCCCACAGCACCGTGCCGACCGTCACCGGCAGCACGGCGTCAGCCTGCGGTGGCTCGGGGACCTGGCGGGGGACGGCCACCGGATCACCCTAGCTGCCACGGTCTTCCCTTAGCCAAGGTAATGAGGTATCCTAACGACATGTCTCCGCGAAGCAGCACGCACGCCGACCCCGAGCTGGCGAGCGCGCTGCGGATCGCGGTCATGCGGCTCGCTCGTCGGCTGCGCGCCGAGCGGGTGCAGACCGACCTCACGTTGACGCAGCTGTCCGCGCTGGCCTGCCTCGAGCGGCACGGCCCGCTCACCCCGGGCGAGCTGGCCGCGCACGAGAAGGTCCAGCCTCCGTCGATGACGCGGGTCGCCACCGTCCTGGCCGCCCGTGGCCTGGTGGACCGAGTGCCCCACCCCAGCGACGGTCGGCAGGTCCTGCTCTCGGTCACGGCCGCCGCGCGTGCCCTCCTGGTCGAGGACCGCCGGCGGCGCGAGGCCTGGCTGGTCGAGCACCTGGCCGCGCTCAGCGCGGACGAGCGGGCCGCACTGCTCGCCGCCGCGCCGATCCTCGATCGGCTGGCCGGCGCGTGAGCCCGACCTTCCGCTCCCTGCGCATCCGCAACTTCCGGCTGTTCGCCGCCGGCCAGGTCGTGTCCAACTCGGGCACCTGGATGCAGCGGGTGGCCCAGGACTGGCTGGTCCTCACCCTCACCGGCGGCTCCGGCGTCGCGCTGGGCGTCACCACCGGCCTGCAGTTCCTTCCGCTGCTGCTGTTCAGCCTCTGGGGCGGCGTGCTCGCCGACCGGTTCCCGAAGCGGCGGCTGTTGCTGATCAGCCAGACCGCGATGGGCGTGCAGGCCCTCGTGCTGGGCCTGCTGGTCATCGGCGACGCCGTCCAGGTGTGGCACGTGTACCTGCTGGCGCTGCTCCTGGGCACGGCGGCCGCCCTGGACACGCCGGTGCGGCAGTCGTTCGTCGTCGAGATGGTGGGTCCGGACGACCTGCCGAACGCGGTCGCGCTGAACAGCGCCACGTTCAACCTCGGCCGGGTCGTCGGCCCGGCGCTGGCCGGGATCCTGATCGCCGCGGTGGGCACGGGCACGGTGTTCCTCGTCAACGCGGCGTCGTACCTGGCCGTGCTGGCCGGCCTGCTGCTCATGCGACCGGCCGACCTCTCGCCGGCGATCCGGACCCCACGGGGCCCGGGAGCCCTGCGCGACGGGCTCACCTACGTCCGTGCGCGTCGGGACCTGACGCTGGTGCTGGTCGTGGTCGGGATCGTCGGCACGATCGGCTTCAACTACCAGATCACCATGGCGCTGATGGGTCGCAACGTCTTCGGCGTCGGGGCGCGAGGGTTCGGCCTGCTGGGTACCGCCTTCGCCGTGGGCGCGCTCGCGGGGGCGCTGACCGCCGCCCGGCGGTCCGGGCGCAGCGGGCGGGCGCCGAGCCGACGGCTGGTCCTCGGGCTGGCCATGGCGTCCGGCCTCGTCGAGGCGGTGTCCGGGCTCGCGCCCACCTACGGGGCCTTCCTGCTGCTGCTCGTCCCCACCGGGCTGTTCGCCATCTTCTTCGCGACCTCCGCCAACGCCTTCATGCAGTTGGGCGCCGAGCCGACGATGCGCGGCCGGGTCATGGCCATGTACACGCTGGTGTTCTTCGGCGGCACGCCGTTCGGTGCCGCCGCCGTCGGCTGGCTGGCCGAGCACCTCGGTGCCCGGGTCGCGCTCGTCGGCAGCGGGCTGGCCGTGATGGCGCTCGTCGCCGGTGCGGTCGCCTGGCTGGGGCCGGCCGACGGGGCACGTCGGCCGAGCCTGCGTGGGGTCGACGTCCTGCCGGTGCGGTGACAGGCTGACCGGGTGACTCCCACCGCCACCCGACTGAGCTCCGACCGCTACCTCGGCCTGATCGAGCAGGACGGCAGCCGGATCGCCGTCCTCGCCGACGGTCAGCTCGCCGCCGCCGTCCCCACCTGCCCGGGCTGGGACGTCGCGGACGCCGTGCGGCACACCGGCTCGGTGTTCCACCACAAGGTCGCCGGCCTCCGGCTCGGGCGGCTGCCGACCGGGGACGAGTGGTCGCACGGTCCGTCGGAGGGCGAGGACCTGATCGCCTGGTATCGCGCGGCACTCGTCGACCTGCTGGGCGAGCTCGCTGCCCGTGCGCCGGGTGATCCTGCTCCGACGTGGTACCCGCCTGAGCAGACCGTCGGGTTCTGGCAGCGGCGGATGGCGCACGAGGCCGCCGTGCACCGGGTCGACGTGGAGGCCGCGGTCGGGTCGCTGACGCCCGTCGACGACGACCTCGCCCTGGACGGCATCGACGAGGTGCTCGAAGTCTTCCTCGGCTACGGAATGGGTGCGGACCCCGACGAGGACGTGTCGGTCCTCGAGGGACGGTCGGTGCTGGTCCGCAGCGGACCGCACGCCTGGCTGGTGACGGCGTCCGTCACGGACCCCGGGGAGCGGATCCGGCTCGATCGCGCCGCCGGGCCCGCCCGCGCGACGGTGAGCGGGGAGCCGTCGGAGCTGCTGCTGTGGCTGTGGGGGCGTCGACCGGACGCCGCCGTGCACGTCGCGGGCGACCCGGCGGCTGCCTCGGCGCTGCGCACCCTGCTGGCCCGCGCGACCGGGTAGCAACCGGGTGAACCGGTCACCGGCTGTGACGGTGAGGACCGGGTTGGTGAAGCGGCTTGACCCGACGACCGGCGGGGGTCACGCTGCGGCCACGCGATGCGGTCGGTTCACCGGCCGCGCGATCAGGAGGCTCTCATGCGGATGTTCCCGTCCCGCGCTCTCAGGCGCGTCGTCGCCGCGGCTGTCGCCGCCGTCGGCCTGGTCGCGGTGGCCCCGCTGCCCGCGCAGGCGGGAGGCGACGACGGCCCCCGGCTGAAGGTCATGAGCCGCAACATCTACCTCGGCTCCAGCCTGACGCCCGCGGTGACCGCGACGACACCAACCGAGTTCGTCATCGCCACGACCACCATCTGGGGCACCGTCCAGTTCACGAACTTCCCGGCCCGCGCGGGCGCGCTGGCCGCGGAGATCGACGCCGCCCGCCCTGACCTGATCGGACTCCAGGAGGTCTCCCGCTGGACGCCGGTGGGCACCGGCGCGCCAGCCGGGCTGGACTTCCTGGCGATCTTGCAGGGCCAGCTCGCCGCCCGCGGCCTGTCGTACTCGGTGGCCGCGGTCTCGGACAACGCCCGCATCGGGCCGGTGCCGCTGATCTGCGACCCGACCACGGGAGCCCTGTGCTCCTACGGGCTGCTCTTCGAGGACCGGGACGTCGTGCTGGTCAACGACGCGCGACGCGGTCTCTACACCTGGGGTGCCCGGTCGGGCCGGTACGCCGCCCAGCAGGTTCTGACGACCCCGGTCGGCGCGCTGTCGTTCGACCGCGGCTGGGCCTCGGTGCAGGGCAGCCTGTGGGGTCACCGGTTCCGCTTCGTCAACACCCATCTCGAGACCGAGGACTTCCCGGCCGTGCAGGAGGCCCAAGCCGCGGAGTTCCTGGCCGGGCCGGCTCGGGCGCGCGGCACGGTGATCGCCGTCGGGGACTTCAACTCCGCCGCCGACGGCAGCACCACGGCGTCGTACGCCGCGCTGACCAGCCGGTTCAGGGACGCGTGGAGCATCCACCCCCGGTGGA
>DAIRVJ010000024.1:18587-19853 GCA_036802895.1 Candidatus Nanopelagicales bacterium
GGGGGCGTCGGCGGAGCTAGCCGGTCGGCTGACCGAGCGACGCCCGCAGCTCGGCGAACCAGGGCACGGACGGGTCGAACTTCTTCCCGCCCTTGATCCGGGGGAACTCCACCGCCCGCAGCGTGTCGTCGGCCGCCTCGTCCTGCCCGATGACCCCGGACTCCCCGCGCAGCGCGCAGTCGACGGCCAGGTCGGTGCAGCGCTTGATGAGCGCGAGGTCCTCGCCGTTCGCGGCCGCGGAGCGGGCGAAGTAGCCGCTCTTCTGCACCATCGTCTTCTCCGCGCCGAGAAGGTCGGCGAACTGCTTGGCGAACCAGGCGCCGGGGTTGACCTTGTCCAGCTGGACATGGCCGAACGGGTCGCGGGGCACCTCGGTGCCGGCGGCCTCGAGCTCCTCGACGACCTCGGCGACACCTGCGCCCTCGGAGAGGAAGATGTTGACGCAGCCCAGCTCGTCCATGATCGCCTTGAGGCGCGCCGCCTCGGCGGCGATGTCGATGTGCGCCTCGGGGACGAACACCGCGTGGACGTCCCACCGCCGCGGGTCGTTGCCGATGCCCGGCACCCACTCCTGCTCGCCGACCCAGGCGTGGTGCCGCCGTGCCGTCTCCGCGGTCAGCCAGCCGCAGTTGCGACCCATGACCTCGTGGACGATGAGCATCCGCGGGTTCGAGGAGTGCTCGGCGAGGATGTTGCGCGCGAACAGGGCGCCCTGCTCGGCAGCGGTCCACGCGCCGAGGCTCTGGCGAATCGGGATCACGTCGTTGTCGATGGTCTTCGGGAGCCCGACGACGGTCAGCTCGTAGCCGTGCGCGTGCAAGTACGCCGCCAGGTCGGCCGCCGTGGTGTTCGTGTCGTCACCGCCGATGGTGTGCAGCACGTCGACGCCGTCGGCCGTCAGCTGCTCGGCCGCGACGTGCAGCGGGTCCTGGCCTTCCCGGACCAGGCCCCGGCGGACGCAGTCCGCCACGTTGGTCAGCTTCACCCGGCTGTTGCCGATCGGGCTGCCCCCGAAGCGATGCAGGCGATGGGCGTTCAGGCGCACCTCGGGGGTCACCTCGACCGACCGGCCCTGGAGCAGGCCGGCGTACCCGTCCAGGTAGCCGATCATCCGGACGTCCGGAGCGACCTCGGAGTAGCGCTCGATGAGGCCGCCGACGGCAGAGGACAGGCAGGGCGCGAGGCCACCGGCGGTGAGCATGGCAACGGTGCGAACGGTCATGGCACCACTGTGCCGTGTCCCACCGGCCGGTGCCACAGCCGGCC
>DAIRVJ010000024.1:19953-22196 GCA_036802895.1 Candidatus Nanopelagicales bacterium
CCGATGATGGGCGGGTGCGCTACTTCGTCGCGGTCGATCCGCCGCCCGAGGTCCGGGACCACCTGGCAGTCGCGGTCGCCCGGCTGCGCCAGCAGGCCGTGGACGGTCTGCGCTGGCCGCCGCCGGAGCGCTGGCACCTCACGCTCGCCTTCCTCGGCCCGGTGGAGGACCGCGTGCGTCCGGCGCTGGAGACCCGGCTCGCGCGGGTGGCCCACCGGCACCCGCCGATGACCCTGTCGCTCGCGGGGGCCGGTCGCTTCGGTGCCCGGGTGCTCTGGGCGGGTGTCGCCGGAGACACGCCGGCCCTGCGTCGACTGGCCTCCTCCGCGGCGGCCCAGGCCCGGCACGCCGGGATCGAGGTCGAGGACCGTCCCTACCGACCGCACCTCACCCTGGCCCGGGCGGACCGGCCGGTCGACCTGGCGGCCGTCGTGGGCGCGCTGGCCGAGTACGCCGGCCCGCCCTGGACGGCCGACCGGCTCGACCTGGTGAGCAGTCGTCCGGGCCCCCGTCCCGAGTACCGGACCGTGGCGAGCTGGCCGCTCGGCGGTGGCTAGCCTGGCCGCTGTGGACCCTCGGACCAGGCGGACGGTGACCCTGCTGGCGCTGGCCGGCCTGGTGCTGGTCGTCGCCGTGGCGTCGCTGTGGGGCCGCTGAGCCGCTACCAGGCGTAGGCCTCCGGCGCCGTCCCGCCCGGCCCCGGGAAGATCGCGTCCAGCCGGCTCACCGCGTCGTCGTCCAACCGGACGTCGAGCACGCCGACGGCCTGGTCCAGCTGCTCGACGGTGCGCGGGCCGATGATCGGCCCGGTGACCCCGGGGCGGGAGAGCAGCCAGGCCAGGGCGACGTCCGCCGGCTCGTGGCCGAGCTCGGCGCAGAAGTCCTCGTAGGCCTCGATGGCCGGCCGGTGCTGATCCAGCGCCTCCTGGGCCCGGCCGGTGCGGCGCCGGGAGCCCTCGCGCTCCTTGCGCAGCACCCCGCCCAGCAGGCCACCGTGCAGCGGCGACCAGGGGATCACGCCGAGTCCGTAGTGCTGGGCAGCCGGCAGCACCTCGAGCTCCACCGCGCGGGTGAGCAGGTTGTAGATCGACTGCTCGCTGACCAGACCGAGTGACCCCCGACGGCGCGCCGCCTCCTGGGCCTGGGCGAGATGCCATCCGGCGAAGTTGGACGACCCGACGTAGACGACCTTGCCCTGCTGGCGCAGGACGTCCATCGCCTCCCAGATCTCCTCCCACGGCGTCGCCCGGTCGACGTGGTGCATCTGGTAGACGTCGATGTGCTCGGTCTGCAGTCGTCGCAGCGACGCCTCGCAGGCACGGCGGATGTTCAGCGCCGACAGCCGGCCCTCGTTCGGCCATTCGCCCATGTCGCCGTAGAGCTTGGTGGCCAGCACGGTGCGCTCGCGACGGCCGCCCCCCTGGGCGAACCAGCGCCCGATGATCTCCTCGGTTCGGCCCTTGTTCTCGCCCCAGCCGTAGACGTTCGCGGTGTCGAAGAAGTTGACGCCGTGCTCGTGGGCCCGGTCCATGATCGCGAAGGAGTCCGGCTCGTCGGTCACCGGACCGAAGTTCATGGTGCCGAGCACCAGCCGGGAGACGACGAGGCCGGACCGGCCCAGGTGGGTGTGCTCCATGTCTGCGACCCTAGTCCGCGTGCCGGAACCGCTCACGCCCGCGCTGGCCCGGCTGCGTCCCGCCCTGCTCGACCCCGAACGCCTGGTCCGCGCGGTGGCCGCCGGTCGACGGCGCGACGGCGAGCCCGACCCCCGACGAGCCGAGCTGCGGCCGGTGGACCTCAAGGCCGGACGTCGCCTGCAGGTCGTCGCCGACGACGGCCGGACGGCGACCACCGAGAACCTCGACTACGGTCCGCCTGCGGAGCGCGCGGTCGACCGGCTGCTCGCCCAGCCGTTCGGGAACTGGCACGTCGAGACCGTCGACGAGACGGTGCAGCTGCGGGTGACCAAGCGCGGCGAGGCCCAGGTGCACCGGGCGGCGGTGCAGCGGTCCCAGCGGACCGGGCACGACCGGGCGGTCGGGCACCTGCTCGCCCCCGACGACCCGCTGTTCGGCACGCTCGGAGCGGGGGCGGACAAGCGACGCCAGGTGGACGCCTTCCTGCGGGTGCTCGCGGCCGCCCTCGACGACGTCGACCTGCCCGACCAGCGCCCGCTCCGGGTCGTCGACCTCGGCTGCGGGAACGCCTACCTCACCTTCGCCGCCTACCGGCTGCTGCGCAGC
>DAIRVJ010000025.1:0-22053 GCA_036802895.1 Candidatus Nanopelagicales bacterium
CACGTTGTCCCAGGCTCCTGTGCTCAGGTTGTCGAGGCAGAGCACCTCGTAGCCCCGCGCGAGGAGACCGTCGCACAGGTGCGAGCCGAGGAATCCGGCTCCGCCGGTGACGACGGCACGTCTGGCCACGTGGGTGGTCTCCATCGCATTCACCGGATCAGCCCGCCGGCCAGGGGCCGGGCACGTACAGCGCGCTGAAGCCGGACTCCGGACCCATCGCCTGGGCGACCGCCGCCGGTCCCGGATACACGCCCTTGCGCACCCAGGAGTCCAGCAGGTCGATCACCGCGAGCCGCGACTGCGGCGTGAAGTTGCAGTGTCCCGCACCGTAGGGGGCACCGGCCTCGGAGTACGTCGAGGGCGGCACCGTGTACAGCTGCACCAGGTCGCCGGTCGCGTCGGCCGACTCCTTGACCCGCTGCGCGTACACCGTCTCGTTCTGCACCAGCACCAACGGGTCGGCCTTCGTGTGCAGGGTGATCGTCGGGTCCTTGATCGCGCCGGACGGCGTGCCCGTCTGGGCCAGCTTCTCGCGCGCGGCCGGGTCGGCCGAGACACGCTCGCCGGCAGCGAGGAGCGCCAGCAGCTTGTCCGTCGATCCCGGGGAGACCGCCTCGATGAGGGCTCGCTCGGCGGCGGAGACCCGCGCCGCGTAGTCGACGCCGGCGTTCTGCGAGGGGTTGCCGCCGACGCGCTGCTCGATGTCGTAGCGGCCGAAGGTGGCGTACCCCAGCGCCGTGAGCGAGGACTCGGCGAACGCAGTCACCTGCGAGGTGATCGACGACCCGTCACGGGTCCGCGTCTGCCCCGGGGCGTCGACCAGTGCGGCGATCAGCGCGATGCGAGGGACCCCGTTGGCCACGTCGGAACCGAGGGCCTGCATGGCCTTGGCCGCACCGGCCCAGTTGGCGACCGCGTCGTCCCACGATGCGAACCCGGTGAGCTTGAGCCCCGGGTAGACCAGCGTCTTGATCGCGTAGGCGACGTCGAGCGCGAGGTCCAGGTTCAGGTTCGGGCCCCCGAGGACGCCGCACAGCGGGGCGGAGCCCGACACCCAGTCCGAGTGCCGCTCGGCGAGGGTGGCCGTGACCAGGCCGCCGAGGGAGTCGCCCCACACGTAGGTGCGGTAGGGCTTGGCGACGTTCTCGACGAAGAACGCGTGCAGGTCCTCGCCTGCCTTGACCCCGTCGGCGACAGCCCAGCCGTTGCTCGCGTACGCCGACCCGGCGAGCGCGTACCCCCGGTCGAGCAGCGCCTGGCCGAGGGCCCGGTCGCCACCGCCCCAGCCAGGAGCCGGCTCGGGAGAGGTCGCCGGCTCGGTGAAGTCCGGCGGGGCAGCCTTCAGCTGCCGGTAGCCGTGGGAGTAGACCAGCAGGGTGCCGTTCCACTTCTCGGGCAGCACGATCTCGTACGCTGCCCCGTCGAGGTCACCGGTGCACGCGACCTTCTGGCAGTCGTTGAACGAGACGTCGGTGGCGGTCACCCGTTCGCGGACGACCTCGTCTCCGGATGCGCTGCTGCATGCCGCCAGCAGCATGCCCAGAGCGAGCGTGGACGCGGCCAGTCGCCGATGGTGGTTGGTCGTGGTCACAGCAGGTCAGTCTGGCAGACCCCACCCGAGCGGACGTCCGAACGACGCGCCACGGGTGGCCCGGACCTAGTGGGCCGCGTCGTCCCAGGTGCGGCCGAACCCCACGCTGACCTCCAGCGCCGCCCTCAGGGGGTAGGCCGCGGCCATCTCCCGGCAGACCAGGTCACGCGCCTGCTCGCGCTCGCCGGGCGCGATCTCGAGCACCAGCTCGTCGTGCACCTGCAGCAGCATCCGGCTGGCCAGCCCGGCGGCGGAGAGCGCGGACGCCACCCGCAGCATCGCCACCTTGACGATGTCGGCCGCCGACCCCTGGATCGGCGCGTTGAGGGCCATCCGCTCGGCCATCTCGCGGCGCTGCCGGTTGTCCGACGTCAGGTCGGGCAGGTAGCGCCGCCGCCCGAGCAGGGTCTCGGTGTAGCCCGTGCGACGCGCCTCGTCGACCACGTCGTGCAGGTAGGCACGCACACCGCCGAACCGCTGGAAGTACTCGTCCATCAGCCCCCGGGCTTCCTCGGGGGTGATCCCGAGCTGCTGCGCGAGGCCGAACGCGGACAGCCCGTAGGCCAGCCCGTAGGACATCGCCTTGATCCGCCCGCGCATGGCGGGCGTGACGCCGCCGGGCGCGACCTGGAACACGCTCGACGCCACCGTGGTGTGCAGGTCCTCACCCGAGGCGAACGCCTCGATCAAGCCCTGGTCCCCGGACAGGTGGGCCATGATCCGCATCTCGACCTGGCTGTAGTCGGCGGTCATCAGGCAGTCGAAGCCCGGGCCGACGACGAAGGCCCGGCGGATCTCCCGACCCTCGTCGGTGCGCACCGGGATGTTCTGCAGGTTCGGGTCGGTCGACGACAGGCGTCCGGTGGCGGCCACGGTCTGGTTGTACGTCGTGTGGATGCGACCGTCGTCGGCGACCGACTTCTGCAGACCCTCGACGGTCACCAGCAGCCGGGAGGCGTCCCGGTGGCGCAGCAGGTGCTCCAGCAGCGGGTGCTCGGTCTGCACGAACAGCGACTGGAGCGCGTCGGCGTCCGTCGTGTACCCGGTCTTGATCTTCTTCGTCTTGGGCAGCCCGAGCTCGTCGAACAGGATCCCCTGCAGCTGCTTGGGCGAGCCCAGGTTGAACTCCCTCCCGACCACGGCGTAGGCGGCCTGGGCGGCGTCCTTCACCCCGCCCGCGAACTGGGCTTCGAGGTGGGCGAGATGGTCGGAGTCGACGGCGATCCCCGTCTGCTCCATGTCGGCGAGCACCCGCACGAGCGGCAGCTCGACGTCCCGCAGCAGCGCGGTCTGCCCCTTGGCCTCCAGCTCCCCGGCAAAGACCGCCGCGAGGTCGAGCGTGGCCCTGGCCCGCACGACGAGCGCCTCGGCCGCAGCGGACTCCTCCTCGCCGTCGAAGGACAGCTGGCCGGTGTCGTCCTCGTCCGCCCGGAGCTCTCGACGCAGGAACCGCAGCACCAGGTCGGCGAGGTCGAACGAGCGCTGCCCGGGCAACGCCAGGTAGGCGGCCAGCGCCGTGTCGGTGACCACCCCGGCCAGGTCGATGCCTCTCGCGCGCAGTCCGAGCAGAGGGCCCTTGACGTCGTGCAGCACCTTGGGTCGCCCGGTGTCCGCGCACCAGGCGGCGAAGGCCTGCTCGTCGGCGGGCGAGGCCTGGTCGAGGTCGAACCACGCGCCGGCGCCGTCCGGTGACGCCAGCCCCAGGGCCGAGGCCTGCCCGCCGCCCCGACCCCACGAGCCCTGGACGGCCACGCCGGTGGCCGCGTCTGACGTGTGCGCGGCCAGCCAGGCGGGGAGCTCGCCGGGCCCCAGCCGAGTCACGTCGATCGCGAAGCCCTCGTCGGCTTCGGGCTCGGCGGCCTCGAGGGTGGCGTAGAGCCGGTCGCGCAGCACCCGGAACTGCAGCGTGTCGAAGACCCGGTGCACCTCGTCGCGGTCCCACTGCCGCAGGCCCAGGTCGTCGGGACCGACCTCGAGGTCGACGTCGCGGACCAGCTCGGTGAGCTGCCGGTTGCGCACCACGGCCGCCAGGTGCGCCCGCAGCGCGTCACCGGCCTTGCCCTTGACCTCGTCGACCCGGTCGACCAGCGCGTCGAGGGAACCGAACTCGACCACCCACTTCGCGGCGGTCTTCTCCCCCACCCCGGGGATGCTCGGCAGGTTGTCGCTGGGGTCGCCGCGCAGCGCAGCGAAGTCGGGGTACTGCTCCGGCGACAGGCCGTACCGCTGTTGGACCTCGGCCGGGGTGATCCGGGCCAGATCGGACACCCCCTTGCGCGGGTAGAGCACCGTCACGTGGTCGCTGACCAGCTGGAACGCGTCACGGTCCCCGGTCACGATGTCCACGTCGAAGCCCTGCGCCTCGGCCTGGACGGCGAGGGTGGCGATCACGTCGTCGGCCTCGAACCCGTCGACGGCGAGGACGGGGACGTTCAGCGCGGCGAGCACCTCCTGGATCAGGCTCACCTGCCCCTTGAACTCGTCCGGGGAGGTCGTGCGGTTCGCCTTGTACTCCGGGTAGGCCTCGCTGCGGAAGGTCGCCCGCGAGACGTCGAACGCCACCGCCAGGTGGGTCGGCCGTTCGTCGCGGAGCGCGTTGATGAGCATCGAGGTGAAGCCGTAGACGGCGTTGGTGGCCTGCCCGGTCGTGGTGGAGAAGTTCTCGACCGGCAGCGCGTAGAACGCCCGGTAGGCCAGCGAGTGGCCGTCGAGCAGCAGCAGCCTGCGCGGTCCCGGCGTCGCCTCGGTCACCAGCCGATCCTAGGGTGACCCCATGACCGGATCCGACCCGCCGTCGAGCCCACCCGCGCACCTGGCCGGCGTGCCGCTCGGCGCCCTGGGCGAGCGCATGGGCCTGACGGTCACCGAGGTGGCTCCGGAGCGGGTGGTGGGGTCGATCCCGGTCGACGGCAACACCCAGCCGTACGGCCTGCTGCACGGGGGGGCCTCCCTCGTGCTGGCGGAGAGCCTCGGCTCGATCGGTTCGGCGGTCCACGCCGGTCCGGACCGGGTGGCGGTCGGCATCGAGATCAACGCCACGCACCACCGGGCCGCGCGGTCCGGCCGGGTCACGGGTGTGGCCACCCCGCTCTCCCTGGGGCGGACGCTGGCGACCTGGCAGATCGAGGTCACCGACGACGACGGCCGCCGGGTGTGCACCGCCCGGCTGACCTGCCTGCTGCGCGACGCCGCCCCGGGCACCTGAGCCTTACCCGCCGAGGTAGGCGCGGACGATCTCGTCGTTCTGGGAGAGCTGGCGCGCGGGCCCCTCGAGCTTGAGCCGGCCGGACTCCAGCACGTAGGCGTAGTCGGCGACACGTAGGGCGGCGAGGGCGTTCTGCTCGACGAGCAGCACGGTGGTGCCCTGGTCGCGGATCTTCTCGATCGTGTCGAAGATCAGGTCGACGAGCACGGGCGCCAGCCCCATCGACGGCTCGTCGAGCAGCAACAGCTTGGGGCTGCCCATCAGGGCCCGGGCGACCGCCAGCATCTGCTGCTCGCCGCCGGACATCGTCCCGGCCTTCTGCGCCACCCGCTCCTTCAACCGGGGGAACAGCTCGAAGACCCGCTCCCGGTCGACCTCGATGGCCTCCTTGTCGTCGCGCAGGAACGCGCCGAGGTCGAGGTTCTCCGAGACGGTCATCTTGGGGAAGATCCGCCGCCCCTCCGGCGACTGGCAGATCCCGGACTGGACGATGTGGTGGCCGTCCCGACCGCTGATCGTGTCGCCCTCGAACTCGATCGACCCCGCCCGCGGCCGCAGCAGCCCGGAGATCGTGCGCAGCGTCGTGGACTTGCCGGCCCCGTTGGAGCCGATGAGGGTGACGATCTCACCCTTGTTGACGGTGAACGACAGACCCTTCACCGCCGCGATGTTGCCGTAGTAGACGGCGAGGTCCTGGACCATGAGCATCCGATCGCCGGGACGCCCGGAGCCGGACACCGGGGCCTGGCTCTGCGTTCCCGCGGTCATCGCGCGCTCCCCTCGGTACCGGTGCGCCCGAGGTAGGCCTCGACGACCCGGGGGTTGGACCGGATCTCGTCCGGGCCGCCCTCGGCGATCTTCTCGCCCTGGTCGAGCACGGTGATCCGCTCGGACACCCGCATGACCACGCTCATGTCGTGCTCGATGAGCAGCACCGACACCTGCTTCTCGTCGCGGACCCGGTGCACGAAGTCGACGAACCGGGCCGACTCCTGCGGGTTCATCCCGGCGGTCGGCTCGTCGAGCAGCAGCACGCTCGGCTTGAGCGCGAGAGCCCGGGCGACCTCCAGCCGCCGCTGGTCCCCGTAGGAGAGGTTGCGCGCGTACTGGTCGGCGGTTCCACCGATGCCCACGAAGTCCAGCAGCTCGTGGGCGAACTCGCGCGACGCGTGCTCCTCGTGCCGCTGGCCCGGCATCCGGAAGATCGTGCCGAGCAGACCCGACCGCATGTGCGAGTGCATGGCGACCATCACGTTCTCGGTGGCCGTCATGAGCCCGAACAGCCGGATGTTCTGGAAGGTCCGTGCCATGCCCATCGAGGCGATCGTGTGCGGCGACCGGCCGGTCACGTCGGTGTCGCCCAGGACGACCCGCCCCTTGTGCGGCTTGTAGAGCCCGGTGAGCACGTTGAAGAAGGTCGTCTTGCCGGCGCCGTTCGGCCCGATCAGGCTGACGATGCCACCCTGCGGGATCGAGAAGGACACGTCGCGGACGGCGATCAGGCCCCCGAAACGGACGGTGACGCCCGTGGCAGTGAGCGCGTCCCCCGCCCCGCGCGCACCGGCCGAAGCCCCGGCCACCGAGGTGTCCGTCACGAGGTCACCCCCTCGAGGTCGGCGCCCACGCTCTCGAGACCGGTGCGCTCGGGCTCCTGGAGCACCTGCCTGGTCCGGGTCTCCGGGAAGAACCCCTCGCGGCGGAAGAGCATCATGAGCACGAGCAGCGACCCGAAGATGAGGAAGTTGTACGACGGGAAGTTGACCTCGGTGTTGAACTGGCCGTTGAACCAGTCCCCGAACTGCGGCAGGCCGGTGGAGTTGAACCAGGCCAGGAGCAGCGCCCCCACGATGACCCCCCAGACGTTGCCCATGCCGCCCAGCACGACCATGGCCAACAGGATGATCGAGATGGAGAAGCTGAACTGGTCGGAGAACACGCTGTTGACGTGCACGGCGTAGACGACGCCGGCCAGCCCGCCCATGAACGCGCCGACGGCGTACGCCGCCAGCTTCGACCGCATGAGCGGCACGCCCATCATGCTCGCGGCGAGCTCGTCCTCACGGATCGCGAGCCAGGCTCGGCCCAGCCGTCCCTCACGGATCCGCAGGCTGACGAAGACGCAGAAGGCCGCGATCCCAACGAAGAGGAGGTACTTCGTCTCGAGATCGAACGGCCCGAGGGACTTACCCCCTGGGACGACAGTGATCTCGTCGAGCGGGGCGATCCCCTTGACGCCGTTCGTGAGGTTGAACCCGAAGACGCTCTCGCCGTTCTTGAACACCTGCGGGATGATCTCGCCGAAGCCGAGGGTGACCAACGCCAGGTAGTCGCTCTTCAACCGTAGCGTCGGCGCCCCGATGATGATCCCGCAGAACGCGCAGAACAACCCGGCGACCAGCAGCACCAGCCACCAGTTGAGGTGGATGCCGGGTTGTCCGCTCGCGGTCGAGAAGATCGAGAACCCGTTCTTCACCTGGTAGAAGAACGAGGACATGATCCAGCCCGCGGTGTAGCCGCCGATCGCCCAGAAGGCGACGAAGCCGAGGTCCAGCAGGCCGGCGTAACCGACCACGATGTTCAGCCCGACGGCGGCGATCACCCAGACCAGCGCCTCGTTGACCGACAACAGCGGCAGCCATCCCTGGAAGGTCGTCTGCGTGGAGTCCGGGAGGTTCGGCAGCAGGAACCGGTAGAAGAGGTAGACGGCGAGCGCGAGGACGGCGAAGACCAGGACCCACCGGCGCTGGTGGTGGCCGCCGAGGTCGGCGGCGTTGGGAGCCGGCTGGCGACCCTGGGCGAGCTCGGTGGCCATGGGCGTCACACCTTCTCGACGGATGGTTTGCCGAGGATGCCCTCGGGCTTGAACACCATGAGCAGGATGAGCAGCGCGAACACGACGCTCTGCGACCACTTCTGGCCGAAGCCGTAGGGCAGCCCGTCGTTGAAGCCCTGGATCAGCCCGATGAGGACGCCCCCGGTGACCGCCCCGGTGAGGTTGCCGATGCCACCCAGCACCGCGGCCGTGAACGCGATCAGGCCGAGCTGGAAGCCGGCGTCGTAGCGGGTCGTGCCGTAGGTCTCGAGGTAGAGCAGGCCCGCGGCGCCGGCCATGGCCCCACCGAGCGCGAAGGTGAAGGCGATCGTCCGGTCGACGTTGATGCCCATCAGCCGGGCGGCGTCCTGGTCCTGCGCGGTGGCGCGCATGGCCTTGCCCTGCCTGGTCCGCTGCACGATCCCGGTGAGGACCAGAAGCAGCGGGATGGTCACCAGCAGCACGACGATCGTGCTGTAGTCCAACTGGATCGAACCGAATCTGATGCCACCCTCGGGGATGACCTTCGGCCAGTTCTTCTGGGCGGAGCCGTTCAGCTTCTGGCCGAACCACTGGAAGATGAAGCTGACGCCGACGGCGGTGATCAGCGGCGCCAGCTTCGGCGCTCTTCGCAGCCTGCGGTAGGCGAATCGCTCGACGATGATGTTGATCCCCGCGCAGAGCGCCATGACCAGCAGCAGGACGACGATCATCTTCGCCCAGTCGAGAGCCGTGTTCGTCCCCGCACCGAACCAGTTGACCAGGATGATCGAGGAGAACACCGAACCGAGCATGAACAGGTCGCCGTGGGCGAAGTTGATCAGCTCGATGATGCCGTAGACGAGGGTGTAGCCGAGGGCGATCAGGGCGTAGATCGCTCCGGTCCGCAGGCCGGCGAGGGCCACGTTGGCGAACTGCGTGGGAGCGTGCAGCAGGTTCACCACCAGCCAGACGCCCAATCCGGCCAGCAGGGCCAGTCCCAACGCCGGCTCGACCCGCTCCCGGCGTAGCCTGGCCGGGCGGTCCTCGGCAGACTCGACCAGCGTCGTCGCCATCGCCACACCCTCTCACTCGCTGACCCGTGGGGCCGGAACGTAGCAGGTCGGGCGGAGGGATGGTGCCCCTCCGCCCGACCTCACTGCTGTGACTGCACGACCTGCCGTGCTGGGTGCGTGGCTATTCCTGGATCGGCCAGGCCTTGAGGGTGGTCTCCTCGTTGCCCTTGATGACCTCGATCGTCATGTCCTTGAGGTTGACGTCACCGGTCGCCGGGTCGATCTTGATCTCCTTGCCGATCGCCGACACGTTGGCCGGGATCGTGATTCCGCTGCCACCCAGCACCTGGTCGACGACGCTCTTGCGGGTGCCGTCGGACTTCTCGATCGCGGCCAGGATGACCTGCACGGCGGCCACGCCGTACAGCGCGTAGCTCGACGCCGGCGGCTTGCCGTACTCCTTCTCGAAGTCCGCGAGCAGCTTCGCCGCCGCCCCGCCGGCCGCCTTCAGGTCCGGCGTCGTCAGGCCCGGGAAGCTCAGGTACATGCCCTGGCCTTCCGGCAGCTTGTTCAGCTCGGGGTACCCGGTGAAGCCGTCCGGACCCATCATCTTCACCGCGGTGTTGTCACCGAGGACGGCGACCTTGTCCTTGACCAGCTGGCCGCCGTTGTTGTCGAAGATCCCGCCGATGTACAGGCAGTCCGGGCTGTTGCCCTTGATCTTCTGGAACAGGGCGGTGTAGTTCGGCTGCTTGCCGTCCCAGGGCTGGTTGTCGATGACCGTGATGCCCTGCTTCTTGGCCTCCTCGACGAAGGCGTTGGCCACGCCCTGGCCGTAGGTCTCGTTGTCGTTGAGCACGTAGCACTTCTTGACGCCGAGGTCCTTGGCCATGAACTGGGCGGCCGCCCGTCCCTGGTTGTCGTCGGTGGTCACCACCCGGGCGTAGTTGCGCTTGCCCTTGGGGTAGTACTTGTCCGGCTCGCCCGGATCCCACGCCTTCGTCAGGCCGGGGTTGGTGTTCGCGTGCGAGACCATGAGCATCGGGCCCTTGGGGTCCTGGTTGAGGATCGGCACGATGATCTTCGCGCAGCCCGAGTTGTAGGTGCCCATGACCGCCACCTCGTTGGCGTTGGCCACGTGGTCGCTGGCGTTCTTCGTGCACTGGGCCTGGTCCCACTTGCCGGCGGCCGCGGTGGAGTCGTCGTACTGCTTGAACTCGATCGTGTACTTGCCGGCCTTGTTGCCGATCTGCTTCAAGTACAGCTTGATCGCCTGGTTCGTCGAGTCCGACGCGTCCTTGGACGCACCCTGCAGCGGCAGGTCGGTGGAGATGATCAGCGTCTTGCCACCGCCGCCACCCCCGCCGTCGGTGTTGTCGCCGCCACCACACGCGGCCAGCGCGAGGGCGCCGACGATGACCGCCGCTCCGACCTTGATCGGCTTCGCCATGTCCCGTCCTTCTTCTGATGGGGCCCGGCCGCGCCGGGCATCCGAATCGGACGGAACCTAGCACCCGATCCGGCTCAGCGGGACCCGACCGGGCCGAATCCGGTCGTCAAGTCGGCGGAGATTCGGTAACGATCCGGTCACCACTGCGAGCGTCACGCACCGGCTGGGGTGTGCGTGAGCCGGGCCCGCAGCGCCGACCGGCGACGCGCCACCAGGCCGGCGCGCCGACCGGCCGGGCGGTGGTCAAGCCCGAGCCGGCGTCGCAGGGTGGCGACCGCGGCCACGCGGTGGAGCACCAGAGGCGTGAAGCCGAGGCGGGCGTAGAACCGGTTCGCCTCGCGCTCGTTCGGCAGGGCGGTGACCGTGACGTGCTCGGCCCCGCGCTCCTCGGCGTAGGTCGTCGCGGCGCCCAGCAGCGCGCGCGCCACACCACGCCCTCGGGCCGCGTCGGCGACGTGCAGGTAGTCGACCTGCACGACCAAGGTGGCGACCATCGGACTCGCCGGGCGCACCGAGAACGTGGCCATGCCCGAGACCGCTCCGTCGAGCTCGGCGACCACGCCGCGGACGTCCTGCTGGGTGGCCATCTCGGCGAGCCGCTCGACCAGCCGACCGGCGGACGGCGCGGGCGCCAGGGATCCGTGCCGCCCCGAGCGCTGGCGCAGGCCCTCCCAGAGCCGCAGGATGTCGGGGACGTCGTCCGGTCGGGGTGCGCGGACGACCACGGTGGCACGGTGCACGAGCGCTCCTCACCCACGTGTGCGCCCCGCACGCACCAACGGACGTCGACCCCCGGGCAGTACGCTCCCCCCTCGAGCGCGCCGGAGGGACTGTATGACCTCCAGCGGCGTTTTGCCCAGGGCCGTTGTCCCGTTCAGCTCACACCCGGAGGCCGACACGTGTTCCCCGGAGCCGGGACCGCCCTCAACGTCGCGACGATCCTGCTCGGGTCGGCGATCGGGGTCGCCGTCGGCCACCGGCTGCCCCAGCGCACGCGCGACGTGGTCACGGACGGGCTGGGTCTGGTCACCCTCCTGGTCGCCGGCCTGAATGCGGCGTCGGTGCTCGACCCCGACCTCAGGGAGGCCCTCGGTACCGGCGGGCCCGTCCTCGTCGTGCTCGGCGCGCTGGTCGTGGGCGGCGTCGCCGGGTCGCTGCTGCGGATCGAGAGCCGGCTGGAGGGCTTGGGCGCGCTCATGCAGCGCCGGCTCGCCGGCGGCGGCGACAGCGCGAGCCGCCGCCGCTTCGTCGAGGGGTTCGTCACTGCGTCGCTCGTGTACGTCGTCGGACCGCTGGCCATCCTCGGCTCGCTCTCCGACGGCCTCGGCCGCGGCATCGACCAGCTGGCGCTCAAGGCCACCCTCGACGGGTTCGCCTCCATCGCGTTCGCGGCCTCCCTCGGCTGGGGCGTCGCCGCGTCCGTCGTGCCGGTGATCGTCGTCCAGGGGGGGTTCACCCTGGCCGGCGCGATGCTGGGCTCGCTGCTGCCGACAGCCGAGGTCGCGGCGATCACCGCCACCGGCGGCCTGCTCCTGGTCGGCGTCTCGCTGCGGCTCCTCAGGGTGCGTCAGCTGCCCGTGGGCGACCTGCTGCCCGCACTGGTGGTCGCTCCGCTGGCCACCGCGTTGGTGGCCGCCCTGCGCTGAGCGCGGCCGACCGAGCTAGCCGGTCGTGGCGGGGAACCGCCTGCTGGGCACCGCGCCCACCGTGTTGTCGGGGCCGTACCGATAGGCGGACACGGGTGAGCTGGTCAGGTCGCCGTTGCGGTTCACGTCCACCAGCCCGCTCAGCCCGACGTAGTCGATGTCCTGCCCGGACGCGACCAGGTCCCGGCAGGCCGCGAACGTGCGGCAGGTGGTCCCGCCGGTCGACACCTCCGCGATCCGTGCCGAGATCTCCGACCCGACCGTGCTGCGGGCGGCCTCCGCGGCCAGGGCGACCAGGATCACGGCGTCGTAGGTCTGGGCAGCGTCGGTCAGGTCGACGAGAGAGGGCTCGACGGCGAGCAGCCGCGCGCGCAGCGTCGAGTCCGGTGCCTCCCCCGGCACGACTCCCTGCGCCCCGGCCATGAGCCCGTCCGGAAGGCTCGTGTAGAGAGCGTTGGACAGGTTGCTCGGGGCCAGGTAGAGCGCCGGCGGGCCGATCCCCCGGCTCGCCAGCTCCCGCACGAGCTCCGGCGACTCGTCTCCGCCGACCAGCACCACCGCGGCGGGCCGGGTCAGCGCCACCGTCGTCACCGCCGGTGTCAGGTCGGTCGCCGTCGGGTCGTACAGCACCGGTGCGGCGGGGGTGCCGCCCGCGGCGGCGAAGGCCGTGCTGAAGGCGGCCGCGAAGTCCTGAGCGCTGCTGTCGCGAGCCACCAGCAGCCCGGCGGTCCGGCGACCGTCGTCGACGACCAGCCGGGCGAGGGCGCCGGCGGTCACCGAGTCCACCGGAGCCGTGCGGGCGTACAGGTCGCGGTCGGGATACGTGGTCAGCCGGACCGAGGAATCGCCGGGTGACACCTGGACGACCCCGGCGCTGGTGATCCGGTCGATCACCGACAGGGTGACGGCGGAGGACAGGCTGCCGATCACGGCGTCGACCTTGTCGTCCAGGAGTCGGCCGACCGTCTGGACCGCGACGTTGGTCGTGGTGTCGCCCGAGTCGCCGGCGATCAGTCGCACGTCACGGCCGAGCACCCCGCCGGCCGCGTTGACGTCGTCGACCGCGAGCTGTGCCGCCGCCTGGGTGGCCGGCCCGAGGTGCCGCAGGCTCCCCGTCTGCGGCAGCAGCGTGCCGATGACCAGGCGGGCCTCTCCGAAGGTCGGACTGGGGCTGCCGGTCGTGGGGCTGGCGCTGCCTCGCCCGCTCGGGGAGGCCCCTGGGGAACCGCGGGAGCAGCCGGTGCTCACCGCCAGGGTCAGCGCGAGGACGGCTGAGGCCGTGACCCGACCCGCTGACCCGTGCACTCCAGCTCCCCGTGTCGGGCCCTCGTGCCGAGGGCCGGCCGCCCGCCGTGAACCTACTCCTGTCCCGGCGCCGGCTCGGCGGCCGCGCGAGAGAGCACGGCTTCGGCGACCTCTCGCATGGACAGCCGACGGTCCATGGACGCCTTCTGGACCCACCGGAAGGCCTCGGCCTCGGACCAGCCGTGCTCCTCCTGGAGACGAGCCTTGGCCCGGTCGACCAGGGTACGGGTCGCCAACCGGTCGCCCAGGTCGGCGACCTCCCGTTCGAGGGCCGCGGTCTCGGCGAACCGGGCGACGGCCAGCTCGATCGCCGGGACCAGGTCCACCTTCTGGAACGGCTTGACCAGGTAGGCCGTCGCGCCTGCGTCTCGGGCGCGCTCGACCAGCTCGCGCTGGCCGAAGGCGGTGAGCATGATCACCGGGGCCGCACGGGACCGGCCGATCCGCTCGGCGGCCGCGATCCCGTCGAGGACCGGCATCTTCACGTCCATGAACACGACGTCCGGGTGCAGCTCCTCGACCAGCCGGACGGCGGTCTCGCCGTCACCTGCCTCGCCCACGACCAGATAGCCGGACTCCTCGAGCATCTCCTTCAGGTCGAGGCGGATCAGCGCCTCGTCCTCGGCGACGACGACCCGAAGGGGCTGCCCGCTCATGCCGGAACCCTAGCCGGACGTCGTACCCTGGCCGCTGGCCCCCGTAGCCCAATCGGCAGAGGCACGGTGCTCAAACCACCGACGGTGTGGGTTCGAATCCCACCGGGGGCACCAGCCTGGCCGGCGAGGTCAGCGCTCCGGGCGGAAGATGATCCCGAAGAACTCCTCGAGCAGGCGCTCCTTCAGCGCCGGGGGCAGCGCCTCGAGCAGGGCCAGCACGGGCGCCATCCGCTTCGGCAGCTGGGCGCCACCCCCGAGCCCGGCCATGGCCAGCACACCGGCCATCTGCTCCGGCGTCAGGGTGTCCGGGTCGATGGCGGCGGCCACCTGGACCAGCCCCGGGTCGACGGTCGCCGGGGGCAGCGCCCGGGCGGCGGCGGCCGACGAGGCCAGGTCGGCCAGCAGCGGCTCCACCTGGTCGAGCGAGGCTGCCGTGACGGTCAGGTGGATCGTCCGGGGCAGGTCCCCGTAGGCGAGCTGCGGCTGCAGGTACCAGCCCCGCTCGGTCATCTCGTCGCAGACCACGAGGGCGTCCACACCAGGCTCGCCCACCAGGGCCACCAGCGAGGTGTCCGGCGGCACCAGGACCCGCAGTCCGGCGATCGGCCCGACCCCGGCGACGATCTGGTCGGTCGCCGCCCGGGTGCGCCGGGCGAGCTCGAGGTAGCCCTCGTCGCCCACCGCGTGCAGCACGGCCCACGCTGCGGCCAGAGGCCCCGCCGACTTGGTCGACTGCATGGTCGAGTTCACCACCGGGTAGCCGGGCCAGGCGGAGAACGCGTAGTAGGAGTGCCGGCGCAGCGCCGCGTCGCGGAACAGCAGCACCGAGGTGCCCTTGGTGGCGTAGGCGTACTTGTGCAGGTCGACCGACATCGAGGTGACCCCCGCCACGTCCAGCCCGGCCGCCGGGACCTGGTACCCGAGCCGCCGCAGGTAGGGCAGCAGCATGCCGCCGATGCAGGCGTCGACGTGGCACGGCACCTCGGCGGCCGCGCATCGTGCGGCGACCTCCTCGACGGGGTCGACCACCCCGTGGGCGTAGGAGGGTGCGCTGACCACGACCAGGGCGGTGGTCGGCCCGAGGACGGCGGACACGTCCTCCGGCCGGACCCGGAAGGTGACCGGGTCGACGGGGATCGGGACCACGTCGAGGCCGAAGTAGTGGGCCCCCTTGTGGAAGGCGGCGTGCGCGGTGACCGGCAGCACGATGGTCGGGGTTCCGTTCCCCCCGGCCGCCCGCCAGCGGTCCCGCGCGGCCTTGACGGCGAGCAGGCACGACTCGGTGCCGCCGCTGGTGACCGTGCCGACGGATGCCCCGTCACCCCCGAGCAGCCCCGCGACCGCGGCGACCACGTCGTTCTCGAGCTGGGCGATCGAGGGGAAGACCGTCGGGTCGAGGCCGTTCGCCGACTGGTACAGCCGGTGCGCGGCGGCAGCCAGGTCGTCCAGTCCCGGTCGGCCGGAGTCGTAGACGTAGGCGTAGGTGCGCCCGCCGTGGGTCGGCACGTCGTCGGCCCGCAGCTGGTCCAGCCGCCGCAGGATCTCCTCGGGGGGCAGGCCGCGCTCGGGCAGGCTCACACTCGACCTCCGCTCTCGACGATCCGGCCGTCGACGGCGTGCACGGCCTCCGCCACCCGCCCGGCGGACAGGTCGTAGCGCCGCACCAGGGGGAGGCTCAGCACCACCAGGACGGCCGGCAGCACGCTGAACGCGAGCAGCACCCCGGTGATCGCCGAGCTCGGCTGGGTGACCCGCTCGTCCGCCGACGACGAGACGAAGCCGGTCACGGCGAGCAGGCCGAGCACGAGGGCCGGCCCGAGCGCGAACCCGGTCGTCTCCCCCGCGGTCCACAGCCCGGTGAACGCACCGGCGCGCCGCTTGCCCGACTCAGCGGCGTCGGTCGCCACCGTGTCGGGCAGCATCGAGAGCGGGAACATCTGCATGCCCGCGTACCCGACGCCGCACACCGCGACCACGAGGGCGACCGCCGCGACCGGCAGCGAGCGCGAGAACGCCAGCCCGATCGTGCCGGCCAGGAAGATGAGCGAGGAGGCGGTGAACCCTGCGCGCTTGCCGGCCCGGTGCCCGACGGCGGCCCAGAGCGGCATGACCAGCACGGCCGGGCCGACCAGGCACCCGAACAGGATCGAGATCAGCTTCTCGTCGTCGAGGATGTACGTGGCGTAGTACTGGGCGGCCGCGAGCATCGACCCGGTGGCCAGGGCCTGCAGGAAGAACGCGCCCAGCAGGACGACGAACGGGCGGTTGCGGCGTGCGACGGCGATCTGCACCCGCAGCGACGGCTCGGACTCGGTCGGGTGCTGGATCCGGGTGTGCCGCATCCCCCACCAGCAGCCGATCATCCCGACGCCGATGGCGGCCCCGACGGCGACACCCATCACCAGGTAGCCGCCACGCAGACCTCCGGCCGCGTCCTTGACCGCCGGAGCGCCCGCACCGAAGAGCAGGATGCCGCCGCCCAGGAACGCCACCCGCCACGACATCATCGTCGTGCGCTCGTCGTAGTCGTCGGTGACCTCGGCGGGCAGCGCGATGTACGGCACCTGGAACACCGCGAACGCCGTGGCCGCGAGCAGGAAGAACACGAACACCCAGGCTGCGGCTGCGCTCGGTCCCAGACGGGCGGGAGCCCCGAACATCAGCGCGAACAGCACCGGCAGCGTGGCCCCCCCAGCCAGCAGGTACGGACGGCGGGAACCTCGCCGGTCGACCGAGCGATCGGACCGGTTGCCGACGACGGGCAGGATCAGCACGTCCCACGCCTTGGGCAGCACGACGACCAGCGCGGCCACCGCGGCGGCGACGCCCAGCGTGTTGGTCAGGTAGTACGCGAGCAGCAGGCCGGGAACCGTGGCGAAGCCGGCGGTGCCGACCGACCCCAGGGCGTAGCTGAGATAGGTGCCGCGTCCCAGCCCAGCCCGGCCCACGACCGGGACGCTACTCCGCGGTCGCGGCTGCGGGAGGTCGGACGGCGAGGATCCGAGACAGCAGGCCGTTGACGAACGCGGGCGACTCGTCCGTGGACAGCTGCTTGGCCAGCTCGACCGCCTCGTCGATGACGACCGCGTCGGGCACCTCGTCGCGGAACAGCAGCTCGTAGACGGCCACCCGCAGGATCGCGCGGTCGACCGCGGGCATCCGGTCCAGCGGCCACGACCCGCCGTAGGTCGTCAGCAGGTCGTCGATCCGCGACCGGTTGCCGTCGACGCCCTCGGCCAGGGTCTGCGCGTACTCCGGCAACGGCGGGTCGCCCAGCATCCGGTGCTGGGCGAGCACCTCGGGCACCGGCACGGCACGCTGCTCGGCCTCGAACAGCACGTCGAGAGCCCGCTTGCGCGCCTTCCTCCGGGCGGACACGGTCCGGCCGCACTCAGCCGGAGATGCGGCCGAGGTACGACCCGTCCCGCGTGTCGACCTTCACCCGCTCACCGGTGGTGATGAACAGCGGGACCTGGATCTCGTACCCGGTGTCGATCGTCGCGGGCTTGGTGCCACCCGTCGACCGGTCGCCCTGCAGACCCGGCTCGGTGTAGGTGATCGTCATCTCGACCGAGGTGGGGAGCTCGACGTAGAGCGGCAGGCCCTCGTGCAGCGCGACGACGGCGTCCTGGTTCTCGAGGAGGAAGTGGGCCGAGTCCCCCACCGTCTCGACCGGGACGTGGATCTGCTCGAAGGTCTCGCTGTCCATGAAGACGTAGTCGCTGCCCTCCTTGTAGAGGTACTGCATCGACCGCTTGTCCACGGTGGCGGTGTCGACCTTGACGCCGGCGTTGAACGTCTTGTCGACGACCTTGCCCGACAGCACGTGCTTGAGCTTGGTCCGCACGAACGCCGGGCCCTTGCCGGGCTTGACGTGCTGGAACTCCACGACCGACCACAGCTGGCCGTCGAGGTTGAGCACGATGCCGTTCTTCAGGTCGTTCGTCGTCGCCACCGGGTCGTCTCCTGCAGTCCTCGTGGGTCGGCGGGCGGCTGCGCGCCTGGGCGGTCAGCCCAGGGCGAGCAGGTCCTTGGTCGTCGTGGTGAGCAGCTCGGGCGCGCCGTCGCGTACCACGAGGGTGTCCTCGATGCGGACTCCGCCGCGGCCGGGGAGGTACACCCCGGGCTCCACCGTGACCGGCGTCCCAGCCTCGAGGATACCGGTGGAGGTGTGGCCCAGGAGCGGAGCCTCGTGGATCTCCAGGCCGACCCCGTGGCCCAGCCCGTGGGAGAACGCCTCGCCGAAACCCGCCGCGTCGATGACCGCGCGGGCCGCGGCGTCGACGTCGCGCACGTCGGCTCCGGCGGTCAACGCCTCGCGACCGCTGCGCTGGGCGGCCCGCACCAGGACGTACAGGTCCTCCTGCCACGCCTCCACGTGCTTGCCGATGACCACGGTGCGGGTCATGTCGGCGTGGTAGCCCCCGAGCCGAGCACCGAAGTCCAGCTTGAGGAGGTCACCCGACTCCACCGGCCGGGCCGTGGGCGTGTGGTGCGGCACGGCGCTGTTCGGCCCGCCGGCGACGATCGAGGGGAAGGCCAGGGCCTCGGCCCCCTGGTCGAGCATCAGCCCTTCCAGCCGCCGCGCGATCTCCCGCTCGGTCTGCCCGGGGCGCAGCGTGGGCAGCAGATCGGCGAACGCCCGGTCGCTGATGGCGCAGGCCTCGCGCAGCAGGGCCAGCTCGGTGTCGTCCTTGACCCGGCGGAGCGCTTCGACCGCGTGGCCGAGAGGGACCAGCTCGGCCCCGTCGCACGCTTCGACCAGCTCGGCGTGCCGCTCGACCGAGACGTCGTGGGCCTCGAAGGCCACCTGCCGGGCGCCGCCCGACCTCGCCCGCGCCAGCAGCACGTCGGCGCAGCGCCGGTCGATGAGCCGCTCGAGGTCGGGCACCTCGTCCGCGGACTGCCCGATGTAGCGCCCGTCCGTCGCCAGCACCGCGTCCGAACCGGTGACGAGCAGGGCGGCGTTGCTCCCGGTGAACCCGGTCAGGTACCGGACGTTGACCAGGTTCGTCACCAGCGCGGCGTCCGCACCGACCTGGCTGACCGCCGTCCGGAGCCTCTCCCGTCTCGTGGCATGGGTCTCGGACACGGGCCGAGCCTACGCGGGGGCTACCCTCCAGCGGTCACCCGAGCCGAGCCGCGACCGCCTGCAGGGCGAGGTCGTAGGACTGCAGGCCGAAGCCGGCGACCGTCCCGGTGGCGACCCCGGCGACCACCGACCGGTGCCGGAAGCGCTCGCGTGCGGCTGGATTGGTCAGGTGCACCTCGACCAGTGGTGCCGTCAGCTGGGCGCACGCGTCCCTCAGCGCGTACGAGTAGTGCGTGAAGGCCGCCGGGTTCAGCACCACGGGCGTGCCCGCGTCGGCGGCCTCGTGCAACCAGTGCACCAGCTGCGCCTCGTCATCGGTCTGCCGCACCTCGACCTGCAGCCCGAGCCGCTCGCCGACCTCCTGGCAGCGCGCCACCAGGTCGTCGAAGGTCTCGCTGCCGTAGACCTCGGGCTCACGGCTACCCAGCCGGGACAGGTTCGGGCCGTTCAGCACCAGCACACGGGTCACCCCGCCACCTCCTCGTAGGCCGCGACCAGCAGCGTGGGGTCCGGCCCCTCGAGCAGCACGGGCCGGCCGACCGCCTCCAGCACGACGAACCGCAGCCGGTCGCCGCGGGCCTTCTTGTCGACCCGCATGGCGTCCAGCAGCTGCGGCCAGCGGTCACGCCGGTAGGTCGTCGGCAGCCCCAGCGAGCCGAGGACCGAGCGGTGCCGCGCCACCGCGGGCTCGTCGAGCCGGCCGGCCAGCCGGCCCAGCTCGGCGGCGTAGACCATGCCGACCGCGACCGCCGCACCGTGCCGCCACCGGTAGGACTCGACCTGCTCGATCGCGTGCCCGAGGGTGTGTCCGTAGTTGAGGATCTCGCGGCGGCCGCTCTCCCGCAGGTCGCCCGTGACCACCTCGGCCTTGACCCGGATCGACCGCTCGACGAGCTCCCGGGTGTGCGGACCCTCGGGCGTGGTGGCCCCGTCGGGGTCGGCCTCGACCAGCGCGAGGATCGCGGGGTCGGCGATGAACCCGGCCTTGACCACCTCGGCCAGGCCGCTGACGTAGTCGTGGCGCGGCAGCGTGGCCAGCGTGGCCAGGTCGCAGAGCACGCCGGCGGGCGGGTGGAAGGCCCCGACCAGGTTCTTGCCCTCGGCCGTGTCGATCCCGGTCTTCCCGCCGACTGCGGCGTCGACCATGGCCAACAGCGTGGTCGGCACGTGGACGATCGGCACCCCTCTGAGCCAGGTGGCAGCGACGAACCCGGCGAGGTCGGTGGTGGCGCCGCCGCCGACGGCCACGACGACGTCGGTGCGGGTGAAGCCGGCCTGCCCGAGCACCGACCAGAGGAAGCCGGCGACCTGGAGGGTCTTGGCCTCCTCGCCGTCGGGGACCTCGGCGAGCACCGCGCGGTAGCCCTGCGCCTCGAGGTCGGCTCGGATCGCCTCGCCGGTCGCCCGCAGGGCACGCGGGTGGACGACGGCGACCCGGGTCGCCGCCGCGCCGACCAGACCAGGCAGCTCACCGAGCAGTCCGGTGCCGACGACGACGTCATAGGCCGGCCCGCCGGCGGGACCCCCACCGACCGTGATCCGGGTGATCGGGCCGCTCACGCGCCGACCTCCGCGAGCCGCGTGAGCACGGCGTCGGCGACCTCGTCCGGCGTACGGCCGTCGGTGTCGACCCGGACGGTGGCCACGGACTCGTACAGCGGTCGGCGGGCCTCCATCAGCCGCAGCCACTGGGTCCGGGGGTTCCCGAGGAGCAGCGGACGGTCGCGGTTGAGGCCCACGCGTCTCGCGGCATCGGCGATGCCGACGTCGAGGAAGACGACCACCCGCCCGGCGAGCAGCTCGCGGGTGGCCTGGTCGAGGACCGCTCCCCCGCCCAGGGCCAGCACCCCCGTGTGCTCGGCGAGCGCGGCCGCCACCGCGTCGCGCTCCAGGGTGCGGAACGCCGGCTCGCCCTGCTCGACGAACAGGTCCGCGATGCTCGTGCCGGCCACCGACTCGACGTCGGCGTCGGTGTCCCGGAACGTCGAGCCGAGCCGGGCGGCGAGCAGCGCGCCGACGGTCGACTTCCCCGACCCTGGTGGCCCGACCAGCACGAGCGCCGGCGGCATCAGCGGATCACGAGGGCGTCGAGGTATCCCCTGGCGTTCCGGGCGGTCTCGGCCACCGAGTCGCCGCCGAACTTCTCCAGCGCGGCGTCCGCGAGCACCAGCGCCACCATGGCCTCCGCCACCACGCCGGCCGCGGGGACGGCGCAGACGTCGGAGCGCTGGTTGATGGCCTTCGCGGGCTCCCCGGTGCGGACGTCGACGGTGGCCAGCGCGCGGGGGACCGTCGAGATCGGCTTCATCGCGGCGCGCACGCGCAGGACCTCGCCGGTGCTCATCCCGCCCTCGGTGCCGCCCGACCGGCCGCTCCGGCGACGCACGCCGTCGGACGTCGGGTCGATCTCGTCCTGCGCCTGCGAGCCGCGGACGGCGGCGATCGCGAACCCGTCGCCCACCTCGACGCCCTTGATGGCCTGGATCCCCATCAGCGCACCGGCCAGCCGCGAGTCCAGCCGCCGGTCCCAGTGCACGTGGCTGCCGAGGCCGGGCGGCAGCCCGTGGACGACCACCTCGACGACGCCGCCGAGCGTGTCACCGTCGCGGTGTGCGGCCTCGATCTCCTCAGTCATCCGGGCACTGGCCGAGGGGTCCGCGCAGCGCACCGGGTCGAGGTCGATCGCGTCCAGCGAACCCCGAGCCGGGACCAGCCCGTCGTCGGTCCTGGCCGCGCCGATCGCGACCACGTGGCTCAGCACCTCGACGTCCAGCGCCTGCCGCAGGAACGCCCGCGCCACCGCACCGAGCGCCACCCTGGCCGCGGTCTCCCGGGCACTGGCCCGCTCGAGGACCGGGCGGGCGTCGTCGAAGCCGTACTTCTGCATCCCCGCCAGGTCGGCATGGCCCGGGCGCGGGCGGGTCAGCGGGGCGTTGCGCGCCAGGCCCGCGAGCACGTCCGGGTCGACCGGGTCCGCGGCCATGACCTGCTCCCACTTGGGCCACTCGGAGTTCCCGACCCGGACGGCGACCGGCGAGCCGAGGGTGCGGCCGTGCCGGACGCCGCCGACCAGGTCGACCTGGTCCTGCTCGAAGCTCATCCGCGCCCCGCGCCCGACCCCGAGGCGGCGGCGGGCGAGGTCCCTGCCGACGTCGGCCGTGGTGACCTCGACACCGGCGGGCAGGCCCTCCAGGATCGCGACCAGCGCAGGGCCGTGCGACTCCCCCGCAGTCAGCCAGCGCAGCATGGCCCGATCCTCCCACGACGCCGACCGGCCGTCCCCGAGGCGGGTGGCGGCCGG
>DAIRVJ010000026.1:0-3155 GCA_036802895.1 Candidatus Nanopelagicales bacterium
GCCAAGATCGACGAGATCGCCGAGATCTTCTGGGAGACCAAGAAGGCGTAGCCGGCCCTGCGGATCGGATGTGGGGCTCGGCGTGGGGTTCTGCGTGGGGGTCGGGACGTGACCGGCGTCGTCCGCCCAGTGCGGCCGGAGGACGTCGACGAGGTGCACGCGATGGTGCGCGAGCTCGCCGAGTACGAGCGGGCCCCCCACCAGGTCACCTCTACGCCCGAGGACTTCCGCGCGGCGCTCTTCGGCGCCAACCCGGCGCTGTTCGGCCACGTCGTCGAGGAGCCTGACGGCGGGCTCGCCGGCTTCGCCATCTGGTTCGTCAACTTCTCCACCTGGACCGGTCGGCACGGCATCTACCTGGAGGACCTGTACGTCCGGCCGGCCGCACGCGGCCTGGGGTACGGCCGCGCGTTGCTCGCCCAGCTGGCCCGCACCTGCCGGGAGCGGGGCTACTCGCGGCTGGAGTGGTGGGTGCTCGACTGGAACGAGCCAGCCCTGGCCTTCTACCGGTCGCTGGGCGCCCGGCCCATGGACGAGTGGACGGTGCACCGACTCGCCGGCGGTGCGCTGGACGAGCTGGGCGGCTGACCGGGCAGCCTCGGTAGGGTCAGCCGGCGATACACCCTGAGCGGAGGACGATCTGATGGTGAAGACGGACGTCGTCGAGCTGACCCTGCCCCCCGACGCGGCCTACCTGACCGTCCTGCGCACTGCGGCCGCCGGCCTGGCCGCGCGCCTGGACTTCACGCTGGACGAGATCGAGGACCTCCGAATCGCCGTGGACGAGGCGTGCGCCCTGCTCCTGGCCGATGTCCGCTCCCCGGCCGTCCTCACCTGTCGGTTCGAGCTCGACGGCGAGGGGATGGACGTCACCGTCTCGGCCCCGACGCAGACCGGCCGGCCACCTGCCCGGGACAGCTTCGCCTGGACCGTGCTCGCCGCCCTGGCGGGCGACGTCGACGCCACCGCGGACGACGACGACCGGGTGTCGATCACGCTCCACAAGCGGCGGGGCGAGCGCAGCACCGGATGACCGTCGACGACGACCCTCGGGCCGCCTCGCGTCAGCTGTTCGTGGAGCTCGCCGGGCTGGACGAAGGCGACCCCCGCCGGGTCGACCTGCGCAACACGCTCGTCGAGCTGCACCTCCCGCTGGTTCGCCACCTGGTCGGGCGCTTCGTCCATCGCGGGGAGCCGGTCGACGACCTCGTCCAGGTCGCCACGATCGGGCTGATCCACGCGGTCGACCGCTTCGACGTCGAGCGGGGGCTGGAGTTCTCCACGTTCGCCACACCGACGATCGTGGGCGAGCTCAAACGCCACTTCCGCGACCGGGCCTCGTCGATCCGCCTGCCCCGGCGCACCCAGGAGCTGCGCCTGGCCCTGGTCCGGGCGAGCGAGGACCTGGCCCAGCAGCTGCGGCGGTCCCCGACCGTGGCCGAGCTGGCGGCACACCTGGGCATCGGCGACGAGGAGGTGCTGGAGGGGCTGGAGTCGGCCAACGCCACGACGGTCTCCCTGGACGGCGGGGGCAGCGAGAACGGCCTCGCCCTGCTCGACACCCTCGGGGCCGACGACGAGGCGCTGGGAGCGGTCGAGGACCGGGTCGCCATGGAGCCGCTGCTCGCGTCACTCCCCGCGCGCGAGCGCCGCATCCTCTCCCTGCGCTTCGCCTCGGGCCTCACCCAGTCCGAGATCGCCGAGCAGGTCGGCATCTCCCAGATGCACGTCTCTCGGCTGCTCACCGCGACCCTGGCCTACCTGCGGGAGGCGCTGCACCACGACGACACCGAACCGGCCGGGCCCTAGCCGCCTCGGCCCAGCGCGGTCCTGGTGTCCGCTCGGAGCAGGCCGAGCAGCCCACCGACTGTGGTCGCGCCGAGGGGCACCGCGCCCCACCAGAACCGGCCCTGCACCATGACCAGGGCGATCGCCGCGGCCAGGACGAGGACGAAGGCCGCGGCCCCGTACGCCCAGCGCTGGCGGCGGAACAAGGCCCCGGCGACCAGCAGGACGAGCAGGCCGAAGGTCGCGAAGTACAACGTCGTCCCGACGGCCACCGACCGGTTCTCCGGCGTCGACGTCAGCAGCCGCAGCGCCTCGTAGCCGCTCCAGCCGGTGACGGCCAGGCCGACCGCGGTGACGGCACCGGCGGCGAGCAGCAACCCGGTGGGGCGCGGGTCGATCTGGTCCTCCGGCACGCGACGACCCTATGCGTGCGCCCCTCGGGGGGCGGCGCCGCCCAGGTCCCCTAGGCTGACCGCCCGTGCGCGCCCTCCTCGTGGTGAATCCCGTGGCGACGACCACCTCCGAGCGCACCCGCGACGTCCTCGAGCACGCCCTGTCCGCCGACGCGGACGTCGACGTCGTGCACACCGACCATCGCGGGCACGCCTTCGAGCTGGGCCGCCGGGCCGACGTCGAGGGGTTCGACCTGCTCATCGCCCTCGGCGGCGACGGCACGGTGAACGAGGCGGTCAACGGGATGCTGGAGCGGGGTCCCCGCCCGGACGGCCCGGCCCTGGCCGTCATCCCCGGCGGCAGCACCAACGTGTTCGCCCGGACGGCCGGCATGGCCCGTGACCCGGTCGAGGCGACCGGCCAACTGCTGGACGCCCTGCGCAGCGGGCGGCGCCGGTCGATCGGGCTGGGCACCGCGGACGGCCGCTGGTTCACCTTCGCCGCCGGCCTCGGGCTCGACGCAGAGGTCGTGCACGCCGTGGAGGATCGGCGGCGCGCCGGTGCCGACCTGACGGCCGCGCTGTTCGTCCGGTCGGCACTGCGCCAGTTCCTCACCCGGACCGACCGCGAGCGGCCGGCGCTGACCGTCGAGGTGCCCGGGGAGCCGCCGACCGAGGGCGTCTTCCTGGCCATCGTCCAGAACACCGCCCCGTGGACCTACCTCGGCGGGTTGCCGGTCAACGCCTGCCCCGACGCTTCCTTCGACACGGGGCTGGACCTGCTCGCGCTCAAGCGGCTCGGGGTGACGGCGACCGTCCGGCACGTGCGGCAGATCCTGCAGCCGGGCGCCCGCCCGCGGGGCCGCGACGTGGAGGCTCGGCACGACCTGGCCGAGCTGCGGATCTGGGCCGACCGGCCGGTGCCGCTGCAGCTGGACGGCGAGCCGGTCGGCGAACGGGTCAGCGTCACGTTCC
>DAIRVJ010000026.1:3255-13475 GCA_036802895.1 Candidatus Nanopelagicales bacterium
CCATCGGCTGTGACGAACGCGACACCGCGCTCGAACAGATCGGCGAGCCTTTCTGCTTGTGCGAACGCTGGGGGTTTGCGACCCTGTCAAGGGCACGCGGACCGGCGCGCTGACCGGTGCGGCGGTCCTGGGTGCCACAGCAGCCTCGAGCTCGACCGCCGAGGGACTCGGCGTGCGTGCTGTGGGCTGCCTAGTGAAACTGTTCACAAAGGGGACGTCTCGGACGCTCCCCCTCAACGAGGAGTGAGGCCCGCCATGGACTGGCGCCACCGCGCCGCCTGCCGTGACGAGGACCCCGAGCTGTTCTTCCCGATCGGGAACACCGGGCCTGCGCTGCTGCAGATCGAGGAGGCCCGTGCGGTCTGCCGTCGCTGCACGGTGCGCGAGGAGTGCCTGCAGTGGGCGCTGGAGTCCGGCCAGGACCACGGCGTCTGGGGTGGGCTGTCCGAGGACGAGCGCCGAGCGCTCAAGCGCCGCACCGCCCGCGCCCGCGCCCGGATGGGCTGACCGCCCCCCAGCCGGCCCCCGGCTAGGGGGCCATGGGGACGTCGATGACGGCTCGGGTGCCGCCCTGGTCGCGGCGCTCGAGGCGGAGCCGCCCGGACAGCTCCGACTCCACCAGGGTCCGCACGATCTGCAGGCCGAGCCGGTCCGACGCGCGCTCCTCGAACCCCGGCGGCAGCCCGGCTCCGTCGTCGACGACCTCCACCCGGAGTCCGTCGTCCACCCGGGCGGCGAGCACCTCGATGCTGCCGCCGCGGCCGGCCAGCCCGTGCTCGAAGGCGTTCTGCACGAGCTCGGAGACCGCCACCACCAGCGGGGTCGCCACCTCCGCGCTGATCACGCCGAACGTCCCGCGCCGGACCGGCCGAGCGGACGACTCGGCCCCGGCCAGCGCCGCCACCTCGGCGAGCACCCGGTCGGCCACGGCGTCGAAGAGCACGGACTCGTCGGGGGCGGTCGACAGCAGCTCGTGGACGAGGGCGATCGAGCCGACCCGACGAACCGCCTCCTCGAGGGCGTCGCGGGCCTGGGGCTGGTCGGTCCGGCGGGCCTGCAGCCGCAGCAGTGCGGCGACGGTCTGCAGGTTGTTCTTCACCCGGTGGTGGATCTCCCGGATCGTGGCCTCCTTGGTGAGCAGCTCCCGCTCGCGACGGCGCAGCTCGCTGACGTCTCGCACGAGCAGCAGCGCCCCCGTCCGGCGGCCCGCCTCGAGCAGCGGGATCGACCGCAGCAGCAGCGACGAGCCCTTGCCCTCGACCTCCAGACCGCGCGCCGAGCGTCCACCGGCGACCGCCGACAGGTCCTCGTCGACCGGCCCTCGCCGCGGCAGCAGCTGCCGGGTCACCTCGGCCAGCGAGACGCCGACCAGGTCGGCGGCCAGGCCGAGCCGTCGGTAGGCGGACAGCGCGTTCGGGCTGGCGTAGGCGACGCGGCCGTCGGCGTCGAGGCGGAGCAGGCCGTCGCCGACCCGCGGGGACGCGTCGAGCCCCTCCAGCCCCCCGGGGAGCGGGAAGGAGCCGTCGGCGAGCATCCGGGCCAGTTGGTCGCCGATCTCGACGTAGGCGGACTCCAGCCGACCGCGCGGACGCGCCGTCGCCGGGTCGGTGTGCCGCGCGACGACCGCCACGACCCCGCCGGCCGGGCCGCGGACGGGGATCGCCTCCGCCGGCACCAGCGCGTGGTCACTGCCGCCGCGGGTCACCCGGCCGACCTCAACGGCTTCGTCGATGGCCGGGCGCCGTCCCTTGGGCAGGAACGTGCCGACCAGGTCGTCGGCGAACACCGTCGCCCCCGTGGTCGGACGCATCTGACCGCCGACGACATAGCCGGAGCCGTTCCACGTCGGCAGCCACAGCACGAGGTCGGAGAAGGACAGGTCGGCGAGCAGCTGCCAGTCCGCCAGCAGCAGGTGCAGCCGGTCCAGGTCGGCGTCGGTGAGGTCGGTGTGCCGGGCGGCGACGTCGTTGAGCGCGGGCACTCCCGCAGCGTACGCGCGGGTGTCGTGCCAGGATCAGCCGTCGTGGCCGACCTGCCGGACGACGCGCGCACCCGCGACCTGGTCGCGCGCGACCTCGCTCACGTCTGGCACCCGTTCACCCAGCAGTCGCTGTGGGCCCTCGACGACCCGATCGTCGTCGACCGGGCCGACGGGATGCACTTCTGGGACACCACGGGCCGGCGGTACCTGGACGGCGCCTCGTCGCTGTGGGTCAACGTGCACGGTCACCGGGTGCCGCAGATCGACGCCGCCATCCGGGCCCAGCTGGAGCGGCTCGACCACACGACGTTCCTCGGCCTCACCCACGCGCCCGCGATCGAGCTCGCCGAACGGCTGCTCGCCACCGCGCCCGCCGGGCTCACCCGGGTCTTCTACGCCGGTGACGGATCGTCGGCGGTCGAGGCGGCGATCAAGATGGCGTTCCAGTCCGCCGCTCAGCGCGGGCAGGACCGCCCGCTGTACGTCCACGTCCGCGAGGGCTACCACGGCGACACCTTGGGTGCCGTGAGCGTCGGCGGCATCGAGCTGTTCCACGCCACCTACCGCCCGATCCTGCTCGACACCCGAGTCGTCTCCTCCCCCGGCGTGCTCGACGCGGGCCAGACCCGGGTCGAGCGCGCCGCCGAGGTGCTGGTCGAGCTGGCTGAGCTGCTCGCCGCGGAGGGCGGTCGGGTCTGCGCCATCGTCGTCGAGCCGATGGTGCAGGCGGCCGGCGGCATGCTGACCCACGACCGGTCGTTCCTCGCCGGGGTACGCGCCCTGTGCGACGACCACGGCGCCCTGCTGGTCGCCGACGAGGTGGCAACCGGCGTCGGCCGCACCGGGCGGATGTGGGCGGTGGAGCATGCCGACGTCGTCCCCGACCTGCTCACCTGCGGCAAGGGGCTCACCGGCGGGTACCTGCCGCTGTCAGCCGTCCTGGCCACCGAGGCCGTGTACGACGCCTTCCTGGGCTCTCCGGCGTCCGGACGCACGTTCTTCCACGGCCACTCCTACACGGCCAACCCGTTGGCCTGTGCGGCGGCCATCGCCAACCTCGACCTGATGGCCGAGCGCGGCACCGTGGCGCAGGCGGCCCGCGTGGGCGAGCTGATCGGGGAGTGGACGACACCGCTCGCCGGCCACCCCGGCGTGCGGGAGATCCGGCGGATCGGCACGATGACCGGCATCGAGGTCGAGAGCGTCGGGGAGCGCACCGGGTTCGCCGTGTGCCAGGCGGCTCGCCAGCAGGGGGTCTGGGTGAGACCGCTCGGCGACGTCGTCGTCCTCATGCCGCCGCTGGCGATCGGCGACGACGACCTGCGCACGCTGGTCGACGTGGTCGCCGACTCGGTGCGCGCGGTCGTGCGATGACCGGCGACCCGTTCGGCTGGGTGCGGGCCCGGGCCGGCGAGCGCGAGGCCGCGGGGCTGCGCCGCCGCCTCGTCCCGCGCGACCCCGGAGACGGCGGTCTGCTCGACCTCGCGTCCAACGACTACCTCGGCCTGGCCAGGGACCCCCGCGTCGTCGAGGGCGCGGTCCGGGCCGCCCGCACCTGGGGGGCCGGTGCCACCGGATCGCGACTGGTGACCGGCTCCACCGAGCTGCACGCCCGGCTCGAGCACCGGCTGGCCGCCGTCACCGGAGCGGGGGCGGGGCTGGTCTTCTCCTCGGGCTACCTGGCCAACCTGGCGGCGGTCGCGGCCCTGACCGGGCCGGGCGCCCTCGTCGTCTCCGACGCGCACGTGCACGCCTCCCTGGTCGACGCCTGCCGGCTGTCCCGGGCCCGGGTCGTAGTGGTGGCCCACCGATCGCCGGAGGCCGTGGCCGCCGCGCTGGCCGGACGCAGCGAGGAGCGCGCCCTCGTGGTGACCGACGGGGTGTTCTCCGTCGACGGCGAGACGGCACCGCTGGCCGAGCTGGCCGCGGTCTGCCGCACCCACCGCGCCGGCCTGCTGGTCGACGACGCGCACGCCCTCGGCGTGGTCGGCGAGGGCGGTGCCGGCTCGGTGGCCGCGGCGGGGCTCGCCGGGGCGGTGGACGTCGTCGTCACGGTCACCCTGTCGAAGGCCCTCGGCGCCCAGGGCGGCGCCGTCCTCGCTCACCCCGACGTCCTCGCCCACCTGGTCGACACGGCGCGGCCGTTCATCTTCGACACCGGCCTCGCCCCGGCGTGCGCCGGAGCCGCGGTGGCCGCACTCGACGTGCTGGCGGCGGAGCCGGACCTGCCGGCTCGGGCGCGCTCCGTGGCCCGCTCGCTCGCGGCGTTGGCCACCGCGTCGGGGTTCGAGGTGGCTCCGCCGCAGGCCGCCGTCGTCGGGGTGCGGGTCGGTGGGCCGGCCGCGGCGCTCGCCGCCGCGGAGCGGTGCCGCGCCCACGGCGTGCGGGTCGGCTGCTTCCGGCCGCCGTCCGTGCCCGACGGCGTCTCACGGCTGCGTCTCACCGCCCGCTCGAGCCTGGGCGACGAGGAGCTCCGGCGGGTCGAGCGGGCGCTCAGCGCCGCTGCAGGGCGAACAGCATGATCTCCCTTGGTGCCCGCTCACGGTAGTCGTCGTAGGCCGGGTAGATCGCCCGCATGGTGGCCCAGACCGCGTCGCGCTCGCCGTCGTCCTCGATGAGGGACGCCGTCACCGGCCACGACCGGCCCTTGACCTCGACCGTGGCCGCGGGGTCGGCGACCAGGTTGAAGGCCCACCCGGGGTGGTGCTCCTGGCCGAAGTTGCTGGCGACGACGACCAGCTGGTCGCCCTCCCCGCCGTAGAGCAGGGTGACGGTGCGGGGCTGCCCCGACTTGCGGCCGGTGGTCGTGAGCAGCAGCTGCGGCAGCCCGTAGCTCCCGAGCAGGCCGAACCGGCCGCGGGTCGCCTTGAACACCCGGGTGTCCAGGGGGGCCAAGCGCGCCGCCGCCCAGGCGAACCAGCGCCGTCGGCCGAGGGATCTCATCACGTCGCGGTACGCCACGAGCCCATTCTGTCGGCCGGTAGCGTCGGGCGGGTGAGCATCCTGGTCGTCACGGGCACCGGCACGGGGGTCGGCAAGACGGTCGTCGCCGCGGCGATCGCGGCGCTGGCCGCCGCGCGCGGCGCCTCGGTCGCGGTGGTGAAGCCGGCGCAGACCGGGCTCTCGCCTGGTGAGCCGGGCGACCTGGACGACGTGCGGCGGCTGGCGGCCGTCACCGACCTGCACGAGCTGGACCGGCTGGCCGCGCCGCTGGCGCCCGCGGCGGCGGCCCGGCTGGCCGGACGCCCGGCACCCGACCTGAGGGACGCCGTCAGCCGCATCGGCCGGCTGGCCCAGGACCGGCGGCTGGTGCTCGTGGAGGGCGCCGGCGGGCTGCTCGTCCGCTACGACGACGACGGGACCACCCTGGCCGACCTGGCCCACTCCCTCGGTGCCCCGTTGGTCGTCGTGGCACCCGCGGGGCTGGGCACGCTCAACCACACCGCGCTCACCCTGGAGGCCATGGCCCACCGTGGGCTGCAGCTCGCGGGGGTGGTGATCGGGTGCTGGCCCGCCGAGCCCGACCTGGCCTGCCGGGCGAATCTGCGCGACCTCGAGACGCTGGCGGCCCGCCCGCTCGCCGGGGCGCTGCCCGAGGGCGCGGGCACCCTGACGGCGGCGGAGTTCCTGCTCACCGCGCGGGCCGGGCTGGGCCCGGAGCTCGGCGGGGTGTTCGATGCGGCAGACTTCCGGCGGAGGAACGACCCGGCAGCGAGGGAGTAGACCGTGGGCGACGTCCTGGACCGGGCGCGCGAGCAGGTGCTCGGCGCGGGCCGCGGACTGGCCGAGGAGGACCTGCTCGAGGTCCTCCGGCTGCCCGACGACCGGGTCGCTGAGGCGCTCGCGCTGGCCCACGAGGTCCGGCTGGCCTGGTGCGGGCCGGACGTCGAGGTCGAGGGCATCGTGTCGCTGAAGACCGGCGGCTGCCCCGAGGACTGCCACTTCTGCTCCCAGTCCGGGCAGTTCGAGTCCCCGGTGCGCTCGGCGTGGCTCGACATCCCGTCGCTGGTGCAGGCCGCCGTCGAGACCGCCGCCGCCGGCGCGAGCGAGTTCTGCATCGTGGCCGCCGTCCGCGGGCCGGACCAGCGGCTGATGGGGCAGCTGCGCGAGGGAGTCGCCGCCATCAAGGCCGCCGTCGAGATCAACGTCGCCGCGTCGCTGGGGATGCTCACCCAGGAACAGGTCGACGAGCTGGTCGAGATCGGCGTCCACCGCTACAACCACAACCTGGAGACGGCCCGCTCGTACTTCCCCCAGGTGGTGACGACACACACCTGGCAGGAGCGCTGGGCGACGCTGACCATGGTGCGCGAGGCTGGTCTCGAGGTGTGCTGCGGCGGGATCGTCGGCATGGGCGAGACGCTCGAGCAGCGGGCCGAGTTCGCCGCCCAGCTCGCCGACCTGCAGCCGCACGAGGTGCCGCTGAACTTCCTCAACCCCCGGCCCGGGACGCCGTTCGGCGACCGGCCGGTGCTCCCGGTGGCGGACGCCCTGCGGACCGTCGCCGCGTTCCGGCTGGCCCTCCCGCGCACGATCCTGCGCTACGCCGGCGGACGAGAGATCACCCTGGGGGACCTGGGCACCCGCGACGGCCTGCTCGGGGGCATCAACGCGGTGATCGTCGGCAACTACCTCACCACGCTCGGCCGCCCGGCCTCCGAGGACCTCGCCCTGCTCGACGAGCTGCGGATGCCGGTCAAGGCGCTCAACGCCGCGCTCTGAGCACGGCGCCCAGTAGGTTGCGGCCATGACCGAGGCGGCCACCGACGGGCACGGGGGCGAGCACGCCCTCGCGGTGGCCCGCGCCCACGGCGTGCGCGCGATGTTCACCCTCTCCGGCGCCCACGTCTTCCCGCTCTACGACGCGGCGGTGCAGGCCGACCCGCCGCTGCCCATCGTCGACGTCCGGCACGAGCAGACCGCGGTGTTCGCCGCCGAGGCCACGGCCCGGCTCACCCGGCGTCCGGGGCTGGCCGTGCTCACCGCCGGCCCCGGGGTGACCAACGGGGTGTCGGCCGTGGCCAGCGCGTGGTTCAACGGGACCCCCGTCGTCGTCCTGGGCGGGCGAGCACCCGCCTTCCGCTGGGGCAGCGGCGCGTTGCAGGAGCTCGACCACCCGCCGATCCTGGCCCCGGTGACCAAACACGCGAGCACCGTGGCCGAGGTCGGCCAGGTCGCCGCCCGGGTGGACGAGGCGTTCCGCCTGGCCACGCTGAGCCACCGCGGGCCGGTGTTCCTCGACGTCCCCATCGACCAGCTGTACGGCCGGGCTCCGCTGGGCCCCGTGACCATGCCGGCGCGGGTCCGGCTCGAGCCTGACCCGGAGGACGTGTCAGCGGTCGCCGCCGCCCTGGGCCGGGCGCAGCGGCCGGTCGTCGTCCTCGGCTCGGACGTGTGGGCGGACGGCGCGGAGGATGCCGCTCTCCGGTTGGTCGAGGCGGCCGGCCTGCCCGTCGTCGCCAACGGTGCGGGCCGCGGGATGCTCCCGCCGGAGCACCCGCAGCTGGTGACCCGGGCCAGGGGCCGGGCGCTCGGCCGGGCCGACCTGGTCGTCGTCGCAGGCACCCCGCTGGACTTCCGGCTCGGGTTCGGTGCGTTCGGGGGTCGAGAGGGCGCCCTTGCCGCCGCCGTTGTGCACCTCGCGGACTCGCCGGCCCAGCTGGCCCGGCACGTCGCCCTGGAGGCCTCCGCGTCCGGCGACCTCACCGCGGTCCTCGACGGCGTCCGCCAGGCGTGGGAACGGCTCGCCGGCCGCCAGCCGCACACCGAATGGGCGAGCGAGCTGCGCGCCGCCGCCGACCAGGCCAGGGCCGAGGACGCCGACCTGCTGGCCGCCGACGCCGACCCGATCCACCCGGCCCGGATCTACGGCGAGCTGGTGCCCCGGCTGGCCGACGACGCGGTGGTCATCGGCGACGGGGGGGACTTCGTCTCCTTCGCCGGGCGGTTCGTGGAGCCGAAGCGACCCGGCGGCTGGCTGGACCCCGGGCCGTACGGCTGCCTGGGCAGCGGGCTCGGCCACGCGATCGCCGCCCGACTGGCCCGGCCGTCCGCGCAGGTGGCGCTGCTGCTCGGCGACGGGGCGGCCGGCTTCTCGCTCATGGACGTGGACACCTTGGTTAGGCACGACCTGCCCGTCGTCATGGTGCTGGCCAACAACGGCATCTGGGGCCTGGAGAAGCACCCGATGCGGTTCGTCTACGGCTACGACGTGGCAGCGGAGCTGCGCCAGCAGACCCGGTACGACGACGTCGTGCGCGCCCTCGGGGGGGCGGGCGAGACCGTCGCCGAGCCCGCGGACCTGGGTCCGGCCCTGGACCGGGCCTTCGCCTCCGGTGTGCCGTACCTGGTCAACGTGCTCACCGACCCGGCGGTCGCCTACCCGCGGACGACGACCGGCGTCTGACCGCGCCGGCTCAGCACAGCGACCGAAGCAGCGGATACGGGTTCACCGCAGCGCCCTCCGCGCCGCTGCGCCACCACTCGAAGTGCAGGTGCACGGTGCCCTTGGCGTTGCCGCTGTCGCCCATCAGCGCGATCGTCTGCCCGGCGGTCACCCGCTGACCCGTCACGACCAGGTTGCGGTCGTTGTGGGTGTAGAAGTACTTCGCGCCGCTGCGCCCCTGAAGGGTCACCGACAGCCCGCCCAGCGTGCTGACCTTGGCCCGCACGACCACCCCGCTCTCGATCGCGAGCAGGGGCTGCCCGCGCCGACCGAGCAGGTCGATCCCCTGGTGCGACCGACCACCGGATCGCGGGTCCCCGAAGTCGTCGGAGAACCTGGCTCCCGGGGCCGGGCAGACCATGGCGCCGGAGGGCACGGTCCGGGACCGGGACCGCGACGCGGAGGCGCTCGACCGCGCGGCCGCCGTCGCCGTGGTCGTTGGCGCGGCCACCGGCTTGGGCAGGGGCAACCGCATGATCCGCTGGTAGGTGGTCCCATCGACCCAGCCGTCGGCCGGCAGCCGGGCGGAGGCCTGGAAGCGCACCACGGCGGCCCGGGTGGCCGGCCCGAAGAAGCCGGTGACCGGGGAGACGCGCAGCCGGCGCTGGACCTCGCGCACCCCGGACCCCGAAGCCCCCGGGCCGAACCCTGGGCGCACCGGTGCCGCAGCGGGCGCGATCCGCGGATTCGGCCGCGCGGGCTCACGGTCGACGACGGCTGCAGCGGACGGCGTTCGGGTGGCGGCCGGTGCGACCGCCTGGGCCGGTCGCACTAGCGCGGCACCCACCAGCGAGGCGAGGCCGAGCGATGCGGTGACGACCGTCCCGACGAGACGTCGGGACGGTCGGGCGGTGCGGGCGGATGCCATCGAGACCTCCGGCGCCTGCGGGGTGAGCTGTCGGGTTCGGCCGGGAGGTGGCCGGCCGCGGTCAGGCGGCTGAACCCCGAGGGCGCGGGACGCGCCCGTGGAACCGGTGGGTCCCCCACTCCTGCCCGACGGATCGAGGCGCCCCGTGGCGGGCAGGACTCGGCGGGTCCACGGGTCGGGCCGACCTGACGGCCGACCGGGGGCTTACGGTAACAGAAAGGTCACGGTGCCGTCCTAGACCGGGTGCCCCGCACGGACTCTCAGGCCAGGCCACGGTCGCGCAGCAGCGCCGCCCGGTCGGCCGCGTAGCCGACCGCCCAGTGCGGCTCCAGCCGGTACATCCGGATGTCGTCGCCCCAGGTCCGCGGGTCCGCGCCGTAGTGCCCGGTCCAGTGCGTCCACGTCTCGTCGGACGTCGGGTGGTCCGGCTCCAGCAGCCGCGCCCGGCCGTGCATGAACACCGCGAGCTCCTCGCCGTCGACGTGCGCCACGCTCACCGCCGGTCGCGCCTCGAGGTGCCGGGCCTTGGCCGACGACCCGCCGGTGGAGAACGTCCAGGTGCCGTGGAGGAAGTGGCCGTCCACCGCGCTGATCCTGGGCTCACCGCGCGCCGTCACCGTCGCGACGCTCAGCACCTTCATCCCGCTCAGCAGCCCGACGAGGTCGCTCGCCGTGAGCACCCGTGCGCCGTGGATGATCGAGCGCAGGTGCCCGGTCGCAGCCCGGAGCGAGCGGTCGATGAGCGCCTGCAGCGCGTCGACCTCGTCCGTGGTCTCCAGCATCCGTTCAGTCAAGCACGGGACCGACCGCCTCACCCCGCTCAGCCCCGCGTCCCGGGTGCCCGGTGGCGCCTCCTACGGTGGCCGGATGGACGTCGACCTGCGGCTCGCCCGGCCGGAGGAGCTGGCGGCCGTCGGCGAGCTCAC
>DAIRVJ010000026.1:13575-15661 GCA_036802895.1 Candidatus Nanopelagicales bacterium
TCAACGAGCCCGCCCACCGGCTGTACGCCTCACTCGGCTTCAGCCGCCAGCCCGACCGAGACGTCGAACCCGTGCCCGGCGTGCGCCTGCAGGCCTACCGGCTCGACGTCTGACCCGGGACCGCCAGCCCGGCGAGGAACCGGTCACGGTCGACCACGGCCCGCCGGACGACCCCGGTGGCCACGGTCCGGCCGGGGCCGTCCCGGGCCGACACGGCCAGCTCGACGGTTCGTCCGTCGACCGCCAGCACGTCGGCGCTGACCTCCAGCCGGCCGCCCACCGGCGTGGCCAGCAGGTGATCGACGCAGACGTGGGTGCCCACCGTCGTCGTCCCGGCATCCACAGCGGGCGACAGGGCGGCCACGGTGGCCGCCTCGAGCCAGGCGAGCAGGCGGGGCGTGGCCAGCACCGGGACGTCACCGCTGCCGAGCGCCGACGCGGTGTCGGCGTCGGTCACCAGGTAGGACAGCCGGGCCGACAGCCCGGGCCGAGGCGCCACGAAGGCTAGGTTACGGCCCGTGGGAGCCGAGCCGACGTACTGCGACCGATGCGGTCGGCCGCTGGCCGGTCACGACGAGCCGGGGTGTGCCCTCCGGCCGGATCTCGAGCCGCCCCGCTACTGCGGCCACTGCCGTCGGCGGATGGTCGTGCAGGTCACGCCGACGGGATGGTCCGCCACGTGCGTCGAGCACGGTCGGCGGGTGGGCTGACCGGCTCGCTCAGGCGACCAGGCCGAGCCGGCGCAGCTCGACCGTGAGGTCGTGCGGGCTGGTCGAGGCGGCCATCGCCGCGTCGAGGGTGATGATCCCGTCCCGGATCAGCCCGACCAGGTGGTGGTCGAACGTCTGCATGCCGTAGTAGGCGCCCTCTTGGATCAGCTGGTGCATCGTGGAGGTCTTGTCCTGGTCGGTGATGGCGTCCGCCACTCGCCCGGTGTTGATGCAGACCTCCATCGCCACGCACCGGCCGATGCCGTCGGCGCGGGGCACCAGCCGTTGGCAGACGATGCCGCGCAGCGCCCCGGCGAGCGACAGCCGGATCTGCTTCTGCTCGTGCGGCGGGAAGAAGTCGATGATCCGGTTCACCGTCTCGGTGGCGTCGGTCGTGTGCAGCGTCGACATGACGAAGTGGCCCGTCTCGGCCGCCGCCAGGGCCGCCTTCACCGTCTCCATGTCGCGCATCTCGCCGACCAGGATCACGTCCGGGTCCTGCCGCATGGCCGCCCGCAGCGCGGAGGAGAAGTCGTTGGTGTCGACCCGCACCTCGCGCTGGTTGACCATGGCGAGCTTGTCGAAGTGCAGGACCTCGATGGGGTCCTCGATCGTCACGATGTTGACTTCGCGGTGGTTGTTGATGTGGTCGATCATCCCGGCGAGGGTGGTGGTCTTGCCCGAACCGGTGGGGCCGGTCACCAGCACCAGCCCACGGGGCTCGAGCGCGAGCGGGGCCAGGACTGGCGGCACACCCAGGTCGTCCAGCGGGATCGCACCGATCGAGACGCGGCGGAACACCAGGCCGGCCGACCCCCGCGAACGGAAGACGTTGACCCGGAACCGGCCCACTCCGGCCACCGAGTGGGCGAAGTCGGCCTCGTTGGTGCGGGCGAACTCCTCGATCAGGTCCGGGCGCAGCACCTCGCGCACGAAGTGCTCGGTGTCCGCGGGTGTCAGCACCTCCGCTTGCAGCTTGCGCAGGCGGCCGTCGATCCGGACCCGGGGCGGTGAGCCCACCTTGCAGTGCAGGTCAGACCCGCCGCAGTCCACGAGCGCCCGCAGGAAGGGCTCGATCGATTGCTGAGGCTGCGAGACAGTCACGGACGGGTCATCGTCCGATCACGAGCGGACCTTTACCCCACCCCGGCGACCGGTTCCGAGTCGGGAACCCACGCTCAGCCGACGACCGCGATCACGTCACCTTCCTGGACGACGTCGCCCTCCTGCACGTTCAGCTCGGCGACGCTGCCCGTCACCTCGGCCAGGACCGGGATCTCCATCTTCATGGACTCGAGGATCACCAGCGTGTCGCCGTCGAGCACCTGGTCACCGACGGCGACCAGGACCTTCCAGACGTTGGCGACCATCTCCGC
>DAIRVJ010000026.1:15761-20240 GCA_036802895.1 Candidatus Nanopelagicales bacterium
ACGGCCAACCCCGGGACCCTACCCGCTGGGCGGGTCGGCCTACCGCTGCGCCGACCGCATCCGGCCGACCAGCCCGGTGTCATAGCTCCCCGAGACGAACTCGGCGTCGTCGAGCAGCTCGGCGAGGAACGGCAGGTTGTGCTTCGGCCCTTCGATCCGGAAGGCGGCGACCGCCTCGCGCGCCCGCTGGAGCACCTGGGGACGGGTCGTTCCGTGGACCACGAGCTTGGCCAGGAGCGGGTCGTAGAACGGCGTCACCGTGTCGCCGGGGCCGTACCCCGCGTCGACCCGCACCCCTTCCCCGGTCGGAGCCTCCCAGGCCGTGAGCCGGCCCGGCCCGGGAAGGAACCGGACCGGATCCTCGGCGTAGACCCGCAGCTCCAGCGCGTGCCCGGTCGCCGTGACCTGGTCCGGGTCGAACGTGACGGGGTCGCCCGACGCGATGTGCAGCTGCTGCTCCACCAGGTCCAGGCCGGTGACCGCCTCGGTGACCGGGTGCTCGACCTGCAGGCGGGTGTTCATCTCGAGGAACACGAACTCCTGCGCGTCGGTGTCGACGAGGCACTCCACGGTCCCAGCGTTGCGGTAGCCGATGGCCTCGCCCGCCCGGACGGCGGCGTCCAGCATGGCCGCCCGCAGCCGAGGGGACACCCCGGGGGACGGTGTCTCCTCCGCCACCTTCTGGTGCCGGCGCTGGACCGAGCAGTCCCGCTCACCGAGGGCGACGACTCGGCCGTCGGCCAGTCCGAGGATCTGCACCTCGACGTGCCGGGCGTGCGGGACGTAGCGCTCGAGGAGCACCGCCGGGTCGCCGAAGAACCGCTCGGCTCGGGTCCGCGCCGTCTCGAACGCCGCATGCAGCTGCTCGTCGTCGGCGGCCACGGACATGCCGATCCCGCCGCCGCCGGCCACGGCCTTGACCATGACCGGGTAGCCGATGCGCGTGGCCTCGCGCTGGGCCTCCCCCACCTCGTGCACCGGCTCGTGCGTGCCGTCGGCCACCGGCACCCCGGCGGCGCGCATCAGGTTGCGGGCGTTGACCTTGTCGCCCATCTGGGCGATCGCTCGCGGACTCGGACCGACCCAGACCAGACCGGCGTCGAGGACCGCCTGCGCGAAACCCGCGTTCTCGGACAGGAACCCGTAGCCGGGGTGGACGGCCAGCGCGCCGCTGGTGCGAGCCGCCCGCAGGATCGCCGAAGCGTCCAGGTAGCTCGCGGTCGGGGCGGACGGCCCGATGAGCACGGCCTCGTCGGCCAGGGCGACGTACGGGAGCCCGGCGTCCGCTTCGGAGTGCACGGCGACCGTGCGGACGCCCAGACGACTCGCGGTGCGGATGATCCGCGCCGCGATCTCGCCCCGGTTGGCGACGAGCAGCGAGCCGATCACCGTTCGAGCCTAGCCGGGACGGCCCTGACTACAGGCCGAGCCGCTCGCGGCGCTGGACGACCCCGGCGAGGGTACGGACGACCAGCGGGTCGTAGTGGTACGCCATGGACAGCCGTAGCCGCTCCAGGGCCTCCATCCGGCGGCTGGACTCCCGCGAGTCGCCGACCAGGTCGTCGTAGGCGTTGGCCGCCTTGATGATGCGCGCGGCCAGCGGCAGCGTCGAGTCGATGTCCTCGTGCGGCCGCCGGTACGGATCGGACTGCCGCCCGACGATCTCGGCGACGCGGTCGAGCACCCCGGTCTCACGGATCACCGCCGCGCCCATGTCGGCGATCCGCTGCTGCTCCTGCTGGGACGCCATGACGGTGGCACCGCCCGGGATGGGGCTGGCCAGCGACAGCTGCCCGAGGTCGTGCATCAGCGCGGCGTACTCCAGGTGCCGCAGCTCCTGCTCCGACATGCCCAGCTCATGGCCCACCGCGACGGCGAGCTCCGTCACCCGGTGCGCGTGCCCGGTCTCGGTGTAGCCACCCACCTCGGTGACGCGCGACAGCGAGTGGATCGTCTGCAGATAGGTGTGCCGGATCGAGGCGTACCGACGGAACGAGAACTGGGTGAGCAGCAGCGGCACGGAGAACACCGGCACAGCCCAGCTGCTCATGATGCCGGCGGCCAGCGCGATGAGGACGCCGGTGGCGCCGATCGCCGAGCCGAGCCCGAGGACGTCTCGACCCTCGGTCCGCAGCGCCGCACTGAACGGCGCACGGGAGCGGTCGGCCCGCACGACCGCGGAGAGGAGGACGTCGGCCAGGCCGGCGACGACCACGACGCCCAGCATCGCCAGGGCCAGCACCCAGGTCTGGTCGGGGTCGAGGCGGCCGAGCGGACCGGCGCCACCGTCGTAGAGCGGGCGGAAGACGCCGGCGGCCACGGAGACGACGAGCAGCCGACGGGCGATCTCGTCGAGACGGGGCGCCCGGCCGGCCGCCACGAGCGGGATCGCCCCGGCGAGGGAGGCGCCGGCGGCCACCGTGATGACGTCCCAGAACCGGTGCTGCGTCGGCACCGACCCGAACGTGGGGAGCAGGGCGTACGCGAGTCCCGCCGCGACCGCAAGGGGGGCCGAGGTCCGGCCACCGGGCAGCGCGATGCGGACGACCTCGCCCACGGCGATGAACAGCCCGAAGACCCCGGCGATCCACAGATCCGGTGGGTGGAGGGCCGTCTGGACGATGGCCACCAGAGCGACCATGGCGGCGAGCCACACGACCAGGGCGACCCCTCGACCGTCGTCCAGCCTGGTGCGGGCGCGCACCTACCGCTCCTGCCGGGTCAGGTGCAGGCCGAACGCCGGGTCGTCGTGGTCGAGGGCGCCGGCGACCGCGATGGGCTCGTCGCCCCGCTCGCGCTCGATGCCGGCGGCGTGCGCCCATGGCTCGACGGCGAGCGCGCGCACCAGCGCGTCGACCATGTCGGGGTCGAACTGGGCACCCTTGCAGAGCTCGAGCTCGCGCAGCGCCTCGTCGACGGTGCGTGCGTCGCGGTAGGACCGGGTCGAGGTCATCGAGTCGAAGGCGTCGGCCACCGCGATCACTCGGGCGAAGGTCGGGATCTGGTCGCCCCGCAGGCCCATCGGGTACCCGCTGCCGTCCATTCGCTCGTGGTGGTGCAGGATCCCCTGGAACGCCTCGTCGAGGAACTCGATGTCGCTGAGCATCTCCAGCCCGCGCACCGGGTGCAGCTTGATCGCGGCGAACTCGGCCTCGGACAATGCGGCCGACTTCTGCAGGACGGTGGTGGGTACGCCCAGCTTGCCGACGTCGTGCAGGATCCCGGCGTAGCCGACGGCGTCGATCCGCTCGCGGCGCATGCCGATCGTCCGGGCGATCATGACCGAGGCGTGCGCGACCCGCTCGCTGTGCCCGCGGGTGTAGGGGTCCTTGGTCTCCACGGCCTGCACGAGGGTCCGGATGGTGGCCTGGTAGGCCTCCTGCTCGGCTCCGTACTGGTTGATGGCCCACCGCGCCACGATCAGCGGGAGCAGCACGAGCCCGGCGGCCAGCGGGCCGATGTCCACGCCGACCCAGAGGACCGTCATCAGCAGCCCGAAGATGCCGTAGCCGAGGTAGGAGACGACCTGGGAGGACATGCCCATGACGAGGTCGAGCACCGGCACCCGCTCGATCAGGCCCACGATGCCGGCGACCATGAGGCCGTTGAGCACGAGGTAGGTGACCGCGCTGGCGAAGACCGGCAGCAGGACCTGCGGGAAGTCGTTGGCCTCGACCGTGCCCGGAGTTCCTCCCAGCATGAGGAACACCGCGCCGGCGCAGAACCCGGTCACCGCCGCCTGGGAGGCGTTGAAGACGCGTTTGACCAACGGCAGGGGCATCAGCACGAACACCGCGCTGGCGCCGACGACGGCGGCACCCCACGGGCCGCCGATCTGGTACGACGCCAGCGCGACGGGCGAGCTCATGCTGAGCCCGATCCCGCGCGAGCCGTAGGGCACCATCGTGGAGTCGAACATCACGAGCATCAGGGCCAGCAGGCTGACGGACACCAGGTCGTGGACCGGCAGCCCGGGGGGTCGGCCGAACCCGATGGACGCGACGGCGGCGAGCGCGAGCACGGCGATGTAGGCCACCGCCGCACGCGGCATTGCCGGCCGCACCTGCACGTCGTCCTCCCCTGGGCAGAGTGCGAGATGGGGATCGGCAGCTGGGGTCGACTAGATCCAGCGCCATCCGGCACCGTCGTTCAGGAAGCGCGCGACAGCGTCAGTGAACTTCATCATGAGGAGGAATCACCCCTACGTTTCGTGTCACGAGCACCGCTGGATGCCCGTGCAAGATCCGCTCCGCTTGGGTGTGTGCACTGTGTCGTTCGCCGACCGTGCTGCCGATCCCCATCTCGCACTATGCAGTTGTCCGGTGCCGAGCCCCGCGGCCCGCACCCCCACACCAGGCGCCCCCGCGCCCCGTCGCAGGCTGCCAGGTCGTTGCCGGTCCGGTAGTGCGACGCACCCGAGTGAAGGGTGTGACGTAATATTGCGTCAAGTGTCCAACCGATCACATTGAGTGTTCACCG
>DAIRVJ010000026.1:20340-21932 GCA_036802895.1 Candidatus Nanopelagicales bacterium
CCGGTGCTGGCCGACATCACCGAACATCGCCGCCGACTCCTGGTTGCGGGGCTGACGAATCGCTCCTCCGAGTGACAGACTACGTAGCGTGACGACTCTGCGACTGCTCCCCGACTTCGAGGAAGAGCTCAAGCGACTGCCGGGCATCATCGCGGCGAGCGTGGTGACGGCGGCCGACGCGGTCCCCACCGAGATCCACGTCCTTGCCGAGCCCGGCAAGCCGCCCAAGCAGGTGGTCCGCGACGTCCAGTCCTTCGCGATGGTCAAGCTGGGCATGGACATCGACCACCGGATCGTCAGCGTGGTCCAGATCGGCGTCGACGACATGCCGTCGCTGATCCACCGCGACGAGACGGCCGACGAGGTCCCGCCCCCCCGGCCGGCCATCGCCTCGATCATGGTGCGCACCAGCGGGGCCGAGGCCGAGGCGGTCGTGTCGATCGGGGCCGGGAACGGCATGGTCTTCGAGGGCCGCGTGGTCGGCCCGGGCAGCTCGAGCCACCGCGGTCGGCTGGTCGCCCAGGCCACCCTCGCCGCCCTCGACGACCTGCTCGGGACCACCGTGGTCGTCGAGAGCGCCCACACGGTCAACGTCGGCCAGCACGAGGTGGCGATGTGCGTGCTGACCATCACCTCGCCGCGGCTCGGCGAGCAGCTGGTCACCGGGAGCGCGTTGGTGCGCGGTGATGAGCCGGAGGCCATCGCCCGTTCCGTGCTCGCCGCGGTCAACCGCCGGCTTTCCGGCTGACCGTCGCCCACCTACACTGACCCATCCAGCCGACCGACGCTCGGGGTGAGCCCCGAGGAGGAGCACGCATGAGCAAGCGCGCCCGCAAGCGCCGCGACCGCAAGAAGAGCAAGGCCAACGGCGGCAACCGGCCCAACGCCTGACCGGCGCGCCCCAGACGGCCTAGCCGTCGAGCGGGTCGACCATGCCGAAGGGCAGGCGCGACTCCTGGAGGTGAGCCTGCTGCAGGGTCAGCACGATCCGCGTGCGCAGGGTGTCCGGCGCGCGCTCGGCGCGGCAGCAGCGCGCGACGAGGGCTCGAACCTCCTGCTCGATGCCATACTGGCGCAGGCACGGACCGCACTCGTCGAGGTGGTCGTGGATCCGGTGGTGGAGCCCGGGGTCCATCTCGCCGTCGAGGTAGCGGTACACCGCCGCGATGACCTCGCTGCAGTCGGTGTGGTCGAGGCCGCCGGTCATGACGCCTCCCCGGACGGCACGAGCCCGCGCTCTCGGGCGTAGTCCTCGAGCAGCCCGCGCAGCTGGCGGCGCCCTCGGTGCAGTCGCGACATGACCGTGCCGATCGGCGTGTCCATGATCTCGGCGATCTCCTTGTACGAGAAGCCTTCGACGTCGGCGAGGTACACGGCGATCCGGAAGTCCTCGGGGATCGCCTGCAACGCGTCCTTGACGTCGGAGTCCGGGAGTCGGTCCAAGGCCTCGGCCTCGGCCGAGCGAAGCCCACTCGACGTGTGCGACTCAGCCCGCGCCAGCTGCCAGTCCTCGACGTCCTCCGAGGCGCTCTGCTTCGGCTCGCGCTGCTTCTTGCGGTAGCTGTTGATGAACGTGTTGGTGAGGATCCGGT
>DAIRVJ010000027.1:0-3070 GCA_036802895.1 Candidatus Nanopelagicales bacterium
CGCTCCCGGTCATCACCGTCGACGAGCCGTCGATCTCGATGACGATCGGCATCAACACCTCCCCGTTGTCAGGGGAGAGCGGCAAGAAGCTGACCGCCCGGCTGGTGAAGAGCCGGCTGGACGCCGAGCTGGTCGGCAACGTCTCGATCCGGGTGCTGCCGACCGAGCGTCCGGACACCTGGGAGGTCCAGGGCCGCGGCGAGCTGCAGCTGGCGATCCTCGTCGAGATCATGCGCCGCGAGGGCTTCGAGCTGACCGTCGGCAAGCCGCAGGTGGTCACCCGCACCATCGACGGCAAGCTGTGCGAGCCCATGGAGCACCTCACGGTGGACATCCCCGAGGACTACCTCGGCGTCGTCACCCAGCTCATGGCGCTGCGCAAGGGGCGCATGGAGCAGATGGTCAACCACGGCACCGGGTGGGTGCGGCTGGAGTACGTCGTCCCGGCTCGTGGCCTGATCGGCTTCCGCACCGAGTTTCTCACCGAGACCCGCGGGACCGGCCTGCTGCACCACGTGTTCGACCGGTACGAGCCGTGGCACGGCGAGCTGCGCACCCGTCCGACCGGCTCGCTGGTCGCGGACCGCCGCGGCCCGACGACGTCCTTCGCGCTGTTCAACCTGCAGGAGCGCGGCACGATGTTCGTCGGTCCGGGCATCGAGGTCTACGAGGGGATGATCGTCGGCGAGAACAGCCGCGCCGACGACCTCGACGTGAACGCCACCAAGGAGAAGAAGCTCACCAACATGCGTTCGTCGACCGGGGACGAGCTTGTCCGGCTGATCCCGCACCGCATGCTGTCGCTGGAGCAGGCGCTGGAGTTCTGCCGCGAGGACGAGTGCGTCGAGGTGACCCCGGCGACGGTCCGCATCCGCAAGGTCGTCCTCGACCAGAACGTGCGGGAGAAGTCCCGCTCGCGGGCCAAGACCCCCTGACCGCCGCGTGCCCCGACCACTTGTCAGGGTGAGGACGGGCCATAGCCCGTCCTCACCCTGACAAGTCTCAGGTGGTCAGCAGCGCCCGCGCGAGCTGGGCGGCCACGCGGTCGGGGTGATGGCGGACGGCGAAGGCGGCGAACCGCAGGACGAGCTGCCCGTCCAGGGCCAGGTCGTTGTCCCGCGCCATGTCGTCCCAGTACCGCTCGGGCAACAGGTGCAGCGCGCCGTCGACCTCGGCGACCACGAGCCGGCCGTCCCGGCGGCGCCAGCGCGCGTCGAGGTAGCGTCGGCGACCGCTGGCGTCGAGCCGGACATGCTGACGGTCCGGCTCGGGCAGCCCGAACCGCCGGCACAGCCGGACGAAGTCGATCTCGGACAGCGCCTGGGACCCTCCGCCGATGTCGACGAGGGCGGCGGCCATGGCCCGGCGGTGCCGGATTCGACCCGCGCGCTCCAGCTCGTCGGTCATGTCGTCGACCCGCGCCAGCCGCTGCTGGACGACGGCCGCCAGCACACCCACCGCTGTGCGTGCACTGAGGCTCCAGGCAGCGGCGTCGATCGCGCTGCGGGCCGTACGGGTGCGCGGCGGGAGCCGCGACGGGTGCCGGTCGTCCTGGGGGCGGTACCGCCTCGACTCGTGAATGCGCACGCCGTCCTGGGGGGCCACGGTCGTCCCGCGCGGGACGAGCATGTCCAGGTGCGGCCGCTCCCAACCGGTCAAGCCATCGGCCGCCAGGGCCGTGAACGCACCCAGGCAGGCATGGGGCCCGGCGTCGATCACGGCGGCCCACCAGCGCTGCCTGAGCGTCGGCGGCCCGTTGTGCAGGACCACCGCGTTCGGGCCGTTCGCCGTCCATCGGCCGGCCCGGACCTGGGCGCTCACCCGATCGGCGTCGATGCCGAGCTCGCGCAGCTGGGTCCTCGACACGACACCGTCCTGTCGCGCGGCGAGGTCGGTCAGGTCGTCCCGGTCGAGCGGAGGCACCGTCCGACGGTGCCAGGACGGCGCCGCCCCCTGCTGTCGGCGTCCACAGGCCGTGGCCCCACTGAGACGTGTCAGGGTGAGGACGGGCCATAGCCCGTCCTCACCCTGACACGTCTCAGCGAGGCGGGGCTCAGAGGGCGAGGTGGCGGCGGAGGAAGTCCAGCTGCAGGTGGAGCAGGTTCTCGGCCACGACCTCCTGGGGAGTCATGTGCGTGACCCCCGACAGGGGCAGGAACTCGTGCGGCCGCCCGGCGGCCAGCAGCGCGGACGACAGGCGCAGCGAGTGGGCGGCCACCACGTTGTCGTCGGACAGCCCGTGCACGATCATCAGCGGTCGCACCAGTCCCGCGGCGTCGTCGAGCAGCGAGCTGGTGCGGTACGCGTCCGGCTGCTCGTCCGGCAGGCCGAGGTACCGCTCGGTGTAGGCGGTGTCGTAGAGGGTCCAGTCGGTCACCGGCGCCCCGGCGACCGCAGCGTGGAACACCTCCGGACGGCGCAGCACGGCGAGCGCGGCCAGGAACCCGCCGAACGACCAGCCGCGAATCCCCACCCGCTCCAGGTCGAGCGCCCCCCGGAACTCCTCGGCGACGCCGTGCAGCGCGGCGACCTGGTCCTCGAGCACCGGCCCGGCCAGGTCGAGGCGCACCGCCCGCTCCCAGGCCGGGTCGCCGGGCGTGCCCCGGCCGTCCGCGACGACGACGCAGAACCCCTGGTCGGCCCACCACTGAGCCTCGAGAAACGCCCGCCTGGCCAGGACGACCTGGGGGCCGTGCGGTCCGCCGTACGGGTCCATCAGCACCGGAAGCGGCGGGCCACCGGGCGTCCACCCGGTCGGGAAGAGCACGGCGGTCGGCACCCGGTGCGGCCCGGTCGTCAGCAGCCGCACCGCGGGTGCCATCGGTGGCAGGACGGCGGTCGACCGGATCTCCGCCAGGCCGGCTCCACCGCGCAGGACCGTCACCGTGGTGCTCGGCGCGTCCAGGGCCTGGCTGCTCAGCACGACCGTGCCCGCGTCGCCGGTCGCCGTGTGCCAGCCGGCTCGGCTGCTGACCGGTGCCCACCCGTCCGCGCCCCACCGGTACACCTGCTGCTCACCGAGGCCCTGCGTGGCGTGCACGAGCACGTCGTCCCCCGCCGGCGACACCGC
>DAIRVJ010000027.1:3170-4601 GCA_036802895.1 Candidatus Nanopelagicales bacterium
TGGACGGCGACCAGGTAGGGGAGTTCGGTGCGGTCCCAGCGGATCTCCGTCCGCGGACCGCCGTCCAGCCGGGCCAGCCAGAGACTGACGTCGGCGTTGGTGGTGCCGGCCGCCGGGTACCGGTGCGTGGACGGCAGCCGAGCGGGGTCGGCGGGGTCCCCGACGTGCCAGAGCGGGACCGCCGACTCGTCGACCCGGGCGACCAGCAGCGCGTCGGAGGTCGGCGCCCACCAGAATCCCCGGTACCGGCCGAGCTCCTCCGAGGCGGCGAACTCGGCCACGCCGTGCGCGACGTCCGGCCCGTCCGGCTGGGCCACCGGCCGCCCCCCTGATCCGTCGGTGCCGACCACGTGCAACGAGGCGTTCGCGCAGTAGGCCACCCACCGGCCGTCCGGCGAGGGGCGCGGATCGACGACCGGGCCCGCTGCGGGCAGCTCGCGGGCGGGACCGCCGCCGGTCAGGTCGGCGACGAACAGCCGCGACGACAGGGCGAACGCGGCCAGCCGGGCGTCCCGGTCCACGGCGTAGGCCGTGATCCCCGCGCCCCCCTCGCGCAGCCGCTCGCGGCGGGCGCGCTCCTCGGCCGACAGCCGCTCGTCGTCGGTCCCGAGCAGCACGGCCGGATCGGCGACCAGCCGCTCGTCCCCGGTGTCGACGTCCAGCATCCACAGCGCCCCCGCTCGGTTCGTGCCGGACGGCGTGCGCAGGAACACCACCCGTTGGCCGTCCGAGGCCACGTGCAGCGCCTTCGGCACCCCGAGGGTGAAACGCATGGTGCGCGCGTTGAGCCGCGGGAAGGACAGGTGTTCGGCGACCTCTGGCATGGCGGGCATCCTGCCGGACAATGGTGGCCATGAGCGACCGCCGCCTGCTTCTCGTCCACGCCCATCCCGACGACGAGTCGATCGGGACCGGGGTGACCATGGCCAGGTACGCCGCCGAGGGGGCGGCCGTCACGTTGGTCACCTGCACCCGGGGCGAGGAGGGTGAGGTCCTGCTGCCGCACCTGTCCCACCTCGCCGCGCAGGCGCAGGACCAGCTGGGCCCGCACCGCGAGGGCGAGCTGGCCGCGGCGATGCGGGAACTCGGGGTGACCGACGTCCGGTTCCTCGGAGGTCCGGGCCGCTGGCGGGACTCCGGGATGATGGGCACGCCGGCCAACGACCACCCCGACTGCTTCTGGCGAGCCGACCTGCTCGAGGCGGCCAGCGAGCTGGTGGCCGTGGTCCGGGAGGTCCGCCCCCAGGTCGTCGTCACCTACGACACGTTCGGCGGTTACGGCCACCCCGACCACATCCAGGCCCACCGGGTCGCCATGTACGGCGTGCAGCTCGCGGCGGCGCGGTCGTTCCGGCCGGACCTGGGTGACCCCTGGGACGTCGCCAAGGTGTACTGGACCGGTCTGCCGAAGTCGTTCGTGCAGGCCGGCAT
>DAIRVJ010000027.1:4701-21527 GCA_036802895.1 Candidatus Nanopelagicales bacterium
GGACGACGGGCGGGAGGAGGACCTGTTCGCCGGGGTTGCGCCGAACGGGTGAACCCCACGGACGGACCGGTGCGGCGCCGGGTCGGTGGGGGTTAATGACCCACAGTGACCGCTGACCGAGGAGCCGTCGTGGCGATGACACAGGGTGACCGCGCTCCCGAGCGACTCGTGCTGCTGGAGGCCCGGTCGGTCGACGTCGGTGCGACCCGCGAGCAGCAGCGCCGGGGACGCCTGCGCCGGCTGGCCGTGGTCCTGGGCATCCCGACCGCCTACCTGTGGTTCCGGCTGCTGACCGGCGACCCGTTCAACGTGTTCGCGCTGCCGCAGATCGACTCGATCATGCTCATGCAGATCATGATCATGGTCGCCATCGTCGGGTCCGTCCTCATCATGTTCGTCGGCGGCGGGCGCTCGCCGCACGTCGTCTACCGGCCCGAGCAGCTCGACACCACGCTCGACGACGTCAAGGGGATCGAGACGGTCAAGGAGGAGGTCGTCCGCTCGCTCAACCTGTTCCTGGCCCACAAGCAGTTCGCCAGCGAGACCGGAGGGACCCCGCGACGCGGGCTGCTGTTCGAGGGCCCGCCGGGGACCGGCAAGACCCTGATGGCCAAGGCGATGGCCCGCGAGGCCGGTGTGCCGTTCCTCTTCGTGTCGGCCACGTCCTTCCAGTCGATGTTCTACGGGGCGACGTCCCGGCGGATCCGCTCGTACTTCAAGGCGGTGCGCAAGGCCGCCCAGCTCGAGGGTGGTGCGATCGCCTTCATCGAGGAGATCGACGCGATCGCCATGACGCGCGGCGGCCTCGGCGCGACCGGGCTGCCCGAGCCGCTTCGGGCCACCGGGCTGCCGCCGGGCTGCGGTGGCCTCACCGGGCTGCCGGCCGAGTACGCCCGCGCGGGTGCCGGCCAGGTGAGCCGGGCGGCGGTCTCCGAGGGGGTCGGCGGCGTGGTCAACGAGCTGCTGGTGCAGATGCAGTCGTTCGACGAGCCGACCGGATGGCAGAAGACGAAGTCCAAGGCGGTCGACCGGCTGAACCTCTACCTGCCGACCTGGCGTCAGGTCCGCAAGCCGCTTCCCCCGAAGGCGAACGTGCTGGTCATCGCCGCGACCAACCGGGCCGACGGGCTCGACCCGGCCCTGCTGCGACCGGGGCGGTTCGACCGCCGGCTGACCTTCGACGCCCCGGGCAAGGCCGGACGGCGTGAGCTCATCGACCACTTCCTCGACCGCAAAGCACACGACGCCGACCTGGACTCCGACGAGCAGCGGGACTCGCTCGCCGCCGTGACCCAGGGCTACACCCCGGTCATGATCGAGCACCTGTTCGACGAGGCGTTGGTCAACGCGATGCGACGAGGCGAACGCGCCATGAACAGGGCCGATGTCGAGCGGGCCCGCCTCGTCGAGGAGGTCGGGCTCGGTCAGCCGGTGGCGTACACGGCGCACGAGAAGCGCCTCATCGCCACGCACGAGGCCGGCCACGCCACGATGGCCTGGCTGGTCGCCCCGGAGCGTCGGCTGGAGGTCCTGACCATCATCAAGCGGCGGGACGCCCTGGGGCTGCTCGCTCACGGCGACGCCGAGGACGTCTTCACCCGCTCCCGAACCGAGATGCTGGCACTGATCCAGATCGCCTTCGGCGGGCAGTGCGCTGAGGAGCTGTTCTTCGGTGACGTCTCCACCGGGCCCGGCGGCGACCTGCTCTACGCCACGAACGTGGCCGCCCAGATGGTCGGCGCCTGCGGCATGACCGACACGCTCATCTCCTACGGGGCGGTCCAGAACTCCGCGTTCACCGACACCAACATCGTCGGGCGGGTGCTGGCCGACGAGTCGGGGCGCTCGCGGGTCGAGGACATCCTCCAGCAGCAGAAGATGGTGGCGCGCAGCCTCCTCGAGGCCCATCGGCACTTGGTCGAGGCGCTGCGGGACGCCCTGCTGGATCGGCACGAGCTCATCGGGCGCGAGATCACCGACGTGCTGGACGCCGCCCGCGCCTCGGGCCCGCGGCCGCGCGAGATCGACCTGCGGGAGGCGGCGGAGCGACCCGTCGGGTGAGCCCCCGCCCCCCGGCGGCTTCAGCCGCCCGGAGGCCAGGCCGATGACTGCTGCGTGGAGCAGCTGCTGGACCGACCCGGCGCCCCGGGCGACCCGCTGGAGGCCCTCGAGTCGGCGCTGCCCGACGCAGCCGCCGACGAGGTCCCCCAGGCCGTCGTCGTGCGCCTGGCCGGCGCACGCTACGCGGTCGCCATGGACCGCATCGCCGAGGTGGTCGCCGTCCCGGCGCTCACCAGGGTGCCCCAAGGCCCCCGCTGGCTGAGCGGCGTCGCCAACTGGCGCGGCCGGATCCTCGCCGTCGTCGACCTGCGCCCCCTCGTGGGCGCGGAGCAGCGGCCGTTGCCGACCAGCTCGCGCCTGATCGTCTTGTCGTGGGGCGGCGTCGAGGCTGGCCTGCTGTGCGAGTCGGTCGTCGGTCTGCTCGCCCCGGGACCGGTCGTCGGACAGCCGCCGTCCACGGTCACCGACGATGCGGCCGCCCTGGTGAGCGGGGTCGTGGACGACGGGTCCGGCCCGGTGAGCCTGCTCGACGTGCCTGCCGTGCTGGCCCTGCGCCACCGGCTCGGCTCGGCCTGACACCGATCCCCCGATCGGCCTACAGCGGCCGTCCGCCGCCGCCGATGCACAGTCCAGGTGCCCAGGTGGGGGCCGTGGGAGGTGTGGGCGTGGAGGTCTCCAGGCGCTTCGTCACCGTCGCGACGGTGACGATGTGGGCCGGCGTGGCCTTCGCCCTGGCCGCAGCCGCCGTCATCGACTGGCTCGGGTTCGCCGCCGTGCACTGGATCGGCACGGCCGCGTGGTCGCTGCTCGGATCGCTGCTCGCCGGGGTGGCCACGTGGTTCGGCCGTCGGACGAGCCAGTCCACCGCCGACCCCGTCGTGCTGCGGGCCGCCCGGTTCATGCTCCTGCTGCAGGTGGTCTACGTCACCGGCGTGTCCACGGTCAGCGGTGGGCTGCACGGCGGCGGCGTCGTCCTGCTCATCCTGCTCCCGTTGTTCGCCGGTCTGATCCTGAAGCCCGGGCAGATCGTCGGCTTCGCGCTGCTCCCCGCCCTGTCGGTGGCGGTGATCGGATGGTTGTCGCACACCTGGGTCGAGGACGCCTACGCCGTGGCCTTCATGGCCATGCTGGTGATTCCGATCATGGTGGTGGTGAGCGGCCGGCTGGCTGCCTCCCTGACCGAGCGCGAGTCCCACGCCCGGCAGGAGCGGGCCGACCTCGAGCGGCAGGTCGCGGCGCTCTCGGACGCGCTGACCCGCGCGGCCGGGGGTGACCTCGCGGTGGTCGCCACCACCGAGCCGGACACCTCGTCCGGGGGAGCCCCCCACGTGCTGGCCCACCTGACCGAGTCGTTCAACAACACCCTGACCAATCTGCGTCTGCTGGTCGAGCAGATCCGCACCAGCGGGAACCAGATGTCCGCCAGCGCCGGTGCCCTGCTCGGTGCGGCCGAGGACCACGCCGCCAGCGCCAGCCAGCAGTCCTCCGCGGTCGCCGAGACCAGCGCGACGATCACCGAGCTGGCCACCACCGCGGCGCAGATCGCCGACACCGCGGAGTCCGTGGCCCGCTTCGCCGGGGAGACGCTGCGCTATGCCGAGGACGGACGCCGGGCGGTCGCCGCGTCGGTGGACGCGATGGACTCCATCGCCGCCCGGGTCGAGTCGATCGCGCTGCGCGCGACGTCCCTCGGGGAGAAGGGGCTGGAGATCGGCCGCATCCTCGAGGTGATCGACGACCTGGCCGACCAGACCAACCTGCTCGCGCTGAACGCCGCGATCGAGGCCGCCCGCGCGGGCGAGCACGGCCGCGGTTTCGCGGTCGTGGCGGCCGAGGTGCGCAAGCTCGCCGAGCGGGCCCAGGAGTCCACCGGGCGGATCCAGGCCATCGTCACCCAGATCCAGTCCGAGACCAGCGCCACCATCCAGGCCAGCGACGAGGGCACCCGAGAGGTGCGCCAGGGGGTCGCCCTGGCCCGGGACGTGGTCGACGCGCTCGAGCGGATCGCCGGGATGGTCGACGAGACCACCACCGCCGCGCGGGAGATCTCGATCGCCACCCAGCAACAGCGGTCCGCGTCGGACCAGGTGGTCACCGCGATGGCGCAGGTCCAGGACGTCTCCCAGCAGTACGTCGTCGGGTCCAAGCAGTCCGCCGCGGCCGCCGCCCAGCTGAACCTGCTGGCGGCCGACCTGCGCGCGTCGATCGCCCAGTTCCGGGTCGGGTGACGGCCGGTGGCGGGCTGGACCGACGATCCCGAGCTGCTGGCGATCTTCCGCGCGGAGGTCGACGAGAAGCTGGACGCCTTGCGCGAGGGGCTGCTGCGCCTGGAGGTCGAGCGGTCGCCGCGCGAGCTGCTGGCCACGCTGTCCCGGGACGCGCACACGGTGAAGGGCTCCGCGCGGGCCCTCGCCCTCGACCCGGTGGTCCGGCTGGCCCACCGAGCCGAAGACCTGCTCGGCGCGATCCGCGACGGCCGCATGAGGGTGCGGCGCGACCTCGTCGACCTGCTGCTGACGACGACCGAGGGCATCTCCCGGGCCATGCCGGGGGCGGAGCACCCGGTCTCGGAGGACGACCTCACCGTCCTGGTGGCGGCGCTGGACGCGGCGGTGGCCGGCGAGGACCCGGTGGAGGTGCCGCGCCTGCCGGACCCGGAGGCCGAGGTCGACGGTGCCGGAAGCGGTCGCAGCGACTCGGCCGAGCGCCACGACACCGTGCGGGTGCCGGTCCGGCGGGTGCACGACCTGCTCGACGTGGTCGGGGAGGCCGAGCTCGACGTCCGGCGAGTGGAGCGCACGCTGGCCCGCCTGGGCGACAGCGCGAGCGACCACGACCGCCTCGCCCGGTCGCTGCGCTCCCGCCTGGTCGGCCACGAGCGCCTGTCCGTCGACACCCAGGAGGCCGTCCGGGACCTGCTGCACGTCGCCGAGCAGGTGCACGTGGGCCTGCGGGAGCTGCGCGAGCGGGTCGAGGACGCCCAGAGCCGGATCAGCCGGGTGCGCGAGGGCGCCCTCGGGCTGGCCATGGTGCCGGTCCGGCGTGTCGTGGCCGCCTTCCCCCAGCTGGTCCGGGAGGTGGCCGCGGCGACCGGCAAGGAGGTCCAGCTGGTCCTGGACGGCCAGGACGTCGAGCTCGACACCCGGGTGCTCGACGCGGTCGCCGAGGCGCTCAAGCACCTGGTGACCAACGCCGTCGACCACGGGATCGAGCCGCCCGAGGAGCGGGTTGCGGCCGGCAAGCCGGCCCGGGGCTGCGTACGGGTGAGCGCCCGAGCCGCGGGCTCCGAGGTGGTCATCGAGGTGTGGGACGACGGTCGAGGGATCGACGAGGACCGCCTGAGGGCCGCGGCGAGCGAGGCCGGGCTGCTCCCCGGCGGGTCGACGCTGAGCGGCGCCGGCCTGCACGCGCTGCTGTTCACCTCCGGGTTCTCCACCCGGTCGGAGGTGACCGAGACGTCCGGGCGCGGGGTTGGCCTGGACGTGGTCCAGACCGCCGTCGAGCGACTCGCCGGCTCGGTCCGCGTCGAGCGCCAGGCCGGCGGGACGCTGTTCGTCATCACCCTGCCCGTGACGCTGGGTGTCATGCGCTGTCTGGTCGCCCGCGTGGGCGACGAGCGCTACGCGCTCCCCGTGGCGAACGTGGTGGAGACGTTGAACCTGCGTGACTCCCCGACGCATGAGCTGGCCGGTGCCGCGGTGCTCGTTCGGCACGGGGTCCCGGTGCCGCTCGCCGACCTCGGAGGTGCGGTCGCGGCGGCGGGCGCGCGCGAGCCTCGCTCGGCGGTCGTGGTCCGTCACGGGGGAGGCGGCGAGCTGATGGCCTGGGCCGTCGACGCGCTCGAAGGCGAGCGCGAGATGGTCGTCAAGGACCTCGGCGGCTTCCTCGGCCGGATGCCCGCGCTGAACGGAGCCACGATCGACGGTGACGGGGAGGTGGTGCTGCTCCTGGACGTCCGCGAGCTCGCCCCGATGCCGTCGACCCGTGCGCCCACGCGCCGCGCCGGGTCTCCGGTCACCGGCGGTGCGCGGAACGGCCGCCCCGACCAGGCTGCGGGGGAGTCGGCGCACCGGGGCCGGCCACGCGTGCTGGTCGTGGAGGACTCGGTCGGCGTGCGCGAGCTCGAGCGGGTCATCCTGGAGAGCGCCGGCTACGACGTGGTGACCGCGGTCGATGGCGAGGACGGCGCGACGAGGCTGACCGGACCGCCGGTCGACTTGGTGCTCACCGACGTCGAGATGCCGGGGATGGACGGCTTCTCGCTCACCCGTGCGGTCCGGCAGACGCCGGGGTGGGCCGACGTGCCGGTCGTGATCATGACGTCGCGGGGGGACGAGGCCGACAAGCGGGCCGGCCTGGACGCCGGTGCCAACGCGTATCTGCTCAAGGCCACGTTCGATCAGGCCGAACTGGTGGACACGGTCCGACGTCTCGTGGGGCGTTGAGGACCACCGATGGGGAGGAACCAGTGAGCAACGGACAGCCCACCGTCGTCATCGCCGACGACAGCGCCACCATGCGCCGGATCGTGGGCTCCGTTCTGGAACGTGACGGGTTCCGGGTGGTCGGCGTCGAGGATGGTCTCGAGGCCGTCCAGGCCGTGTTCCGCACCCAGCCGGACGCCGTGATCCTCGACGTGCAGATGCCGCGGGTGTCCGGGTACCTGGCGGCTCGACTGCTCAAGGACGACTGGCAGACCTCGGACATCCCGGTGATCTTCCTGACCTCGCAGGACGCCGCCTCCGACCGCTACTGGGCCTCGCTGGTCGGCGGCGCCCGGTTCTTCGGCAAGGACTTCGAGGCGCCGCACCTGGTCACGGCCGTGCGTGACCTGCTGAACGAGGCCGACCAGGCCCGCGGCGGCCGGGCTCGGCTGACCCCCGACCCGGTCGAGCTCGGTCCCGAGGACGTGTACGCCCGGATCGGCGACCTGCTGGACCGCAAGCTCTTCGAGGCGCAGGTGACCAGCGAGGTCACCTCGATCGCCGCCGAGGTCTTCGGCTTCGAGGAGACGGTGGCCGCGGTGCTCACCGTGCTGGCCCGGGTCGTCGACTACGACCTGGCGGCCGTCCTCATGCTCGACGACCGCTCGACCTACGTCACGGTGACCGCCGAGACGTCGCGCCGGCACTACGGGGAGTTCTTCTCCTCGATCGCGGAGGCGGCCACCCAGGTGACGGGTGAGGACGTCGCGGTGGGCGACCTGGTGCCCAGGGTGGCCGACGCGCGGGGCCTGCTCGGGGCCGACGAGGACGCCGGCATGGCGACGTTCCTGTCCATGCCGCTGAAGGCTCGCGGTCGCATCGTCGGCGTCCTGGCGTTGTCCAGCTCGCGCAAGAGCGCCTTCGGCGAGACCTCGCTCACCACCCTCCGGCTGGTCGAGCACCCGGCCGCGCTGGTCATCGACAACGCCCGGCTGTCCGGCGGCGTCCGCAGCTGAGGGCGCCGGTAGGGTCGCGCTGTGAGCGAGACGGCGCCGACCCCGCCCGGCCCGTCGCGGCCCACCGAACGGCTGTTCCGCTCGGTGGCGTCCCGCTTCGCGACGGGGCTGACCGTGGTCACCACGGTCGCCGACGGCGTCGACCATGCGATGACCGCCAACTCGTTCACCTCGGTCTCGCTGGATCCGCTGCTGGTGCTCGTCTGCGTGGAACGGAACACCCGGTTCCACGACGCGGTGCTCACCTCGGGCGCCTGGGCCGTGTCCGTGCTCGACGAGGACGCCGAGGCCACCGCGGTCTGGTTCGCCACCAAGGGACGCCCGCTGGCCGGCCAGCTGGCCCGAGTCGGCCACCGGCCCGGTCCGGCGACCGGGTGCGCGCTGCTGGCCGACGCGTTGGCCTGGCTGGAGTGCGCCACCTGGCGGACCTACCCCGGGGGTGACCACACCATCGTCGTCGGGGAGGTGCTGGGGGCCCAGCAGCGCCCGGACCCCGTGCCCGGTCCGCTGGTCTACCACCGTCGCCGGTATCACCGACTCGGTCCCGCGTAAGGCGGGGCGGCTGAGGCCGTCGCTTACCATGGAGGCCTCCCTGCGGCGCCTCCCGGCGTCCCCCAGTCCGCCGAGCCCCCAGTCCCGAGCCGAGAGCCCCCTCACCAGTGAGCGACGCCCCGACCGCACCTTCCACGACCTCCCGCAAGGCGCCCGTCATCTTCGGTGGGGTCCTGGCCGGCTTCGCCCTGCTCTACGGCGGTCTGGTCCTCACCTCCGGTGGTGACGTGCCCCGCAACACCACCGTGCGCGGGGTGGCGATCGGGGGACTCGACCGAGCCGCCGCTGTCACCGCCCTGCAACGGGGCCTCGCGGAGCGGGCCGCCGCCCCGATGTCGGTCCTGGCGGCCGGGAAGAGCCTCCGGGTCCAGCCCGAGCCGGCTGGCCTGTCGCTGGACGCCGAGGCCACGGTCGACGCCGCCGGTGGTCGTTCGCTGAACCCCTGGACGCTCATCACCAGGCTCTTCGGCGGCAGCGAGGTCGAGCCGGTCGTCGCCGTCGACCGAGCCCTGCTGGCGGAGACGGTCGCCGGGCTGGCCGAGCAGGTCGACGAGCCCGTCCGCGAGGGCGCCGTCACGTTCGTGGCGGCCAAGCCGGTCGCCGTCCAGCCGCTCGCGGGGCGGGCCCTGGACCGGATCGCCACGGCCACCGCGATCGAGGATCACTTCCTCCGGGACGGAGCGGCCACCGCGCCGGTCGGCGTCGTCGAGCCCACGATCGACCAGGCCGAGCTGCAGCGGGCGCTGACCGGGTTCGCCCGGCCCGCCGTCGCCGGCCCGGTCACCCTGGTCATCGCGGGCCGCCCCATCGTGCTGACCCCTGCCCAGTTCGCGCCGTTCCTGTCGATGACCGCCAAGGGCGGCGTGCTGGTGCCCGCCGTCGATGCGGTCGGCCTGCGGGCCGCCCTCGCCGACCGGGCGCCCGACCTGCTGGTGGCCCCTCGCGACGCCGGGTTCCGGATCGTGTCAGGGCGGCCGGTCGTCGTCCCGGCGGTGTCGGGGCGCAGCCTGGACGAGGCCGGCCTCTCGGCGGCGATGCTCGCGGTGCTGCCGAAGCCGACGGCTCGCACCGTCACCGTGCAGCTCGCCGAGGTCGAGCCGGAGCTCACCACGGCCGAGGCGCAGGCGCTCGGTGTGAAGGAGCGCATCTCGACGTTCACTCAGCCGTTCCCGTACGCCGCGTATCGCAAGACCAACATCGGCACCGCGGCCCGGCGCATCGACGGCACGCTGCTGATGCCGGGCGAGACGTACAGCCAGAACGCGACCGTGAAGGAGCGCACCGCGGCGAACGGATACGTCAAGGGGACGATCATCGACGACGGCCGCTTCCGAGAGGACTTCGGCGGCGGCGTCTCGACGATCACCACGGCGCTGTGGCACGCGGTCTTCTACGCCGGGCTCGAGCGGGTCGAGCAGCGCGCCCATAGCTTCTTCATCCCGCGCTACCAGGCCGGCCTCGAGGCCACCGTCTCGTGGGGCAACCTGGACCTGAGGTTCCGCAACGACTCCCCGTACGGCGTGTACATCCAGGCGGTCTCCGGCTCCACGTTCGTCACGATCTCGATCTTCTCGACCAAGCGGTACGACATCAGCGCCGTCTCGGGTCCGCGGACCAACGTGCGGGCGCCCCGGACCATCTACGACGCCAAGGCCGGCTGTCTGCCGCAGTCCGGCGAGCCCGGCTTCTCGATCGTGGTCACCCGGGTGTTCAGCCGGAACGGCAGCGTCGTCAAGCGCGAGCCGCTGCTGACGAACTACAACGTGCAGAACCGGGTGATCTGCCGAGCAGCGCCCAGGCCGACAGCGGCGCCTTCGGCCTCCGGCTCGCCGGCGCCAAGCGGGTCGGTGAGACCGTCGGCGTCCCCGACACCCACGCCGACAGGCTGATCACTCCGCGGCCACCGGGCGGCCGCGGCCGACCCGGATCCGGCGGACCAGCGCGGCGGTGGAGGAGTCGAAGCCACGGAGGTCCGGCGCGTCGTCGGACGTCAGCGCCGGCACCAGCTCGTTGGCCATCGTCTTGCCGAGCTCGACGCCCCACTGGTCGAACGAGTTGATGCCCCAGACGACGCCCTGGGTGAACACCCGGTGCTCGTAGGCGGCCACCAGCTGGCCCAGGACCGACGGGGTCAGCCGGTGGGCCAGCAGCAGGTTCGACGGTCGGTTGCCGGGCATCACCTTGTGCGGGACCAAGGCAGGGGCCGTGCCGGTGGCGGCGACCTCGTCGGCGGTGCGGCCGAAGGCGAGGACGGCCGGTTGGGCCAGCAGGTTGGACGTGAACAGGTCGTGCAGGTCGGTGCCGTCGACCACCACGTCATGGGTGGGCTCGACGAAGCCGATGAAGTCGCAGGGGACGACCCGGGTGCCCTGGTGCAGCAGCTGGTAGAACGCATGCTGGCCGTTGGTCCCCGGCTCGCCCCAGACGATCTCACCGGTGTCCCAGCCGACCGGCTCCCCGTCGAGCCGGACCCGCTTCCCGTTGCTCTCCATGCACAGCTGCTGCAGGTAGGCGGGGAAGCGGGCGAGGTACTGGCTGTAGGGCAGGACGGCCTGGCTGCCGTACCCGCAGAAGTCGACGTGCCACACCGAGATCAGCCCCAGCAGCGCGGGGAGGTTGCGCTCCAGCGGGGCGGTGCGGAAGTGCTCGTCCATGGCGTGGAAGCCGGCCAGCAGCTCGCGGAACCTGGCAGGGCCGATGGCGACCATCAGCGACAGCCCGATCGCCGAGGTGAAGGAGTACCGCCCGCCGACCCAGTCCCAGAACTCGAACATGTTGGCCAGGTCGATGCCGAACGCCGCGACCCGGTCGGCGTTCGTGGAGACGGCGACGAAGTGGTGGGCGACCGCGTCGGCCCCGGCGGCGGCCCCCAGCCCGTCCAGTAGCCATTGCCGGGCGGCGCCGGCGTTCGCCAGGGTCTCGGCAGTCGTGAACGTCTTCGAGCAGACGACGAACAGCGTCTCCGCCGGGTCCAGGCCGAGCAGCGCCTCGGTGACGTCGGTGGGGTCGACGTTCGAGACGAACCGGAAGGTCAGCCGGCGGTCGGTGTACTCGCGCAGCGCCTGGTAGGCCATGGCCGGCCCGAGGTCGGAGCCGCCGATGCCGATGTTGACGATCGTGCGGATCGGCCGGCCGGTCGCGCCGAGCCAGATGTCCCCCCGCACCCGGTCGGCGAAGTCCGCCATCCGGTCCAGGACGGCGTGGACGTCGGCCACGACGTTCTGGCCGTCAGTGACCAGCGACGCCTCGTAGGGCAGCCGCAGGGCCGTGTGCAGGACAGCCCGGTCCTCCGTGGTGTTGATGTGCCGTCCCTCGACCATGTCCTCGGTGCGCGCCCGCAGCCCGGCCCGTTCCGCCAGCGCGACCAACAGGCGCACCGTCTCCGCGGTCACCAGGTTCTTGGACCAGTCGAGCAGCAGGTCGCCCGCCTGCACCGTGCAGCGGTTCCCTCGGTCCGGGTCGTCGGCGAACAGCTGCCGCAGGGTGGTCGGCTCCAGCGTCGCGCGGTGCGCGCGCAGGGCCGCCCACTCCGGCGTCCGGTCGATGGGCCCGTCGGGTCCTGCGTCGGTCGTCACGGTCGTCCCCTCAGCCGCTCGCCGAGCCGGCGGGCTTCTCGTGGTGGCCGCCGAACTCCTTGCGCATCGCCGAGAGCACCTGGTCGGCGTACAGGGAGTTGCCGCGGGAGCTGAAGCGCTCGTACAGCGCTGCGGTGATCGTGTGTGCGGGCACACCCTCGTCGACTGCGGCCAGCACCGTCCAGCGACCCTCGCCGGAGTCGGACACGCGCCCACCGAACGAGGACAGCGTCGGGTCCTCGTGCAGGGCCTTCGCCGTCAGGTCCAGCAGCCAGGACGCGACGACACTGCCGCGCCGCCACAGCTCGGTGATCGCCGGCACGTCCAGCTGGTACTGGTAGTACTGGGGCTCCCGCAGCGGGGTGGTCTCGGCGTCGGCGTCGCGGTCCTGCCGGCCCGCGTCGGCGTGCTGGAGGATCGCCAGCCCCTCGGCGTAGGCCGCCATCAGCCCGTACTCGATGCCGTTGTGCACCATCTTGACGAAGTGGCCGGCCCCGTTCGGCCCGCAGTGCAGCCAGCCCTGCTCCTCGGGGGAGATGCCGCCGCTGCGTCCCTGCGTGCGCGGCGCGGCCGCGAACCCGGGGGACAGCGTGCTGAAGACGGGAGCGAGCCGGGCCACGGCGTCGTCGTCGCCGCCCACCATCAGTGAGTAGCCCCGTTCGAGGCCGAACACGCCGCCGCTCGTCCCGGCGTCGACCAGGTGCAGGCCCCGATCGCGCAGCGCGGCCGCGCGGTCGACGTCGTCGCGGTAGTAGGAGTTGCCACCGTCGACGACGGTGTCGCCAGGGTCGAGGAGCTCGGCGAGGGTGTCGATCGTCGACCCGGTGAAGGCCACCGGCACCATGAGCCAGACCGCGCGCGGGGGCTCCAGCGCCGCGACCAGGTCGGCCAGGGACGACGAAGGACGCGCACCCTCGCCCGCCAGGGCGGCGACTGCATCGGGCGAGACGTCGTAGACGACCACGTCGTGGCCCGCGCGGATCAGCCGTCGGGCCATGTTGGCGCCCATCCGGCCCAGTCCGACCATCCCCAGCTGCATAGCTGCTCCTCGCTCGTCGGTGTGCCCACCCTGGCGTTGGCGGCTGGGCGGCCGCAACCGGCCGGCGGGTCGCGCCTCAGTGGGTGCGGTAGTGGTAGCGGTGATGGGGCACGAACCCGAGGCGGGCGTACAGCGCCAGGGCCGGCTCGTTGTCCTCCGACACCTGCAGGTAGCTCGAGCGCGCGCCGCGACGCGCGCCCCACGCGACCAGGCCACGCAGCAGGTGGGCGCCCAGGCCGCGCCGGCGAGCGCCGGGCTCGACCTCCACCGCGGTGACGCCCAGCCACCCGTCGTTGACGCTGCCCCGGCCGATGGCGAGGACCTCGTCGCCGGCGCGCACCGAGGCGAACCCCAGCCCGTCACCATTGGCCAGGACCCGGACGGCGTGCGCGGGCAGGGTGCCCCCGCGGTAGTGGTAGGCGCTCACCCAGGCGTCGTCGGGCGTCGGGTCGACCTGGACGACCGGCAGGTCGACGCGGGCCGGAGCGTCTATCAGGTTCGGCACGTCGGCGACCAGGACCTCGACGGGCACGCCGGCGGACCAGCCGTCGGCCGCGAGCCGCTCGTCCAGGTCGACGGCCAGCGGCAGCGGCACCTGGAACTGCGCCGGCAGCCCGCGGTCGGCGTACCAGTCCTGGACGGCGCGGATCGCCTCCACGGCCGGACGGCCGGGGTCGCCGACCGGCAGCGCCGAGTTGGCGCGCCCGGTGAAGCCTCCGGCCGCCCGCAGCAGCCACTCCCCGAGCCGGGCCGCGTCGGTGGCCCGCCAGCCGAGCGCGGCGATGCGCTCCAGCTCGTCCATCGGGCAGGACAAAGCGCCGACGGGTCGTCGCGGCAACACGTCCACCCCCTGTCGAGACACAGCGACCGGCCGGGCGTGATACTAGGGGCGCCGGTGGCCGTCCGATGGGGGCGAGCACCTCGTCGAGGAGGGACAGGCGTGACCTACGTCATCGCGCAGCCGTGTGTCGACGTGCTCGACAAGGCCTGCATCGAGGAGTGCCCCGTCGACTGCATCTACGAGGGCGAGCGGATGCTCTACATCCACCCCGACGAGTGCGTCGACTGCGGGGCCTGCGAGCCGGTCTGCCCGGTCGAGGCGATCTTCTACGAGGACGACCTGCCCGAGCAGTGGAAGGACTACTACAAGGCCAACGTCGAGTTCTTCGACGACCTCGGCTCGCCGGGCGGCGCCTCCAAGCTCGGCAAGATCGAGAAGGACCACCCCCTGGTAGCCGCGCTGCCGCCGCAGGCGGCCGAGCACTGAGCGGGCCTCCCGACTCCGACGCGCCGTCGCCCCACCCGGGGTGGGCGGCGCGCCGCGTCTCTCAGCGGCTGCCCGAGTTCCCCTGGAACCGCCTCGAGGCCGCCGCTCGGACCGCTCGTGCCCACCCGCACGGGATCGTCGACCTGTCGGTCGGGACGCCGGTCGATCCCACCCCCGAGGTCGCCCGGTCGGCGCTGGTGGCGGCCGCCGACGCGCCCGGCTACCCGACGACCCAGGGCACGCCCGAGCTGCGCAGCGCCATCGTGCGCTGGTTCGCCCGGTCGCGGGGCGTACCCGGGCTGGACCCGGAGGCCGTGCTGCCGACGATCGGCTCCAAGGAGCTGGTGGCCTGGCTGCCGACGCTGCTCGGGCTCGGTCCGGGTGACCTGGTCGTCCACCCGGAGGTCGCCTACCCGACGTACGACGTCGGTGCCCGGCTGGCCGGTGCCACCCCGGTGGCCGCCGACAGCCTGCTCGCCCTGGGCCCGGCGCGGGTCCGCCTGGTCTGGCTGAACTCGCCGGCGAACCCGACCGGCCGGGTGCTGCCGGTCGACCATCTGCGCAAGGTGGTCCGGTGGGCCCGCGAGCGGGGGGCGGTGGTCGCCAGCGACGAGTGCTACGCCGAGCTTGCCTGGGAGGGCTCGGTGCCGTCGATCCTCGACCGGGCGGTGTGCGGGGGCTCGCACGAGGGGCTGCTGGCCGTGTGCTCCCTGTCGAAGCGGTCGACGATGGCGGGGTACCGCGCCGGGTACCTGGCCGGCGACCCGCTGCTGGTGCGCGAGCTGCTGGAGGTCCGCCGGCACGCCGGGCTGATGGTGCCGGCCCCGGTCCAGGCGGCGGCCGCCGCTGCCCTCGACGACGACGGGCACGTCGCGCAGCAGCGGGAGCGCTACCGGGGCCGGAGGTCCCTGCTGCGGGCGGCGTTCGAGCGCGCCGGCTTCCGGATCGACCATTCGCAGGCGGGCCTGTACCTGTGGGCCACGCGGGACGAGCCGTGCTGGACGACCGTCGGCTGGCTCGCCGACCGCGGCGTCCTGGTGGCGCCAGGCGACTTCTACGGGCCGGGCGGCGGTCGCCACGTGCGGGTGGCGCTGACCGCCAGCGACGAGCGGGTGGCCGCCGTCGCGGAACGGCTCGGCTGATCGTCCCCGTCCCCCTTGTCGACCGGTCCCTTCTCCGGTACCTTGTGACGCATGGAACCCGGTGAGGCACGCAACCCGCTGACGCAGCTGCGTCGAGGCGTGCTGGAGTTCTGCGTGCTCTCCCTGCTGCGCGACGACGAGATCTACGGGTTCGACCTGGTCCGCCGGCTGGGCGAGGTCGACGGGATGGTGACCAGTGAGGGCACCATCTACCCGCTGCTCTCGCGGCTGCGCCGCGAGGGCTGGGTGACGACCACCTGGCGGGAGTCCGAGAGCGGGCCGCCCCGCCGGTACTACGCGATCACCCCGGTCGGGGCACGAGCCCTGGCCTCGTTCACCGACGAGTGGCGGCGCTTCCGCTCGTCGGTCGACTCGCTGCTTCAGACGGAGGGGACCTGATGGACACCACCACGGTCGACGCCCTGGTCGCCGACTACCTGCGCCGGCTCGATGCAGCGGCGTCCCGACTGCCGGCTGACCGACGGGCCGAGCTGCTCGCCGAGATCTCCGAGCACATCGCCGCCGCCCGGGCGAGCGGCTCGGGTGCGGAGGCCGAGGTCCGGACGCTCCTCGACCGGCTCGGCGACCCGGACGAGATCGTGGCGGCTGCCAGCGACGGCGAGCCCGCCCAGGACGTGGCGTTCACCAGCCGGGCCCCGTCGGTGGCCCTCGAGATCGCCGCGGTGCTCTTCCTCACCGTGGGGTCGTTGCTGCTGGTGGTCGGCTGGCTGGTCGGGGTGGTCCTGCTCTGGTCGTCGCGCCGCTGGACGACGGCGGAGAAGCTGCTCGGGACGCTCGTCGTGCCGTTCGGGCCGTTCGGGGTGCTCATCCTCGGCGGGCTGATCGGCGGGCAGCAGTGCGTGACCACGACCACGTCCAGCGGTCCGGCCACCCCCCTCGGCGGCACCGAGGAGGCCGGCCTCCAGACCACCGAGGTGTGCTCGGGCTTCGCCCTGCCCCCCTGGCTCGGGATCCCCGTCCTGCTCGTCGCCGTCGTCGGCCCCTTCGTGGTCGCGGGACTGCTCGTCCGCCGAGCCCGGGCGCGGGCGGCCCTCGAGCCGCCGGTCGTCCGCCGCTCGACGGGCAGCGCGTGGGGCGGCCTGGAGATCGCCGCGGTGGCGCTGCTGGGCGTCGGCTGGCTGGTGCTCCCGATCGTCGGCCCGGTGGCCGGACTGGCCTGCGCCTGGGCCTCGGCCGCCTGGACGAGCCGGGAGAAGTGGGTCGCCACCGCGATCGCCGGCGGGGGCCTGCTCCTGCCGGTGATCGTCCTGGTGGCGGGCGTCGCCCTCGCCCGGGGGGGAGGTGTGGGATGAGTGCCGGTCTCCTCGTGCTGACCCTGTTCGTGGCGCAGCCGCTGGGCGCGATCGGCGCAGCCGTCTACCTGGCCGTCCGGCTGAACGCCCGGCCGGCCGCCGACTAGTCCCCGGCGGCCTGCGCCTCGGCCTTGGTGGCGTGGACCGTCCCGTCCGGGTGCTGCGCCGGGGCGTAGACGGTGAGCAGCCGCAGCGGCTGGCTGCCCGCGTTGGCCAGGTCGTGCCGGACGCCGGCCGGGACGACGACGAAGGAGTGCGCAGCCAACAGGTGCCGCTCGCCGTCCAGGACGACGTCGGCGGGCCCGCCGCTCACCAGCACGAACAGCTGGTCCACCGCGTGCACCTCCGCGCCGATGGACTCACCCGGCCGCAGGGTCATGGCGACCAGCTGGCTGTGCGGTCCGGTGAACAGCACGTGGCGGAAGTCCTCGTTGGCG
>DAIRVJ010000028.1:0-7061 GCA_036802895.1 Candidatus Nanopelagicales bacterium
ACAACGCCGGCCGGCTGGGCGCCCTCGGCTGGCTGTCGGTCATGGTCAGCGTCGCCAGCGTCGAGGCCGCCCGCCGGGCCCGTGGGCTGCCCGGAGCACTGCGTACGGCCGCGACCGGCATCGGGGTCGGCGCGGCCACCACCCTGGGGATCCTGGTCGTCCTGCAGGTGATCGCCACCGATCCACGGGTGCTCGTCCCGGTCGGAGGGATGGTGGTCTCCGGCTGCATGCAGGTGGCGGCCCTCGTGCTGCGCGGCCTGCGCACGGCGGCCGCCACCCAACGGTCGGCGGTCGAGGCCCGGCTGTCGCTCGGCCTGACCGCCGCCCAGGCGTTCGCCCCGCACGTCCACGACACGGTCCGCACCGCGCTCATCCCGGCCATCGACACGACGAAGGTCGTGGGCATCATCAGCCTGCCGGGGGCGATGACCGGGCTGATCCTGGCCGGTGTCGACCCGCTGACCGCCATCCGCTACCAGATCGTCGTCATGTACATGCTGCTCGCCGCGGCGGCCGTCACCGGGCTCGTCACCGCTCGGGTCGGCGAGCGGGCGCTCTTCGACGAGGCGCAGCGGCTGCGGCCGGTGGCGGTCGGCTGACCGTCCCTCCGACGACTTCCTTAGGCCAAACGGGTCGTCTCGGGTGACAATCGTCGGCATGACGACCGACGCCGAGCCGGCCACCCTCGACCTCGACGAGCTCGGCTCCTCAGCCGCCCGGATCCGCGAGGCGGTGGAGACCGTCATCGAGGGCAAGCCCGAGGTCGTCCGGATGGCACTCACCGTGCTGCTCGCCGAGGGGCACCTGCTCATTGAGGACGTCCCAGGCGTCGGCAAGACCATGCTGGCCAAGGCCCTGGCCCGCTCGCTGGACTGCACGGTCCGGCGGATCCAGTTCACGCCGGACCTGCTGCCCAGCGACGTGACCGGGGTGTCGGTCTACAACCAGGAGCTGCGCGAGTTCGAGTTCAAGCCGGGCGCCGTCTTCGCCAACATCGTCCTCGGCGACGAGATCAACCGAGCCTCCCCGAAGACCCAGTCGGCGATGCTCGAGTGCATGGAGGAGCGCCAGGTCACCGTCGACGGCACCACCTACCAGCTGGCCGCACCGTTCATGGTCATCGCCACCCAGAACCCCATCGACATGGAGGGCACCTACCCTCTCCCCGAGGCCCAGCGCGACCGGTTCATGGCGCGGGTCTCCATGGGCTACCCGGCGGCTGAGGCCGAGCTGACCATGCTCGACACCCACGGCCGGGGCGAGCCACTGGACGACCTGCGGCCGGTCGCTGACGCGGTCGAGATCACCCGGCTGATCGAGACGGTGCGCACCATCCATGTCAGCGACGGCGTCCGGCGCTACGCCATCGCCCTCGTCGCGGCGACCAGGGAGAGCCCCGACCTGAGGCTCGGCGCCTCCCCGCGGGCCACCCTGCACCTGATCCGGGCGGCGAAGGCGACCGCCGCCCTCGACGACCGCGACTTCGTCCTCCCCGACGACCTCCAGGCGCTGGCCGTTCCGGTCCTGGCGCACCGGCTGCTGCCCACGGCCGAGGCGCAGATCGCCCGGCGGCACCCCGAGCAGGTGGTCCGCGACCTGGTGGCCAGGGTCCCGGTCCCGGTCAAGGGGTGAGCCCGTGCGCGCGGCGCTGCGCGGCCTGACGACGAGGGGGCGCAGCTTCCTCGGCGCCGGGGTGACCGCGGCCCTCTGCGCGGTCGCCTTCGGCCAGCGCGACCTGCTCCGGGTGGCGCTGCTCGTGGCGGTTCTCCCCCTCATCGCCGCGGCCACGGTCGCGCGCACCCGGTTCCGGTTGGCCAGCAGCCGCCGACTCGAGCCGTCCCGGATCGCGGTCGGCACCGAGGCCAGGGTCGTGCTCCGCCTGGAGAACGTGTCCCGGCTGCCCACGGGCCTGCTGCTCGTCGAAGACCGGATCCCCTACTCGTTGGGCGGGCGGCCGCGGTTCGTCCTGGACCGGGTCGAGACCCGAGGAACCCGCGAGGTCGACTACCCGGTCTGCTCCGAGCAGCGCGGCCGGTTCTCCATCGGCCCCCTGACGATCCGGCTGACCGACCCGTTCGGCATGTGCGAGATGGTGCGCGGCTTCAGCCATCGGGACACCCTGATCGTCACCCCCGTCGTCGAGCCGCTGCCGTCGGTGCCGCTCGGCGGGGACTGGGCCGGCACCGGCGAGAGCCGCGCCCGATCGGTCGCGGCCGCCGGCGAGGACGACGTGGCGACCCGGGAGTACCGCCGGGGGGACGACCTGCGCCGGGTCCACTGGCGATCGACCGCGCATGTGGGCGAGCTGATGGTGCGACGCGAGGAGCAGCCGTGGGAGAGCCGCGCGGTGCTGCTCGTCGACGCCCGCCCGATCGCGCACCGCGGCGACGGGCCTACGTCGTCCTTCGAGCGGGCGGTGTCGGTGGCGGCGTCCGTGGGGGTGCACCTCGGCCGGGCCGGGTTCTCCGTCGACCTGCTGACCGACACCGGCACCCGGCTGGCCGGCGCCCGCGGCGACGACCCGACCGGCAGCCAGGAGGACCTGCTGCTCGACGCGCTGGCCGTCGTCGAGCCGTCCGGGGGCTCCTCGTTGCGGCCGGCCGCGACCGCCCTGCGGCACGCCGGGGACGGGCTCACGGTGGCCGTGCTCGGCGGCATCACCGCGGACGAGGCGGCCGAGCTGGTTCGCTTCCGGCACGGCTCGGGGGCCGCCGTGGCGATCCTGCTCGACGTCAACACCTGGCGCTCGCCGCAGGCCCGCGGCCGCGGCCTCGACGTCGACCTGGACGGCCCGACCACCCTGTTGCGGGCCGGCGGCTGGCGGGTCGTCACCCTCGCGGCGGGGCAGCAGCTCGCCGACGTGTGGCCGTTCGCGGGACAGTCCGCGTTCGGGTTGGCCGGGGCCCGCCGATGAGCGCCCGCCCGCGGATCGCGGCGGCCGCAGCGGTCGCCTCGCTGCTCGCCGCGCTGTCGCTCGGGCCGACGTTCGCCGACGGCCGCTGGTTCTGGCCGGTCGCCGGCGCCGTCCTCACCGTGGCCCTCGCCGGCGCGGCAGCCCGCCGGTTGGGGGCGCCCCGCGGGCTCGTGCCGGTCGTCGCCGTCGCCGCCCTGGTCGGCTACCTCACCTGGGCGTACGCGCGGGATCCCGCCGTCTGGAAGGTGTTCCCAGGGCCGGCGGCCTGGCGCGAGCTCGGCGCCCTGGCCGACGGCGGCCTGGAGGTCATGAACGCCTACGCCGCGCCCGTGCCCGTCGACCCGGGCCTGGTGCTCATCGCCGCCGCCGGCGTCGGCTTGGTCGCGATCGCGGTGGACACCCTCGCGGTGGCGGCCCGCTCCGCGGCGCTGGCCGGGCTGCCGCTGCTCGCGCTGTACGCCGTCCCGGTGGCGGTGGTCCGCAACGGCGTGCCGTGGGTGCTGTTCCTGCTGGGGGCGCTCGGCTGGCTCAGCCTGCTGCTGGCGGAGGGGCGCGAACGGCTGTCCCTGTGGGGGCGGGCCCTGGGCCGGCGCACCCGGGCCGACGGCCGGACCACCGCCGACCAGCTGGTGACGCTGCGCAGCGCAGAGCCCCTCGGCGTCGTCGGACGGCGGATCGGCGCGGCTGCGCTCGGTGTGGCGATCCTGGTCCCGGCCCTGGTGCCGGGCCTGGACGAGGGCGTGTTCGGCCGCGGCGGCGGCTCCGGCAGCGGCGCCGGAGGCGGACGGGTGGTCATCACGGTCAACCCCTACGTGACCTTGCGGGGCGAGCTCGACGCCCGCGACAACACCGAGGTGTTCCGCTACCGGGTGCGCGAGGGCGGCGAGATCGACGACTACCTGCGCCTGGTCACCCTCGACACCTTCGACGGGAACGTGTGGAAGCCGGCCGTGCTGACGTCGGCGGGGCGGGCGACCGACGACCTGCCGGCGCCCCCGGGTGCGGATGGTCCGGCCGAGCGTCGGCGGCTGAGGCTCAGCTTCGACCTGCGGGCCCTCGACCAGACCTGGCTGCCGCTCCCTCACCCGTACCGGCGGATCGACGGCCTCGGCTCGGCGTGGGTCTACGACTCGGCCACCCGGGACGTCTTCGCGCTGCGCGGCGGCAGCCTCGACGAGACCTACGACGTGGAGGCGGAGGCGGTCCGGCCGACCCCGGCCCAGCTGCGCTCCTCGGGCCGCCCGCCAGCGGACCTGGTCGACCGGTACACCCGGCTCCCGGACGACCTTCCCGCGTCGGTCGAGGAGCTCGCGTTCGCCCTGACCGCCGGCCGCACCACCGACTACGACCGGGCCCTGGCGCTCCAGCGGTTCTTCCTCGATCCCGTCAACAAGTTCCGCTACCAGACCGACGTGCCGAACCGGCCCGGCTCCCCCGTGGTCGCCTTCCTCCAGGACCGCCAGGGCTTCTGCCAGCAGTTCGCCGGTACGTTCGCTGTGCTGGCCCGCAGCATCGGGCTGCCCACCCGGGTCACGGTCGGGTTCACCGCGGGCACCCGACAGGGGCAGGACGGCACGTTCGTCGTGAACCGCCGCAACACCCACGCCTGGCCCGAGGTGTACTTCGACAACGCCGGCTGGGTGCGCTTCGAGCCGACCCCCGGGCCGACCGGCATCCAGGTCCCGCGGTGGGCCCCGGGCGTCCAGGACGGCTCCGGCGGCCCGAGCGGCGGCGGCGGTGGGGCGATCAGCCCGGACGACCCGAGCAGCCAGCTGGACCGGATCGACCGGGAGGAGCAGCGCCGTTCCCGGCAGGAGCTCGCCGACGCGCAGGCCGCCAGCGGGGCGTCCGGCCCGCGCCAGGGGCTGCCGGTGCCGCTGCCCGTCCTGGTCACGCTGCTGGTCGCCGTCGCGCTGCAGATCACCCCGGTGGTGGCGCGTCGCTGGCGGCGGCGCCGCCGGCTGCGTACCACCGGGTGGCCGGACGCCGGCGCCCAGGCCGCGCTCGCCGCCTGGCAGGAGCTGGCCGACACCGGTCAGGACCTCGGGGATCCGTGGCCGGCGTCGCGTACGCCTCGGGCGACCGCGGCCGTGCTGGGCCGGCGGCTGCCGACCGACGCTGGCGCGGCCCTGGACCGGCTCGCGCACGTCGTCGAGCGGGTCCGCTACGCCGCCGGCGGGGATCGGTTCCCAGCGGTCGCCGCTGACGCCCGGACCGTGCTGGCCGCCCTCGAGGCCGGCGCCTCCCGGCGGGCCCGGGTGCGGGCGGTGCTGCTGCCGGCGTCGGTGCTCGCGGTGGCGGCCGGTCGGATCGCCGACGCGCTGGACGCCGTCGACCGGTGGGGCGAGCGTTCCGGCCAGCGGCTGCGGGGACTGCTGCCCCGCCGGGCGAGCTAGGGTTCGGCCGGCGCCCGGCCGGGCCGGCTAGCGGCCGTCGCCCTCGCGACGACGCCGCCAGCGCTCGTCGAGCCGCTCCATGAGCGAGGACCGGCTGCCTCGGCCGCGAGGAGTCTTCCGGGCGGAGGCGTCGGGGCGGGACCGGCCGGCCGGTCCGGCCGGTGGTCCGGCGCGACGGGTGCTGGCCGCCCACAGCGCCGAGGCGAGCATGACGAGGAACCCGGCCACGCTGACCGGGACGAGCTGGCTGGCCACGCCGACGATGAGCAGGGTGACCCCGAGGGCGAAGCCGATCAGGCCGCTGAGCAGCCGGCGCCGGTAGTGCGACTGCAGACTCGCGCTGCGCAGCGTCGTGGCCAGCTTGGGGTCCTCGGCGTACAGCGCACGCTCCATCTGCTCGAGCAGTCGCTGCTCGTGCTCGGAGAGCGGCACGGTCCCTCCCGGCGTCCTTGCGGTGGTGCGGCAGCCACCAGCATAAGCAGGCATCGGCGGTTGCGAAACCCGGCTGAAGGACCCGTTACGTCGTCGTCATACCGGCCGGGTGGGTTCGTCACCCGCGGCCGGGCGGACGAGGGCAGCCGGGCGGACCGCTCCCCGGCCGAACCGCTGGGCGGCTCGGTCGGTCGCCAGCTCGGCCTCGCGCCAGCCGTGCTCGGGAGCGTCGAGCAGCAGCTGCTCGGCGACCGTGTCGGTGTCGACCAGTCCTTCGACCCGCACCCCCACCAGTCTGAGCCGGGCCCGCTGCAGCCCGAGGGCATCGAACAGGCTCTTTGCGGTGCCGTAGACCTCACGCCCGACGTCGGTCGGGTCGCGCAGGGTACGCGCCCGGGTGATCGTCGTGAAATCGGCGAAGCGCACCTTGATCGACACGGTGCGACCCCGGTAGCCCTGCTGGCGCAGCCGGGTCGCGACCCGCTCCGACAGCCGCAGCAGCTCGCGGTGCACGACCTCCGGGTCGTCGACGTCGGTGGCGAACGTCTCCTCCGCCCCGATCGACTTGTCCGGCTCGTGCGGGACGACGCTGCGCTCGTCCCGACCCCAGGCCAGGGCGGCCAGATGCGCGCCGAGCGCCGACCCGAGCGCCCGCTGCAGGGTCGCCTCCGGGGTGTGCGCGAGGTCGCCGACGGTGCGCAGGCCGAGCCGGGTCAGCTGCTCCTCCGTCCGCTCCCCCACCCCCCACAGGGCGCCGACCGGCAACGGGTGCAGGAACGCGACGACCTGGTCGGCGGGAACCACGAGCAGGCCGTCCGGCTTGGCCCGGGTGGACGCCAGCTTCGCGACGAACTTGGTGGTCGCCACGCCGACCGAGCAGGTGATGCCCTGCTCGTCGTGGACCCGGGCCCGGATCAGCTCACCGATCCGGGCCGGGGAGCCGAGCCGGCGCACCGCGCCGGAGACGTCGAGGAACGCCTCGTCCAGGGACAACGGCTCGACCAGCGGCGTGACCGAGCGGAAGACCTCCATCACGCCGTCGGACACCCGGGCGTAGGCCTGGTGGTCGGGCTCGACGACCACGGCCTGCGGGGCCATCCGGCGGGCTCGGGACATCGGCATGGCCGAGTGCACGCCCAGCGCGCGGGCCTCATAGGTGGCCGACAGCACGACCCCGCGGTTGCCCCCGCCGCCGACGATCACCGGCCGGCCGTGCAGCTCCGGGCGGTCGCGCAGCGACACCGAGGCGTAGAACGCGTCCATGTCGACGTGCAGCACCGTGCAGCCGGTGTCGTCACCGCTGCCGCGCTGCGGTGCCG
>DAIRVJ010000028.1:7161-11868 GCA_036802895.1 Candidatus Nanopelagicales bacterium
GTCTTCGCCAGCAGCCGCCGCGCGGACGCGTACACCGAGGCGGCCCGCGAGGCGGTGGCCGACCTGGTCGCGGGCGACCCGCGCGGGGTGGTGCTCGGGCCGAACATGACCACGCTCACCTACCGCCTCGCCCAGGCGCTGGCCGACACCTGGCGGCCCGGCGACGCCGTCGTGGTGAGCCGGCTGGACCACGACGCGAACGTCCGCCCGTGGGTGCAGTGGGCCGGCCGGGCGGGGGCCGAGGTCCGCTGGGCCGAGGTCGACCTGGAGACCGGCGAGCTGCCGGTGGAGCAGTTCGCCGACCTCGTCGACGCGCGGACCCGGCTGGTCGCGGTCACCGCGGCGAGCAACGTGCTGGGCACCCGCCCGGACGTCCGGGCGATCACCGACCTCGCCCACGGCGCCGGCGCCCTCGCCTACGTCGACGGGGTGCACGCCACGGCGCACGGCGTCGCCGACGCCGCGGCGCTCGGCGCCGACTTCTACGCCACCAGCGCCTACAAGTGGGACGGTCCGCACGTCGGCTGCGTCGTCGCCGACCCGGGCCTGCTCGACTCGCTGCGCCCGATGAAGCTCGCGTCGTCCGACGACACCGTGCCGCACCGGTTCGAGTGGGGCACGCCGTCGTTCGCGAACTACGCCGGCGTCGCGGCGGCGGTCGACCACCTCGCTGGACTCGACCCGGAGGCGACCGGAGGCCGCCGGGAGCGGCTGGTGGCCTCGCTCACCGCGGCCGAGGCGTACGAGCACACCCTGCTCGACCGGCTGCTCGCCGGGCTGGAGGCCGACGACCGGGTCACCCTGTACGGCCGGGCCAAGGACCGCACCGCCACGGTCTACTTCACGGTGGCGGGCAGCACCCCGGAGCAGGTGGCCCGGGCCTGCGCCGACGCCGACGTCAACGTCTGGCACGGGCACAACTACGCCTGGGAGGTCACCGCGGCGCTCGGGATCCGGGACTCCGGCAGCGCGGTGCGGGCCAGCCTGGCCCACTACAGCCTGGCCGAGGACGTCGACCGGCTGCTCGCCGTCGTCGCCGCCCTGCCCTAGTCGCAGGCGTCCGTCCGCGCGACCGAGGCTCAGGCGCCCGAGGCTCATCCGCCCGAGCTGCCCGGGCTGGCGTGCCACAGCTTGCGCGGCGGCGTGCCCCGCTTGACGTCCTCGCCCGGGGTCCCGACGTCGGCGTACGGCGACTGCCGGAAGCCGCTGGGGTGGACCAGCACCCGGCGCTGGCCCATCCCGCCGGCGGTGAGCGGCCGGTCCGGCGGCCGGGCCAGCACCGGCCGGGTCGAGCGGGACTCCGCCGCGCCGGCCACCGCGGCCTCGGCGTCGACCACCGCCGCCCAGCCGGCCGGCTCGACCAGCGCCGCCAGCGCGGCGTCCAGCCCGCCCGACTCGAAGGCGGCGAACACCCCGGACAGCTCCCACGCCCCGGTGGCCCGCACCGACACCCCGCGCGGGCCGGTGCGGCGCAGCTGCCCGCGGACCAGCAGCAGCCAGGAGTGGAACACCGTCGCGGCGTACGGGCCCTGGGCGTCCTCGAAGAAGGTGGCGTCGACCGGTCCGGTGCCGTCGTCCAGGGTGAGGAACACGACCCGCCGGCCGGAGCGGATCGGCGGGGTCTGGGTCGCCACCTTGACCCCGGCGACCAGCACCTCGGCCTGGTTGCGCCGGGTCAGCAGCTCGCGGGAGCGGGTGACGCCGAGGGCGTCCAGCAGCGGGACGTAGAAGTCGACGACGTGCCGGCTGGCGTCCAGGCCGAGCACCTCCAGCTCGGCGCGCACCCGCTCCGCGCCGGTCATCTCGGGCAGGCCGGACCCGGTGCCGGCCCCGGCCAGCGAGTCGTCGAGGTCCAGGGTCAGCTGGACGTCCGGCTCGCGCACCGCGGCCGCCGCCTGCGACTGGCGGGACGCCGCCGTGACGACGTCGTCCCCGGCGGGTGCCCCCGGCGGCCGGAGCGGGCGCGGACCGGCCCGCCGAGCCACCCGGGCCCAGCGGTCCAGGTCGGCCACCTGCAGCAGCAGGTCGCGGCGGGTGACCTGGCCGCGCCGGCGCACCGGCACGGGCGAGCCGATGCCGTACAGCGAGTCGAACGCGCCGGCCAGCACCAGCCGCTCGACGACCGGGCGGGCGACCCGGGCCCGGTGCCAGAAGTCGGCCAGCGAGCCGTACGGCCGGCCGGCGACGACCCGGGCCACCTCGGCGTCGGCGATGCCCTTGACGTCGGCGAGAGCCAGCCGGATGCCGTAGGCCCGGCCGTCGGGCAGCCCGGGGACGTCGGGGGCGGACCGGGGCGGCGCCCCGAGGATCTCCGGCGGGGGCTCGTCGTAGCGGCCGACCTTCTCCACCCGGTAGCAGGCGTCGCTGGCGTTGACGTCCAGCGGCAGCACGGCGATGCCCATCTGCCGGGCGTCGTCGAGGATCAGCCGCTTCGGGTACATGCCCGGGTCGTGGGTGAGCACCCCGGCGAGGAACGCGGCCGGGTGGTGGGCCTTCAGCCAGGCGCTCTGGTAGGTCGGCAGCGCGAAGGCCGCGGCGTGCGCCTTGCAGAACCCGAACGAGGCGAACGCGCGCAGCACCTCCCAGACCCGCTCGACGACCGGCAGCGGGTACCCACGGCGCAGCGCCAACGGGTAGAACCACTCGCGGACCTCCGGCTGGGTGTCCGGCGAGCCGAGGTTGCGCCGAGCCTCGTCGGCCTCCGCGAGGGAGCAGCCGGTGAGCACCGCGACGACCCGGATCACCTGCTCGTGGAAGACGACCACCCCGTGGGTCTCCTCCAGCGCCGGGCGCAGGTCCGGGTGCAGGTACTCCGCCTCGGTCCAGCCCTGCCGGGCGCGCAGGAACGGGGTGACCATGTCGGACTTCACCGGGCCGGGCCGGAACAGCGAGATGTCGGTGATCAGGTCGCCGAACGTCTCGGGGCCGAACTTGCCGACCAGCTCGCGCTGGCCAGGGGACTCGATCTGGAAGCAGCCCAGGGTGTGCGCGGACCGGATCAGCTCGAACGTCGGCTCGTCGTCCAGCGGGACGGCGTCCAGGTCGGGGGCCTGCTCCGGGCCGTCGACGCGGGCCACCTCCGCGACGGCGTGCGCCATCGCCGACTGCATCCGGATGCCCAGGACGTCGAGCTTGAGCAGGCCGAGGTCCTCGACGTCGTCCTTGTCGAACTGGCTCATCGGGAAGCCCAGCCAGCTCGCCTCGACGGGGGTGCGGTCGAGCAGCGTCGCGTCGGAGAGCAGCACCCCGCACGGGTGCAGGGCGACGTGCCGGGGCAGGCCGTCCAGCCGCTCGACGAGGGTGAACATCCGCTCCAGCCCGGCGCCCTCCGCGGCCGAGCCGATCCGGCTGGCCCGCAGCTCGGGCAGCTCGGCGAGGGCGGCCCGGGCATCCCGCGCCCGGATGTGCGGGAAGGCCTTGGCGAGGACGTCGACCTCGCCCGGCGGCAGGCCCAAGGCGGCCCCCACGTCCCGGATCGCGTGCCGCACCCGGTAGGTGTCCATCATCGAGACGCAGGCGCTGCGCTCCCCGCCGAAGCGGGCGAAGATCCGCTCGTAGACCTCGGTGCGCCGGGCCGACTCGACGTCGACGTCGATGTCCGGCAGCGCCCGCCGCAGCGGGGAGAGGAACCGTTCCATGATCAGGCCGTACGCCAGCGGCTCGACCCCGCTGATCCCCAGCAGGTAGTTGACCAGGGACCCGGCCCCGCTGCCCCGGGCGGCCACCCGGACGTCCATCGAGCGGATCAGGTCGACGACGTCGGCGACGGTGAGGAAGTAGGTGGCGTAGCCCAGCTGCCCCACCACCGCCAGCTCGTCGTCCAGCCGGGTGAGGACCTCCGCCGACGGGGTGCCGCCGTACCGGCGGCCAAGCCCGGCCGCGCAGCGCTCGCGCAGCACCGCGTCGGCGCTGCGGCCGGCGGCCACCGCGGCCGGCTGGGTGACCGTCAGCTCGGGGAAGAACACCCCGCCCAGCCCGAGGTCGGCGTACGGGTCGAGCACGCAGGACTCGGCGACCGCCCGGGTCGTGCCGAGCAGCCGCCGGACGGCGGCCCGCTCGGTCTCGCCCGCTCCCCCGGCGAGCCGGGCCACCTCGAGCGCCACCGCCCGCATGGCCGGCCCGGACTTGAGGTGGCCCTCGGCGTTCGGCCGGTCGACGTGCCGCAGGTCGAGGGCGACCAGCCGGCGGGCGGCGTCCAGCACGTCGGCGGTGACCGCGCCGTCCGGCTCGGCGTAGCGGACCGCGTTCGCCAGCACCGCGGTCAGCCCCTGCTCGCGGGCGAAGCCGAGCATCCGGGCGGCCTGCGGGTCGGACAGCGCGGCGGGGTCGGCGCTGTCGGTCGGGCCGCGGTGGGAGACCACCTCGGCCAGCAGCTGCCCCGGGTCGACCCGGGACCGCCAGGCGGCCAGCACCGCCCCCGCCAGGTCGGGACGGCGGGCGGCCAGCGCCCGGCCGAGCTCGGACGCCGGGCCGAGCAGGACCAGCAGGTGCCCGCCGGCGGCGTGCTCGGCGACCAGGTCGAGGGTGCTCACCGGGTCGCCGCGCTCCCCGGCCAGGTGGGTGGCCGAGACCAGCCGGACCAGGGCCGCCCAGCCGGCCCGGCCGCGGGCCAGGACGACGACCCGCGGGTGCCGCGGGTCGACCTGCGCCCCGCCCCGGACCGGCGTGCGGACCGGCGTGCGGACCGGCGTGCGGCCGAGGGTGCGG
>DAIRVJ010000028.1:11968-13054 GCA_036802895.1 Candidatus Nanopelagicales bacterium
CGCCGGCAGCAGTCCCGACGGCGCCACCGTGAGGTCGACGCCGAGCACCGGACGAACTCCCGCGGCCAGGCAGGCCTTGACGAACTTGACCGCGCCGTACACGCCGTCGCGATCGGTGAGGGCCAGCACGTCCTGCCCGTGCTCGACCGCCCGGGCGACGAGCGCCTGCGGGTGGCTAGCGCCGTGCTGCAGCGAGTACCCGGACGCGACGTGCAGGTGGACGAAGGGGTCGCCGACGGTGCTGCCGGGCATCTCGGTCGGCCGGTCCGCTCGTCAGCCGACGAGCGGGAACGCGGCCTGGTGCGGCAGGCCGAGCGTGGTCTCCACGAGGGCGAGGAAGGTGCCCGCGTCGCGCAGCAGGTCGTCGGCCTCCCGGGGCTGCACCGCCCGGGTCAGGCCGGCCTCCGCCGCGGCCCGCTTGCCGGCCCCGGCCGCGAAGAACGCCGCCCACTCGGTGAGCTCGGGGGCGACCTGGGGCAGCACCGACCAGACGCTGCGCGGCCCCCGCCGCCCACCGGCCGGACGGGCCCGCGCGGCCAGCACCGCCGCCGCCGCGCGCAGCGCGGCCAGGTGCGCGGTGGCGTAGCGCACGGTGGGGGCCGGCGTGGTCGCCGCCTCGGCCAGCCCGTGCCGGGCGGAGGCCAGCAGCTCGTGCGCGGCCGTGGGCAGCGGGGCGTACCGGGTGCTCACCCGAGTGGTCGACACCGCGCCTCCTTCCGTCGCTCTCAGTCCTGCGCCCGGGCGAGGGTCCACGCCCGGTCGGCCTCGTCGTAGGCCAGGTCGTAGACACCGAGGGATCGTCGACGTCGCTCCGGCCCGCCGTACGCCAGGTCGGCCTCCACCCGCCACAGCTGCCTGCCTGCCTCGTCGACGCGGGCCGGCAGCCCGTCGGGGGTCCGCCGGCGCCACCAGGCGCCCACCTCGACCCAGTGGGCGAGCACGGCCCGCACCACGTACCACCGCCCGCGCCACGAGAACTGCGTGGGCGCCCCAGCCGCTCGCCGCACGACGACCGCGTCGCGCACCGGGTCGCCGTACCTGCGCGTCACCGTCGCCCCCTCGGTCCTCGTCCTGCCGTCCTCGTCC
>DAIRVJ010000028.1:13154-20550 GCA_036802895.1 Candidatus Nanopelagicales bacterium
GTCCTCGTCCTGCCGTCCTCGTCCCAGCCGCCGACCGAACGCGGAGCCCGGCCCCCGGGATCGGCGCTTCCCCACGCCTCACCCTGGGGCCGGGGGCCCGTCCAGGACGCCGTGGGGGTCGAGGTCCACGGCGCCCGGACGGGGCTCCGCCGCACCGGATCGGGCCGCGAGACCCGCCCCGGCTGTTCGAACACTTGTTCGAACAGGAGAACAGTACAACCCCCCACCGACAGGTTCGTCAAGAGGGCGCCGTCACCGGTCCGTAACGCCGACGCCGGAAGCCCGGACCACACCCGGACGGTTCCCCAGACGCAGTCCCACTCACCTCGGAGAGGCCCAGCGATGGACACCAGCACCCGCGACGACCGAGCCACCCGGGACGCCAACCGACGCCCCCGCATGGGGATCCGCCCGCGCTGGCTGGCCGCCGCCCTCGTCGCCGTCCTCGCGGCCGTCGTCGCGCTGGCGCTGTTCCAGCCGTGGAAGCTGGTCGTCGACCAGACCGTCGTCGAGCAGGCACCCGCCGGTCCGACGTCGACCACGCTCGCCTCCGGGTCGTTCGTCAGCCTCGCCCACCCCACGACCGGCGCCGCCCGGGTCGTCCGCTCGGCCGACGGCACGCTGCTGCTGCGACTGGAGGGCCTGGACACCACCAACGGCCCCGACCTGCACGTCTGGATCTCCCCGATGCCCACCGCCGCCGGGGAGGACGCCTTCGCCGCCGGACACCTGGACCTCGGCCGGCTCAAGGGCAACCGCGGGGACCAGAACTACCCGATCCCCGCCGACGTCGACCCCGCATCCTTCGCCAGCGTCGTCGTCTGGTGCCAGCGCTTCTCGGTCGGCTTCGGCGCGGCCGACCTGGCTCCGGCGCGCTGACCTCGTCCGCGGCGGGCCAGCCGATAGCCTCCGGCCCATGCCGCTGCGCCACCCCACCGTCACCTCGGTCACCCAGGCGTTGCGCGCGGCCGGCGCGACCGGCGAGCCCGTCGTCCTGCCGGACGCCGCCACGACCGCTGCCGCGGCCGCCGCCCAGCTCGGCTGCGAGGTGGGGGCCATCGCCAACTCGTTGGTCTTCGTCGCCGACGGCGAGCCGTTGCTGGTGCTCACCTCAGGCGCCCATCGGGTGGACACCAACCAGGTCGGCGGCCTGCTCGGGGTGAGCGAGGTCGTCAAGGCCGATCCGGCGTTCGTCCGCCAGCACACGGGGATGGCCATCGGGGGGGTTGCGCCGATCGGGCACCCGCACCCGCTGCGGACCCTCGTGGACGTCGACCTGGCGCGCTGGCCGGTCGTCTGGGCGGCGGCCGGCCACCCGCACACGGTGTTCCCGACGTCCTACGACGAGCTGCTGCGGATCACCGGCGGGCAGCCCGCCGAGGTCGACTGACCCAGGTCCCCAGCGCCAGCAGCGCGGCCGACACCGCAGGGGTCATCGGCAGCACGACCAGCGTCGCCGTGCGCATCGACAGGACGCCCGCGAACCCGGCGACGGAGAACCCGAGGACCCCCAGCAGCGCGAGGGCCAGCCCCGCGGCGGCCAGCCCGTCGCGGTGCGCCGGCGCGGTCCCGGGCTCGGGGACGGCGAACCGCCGCGGACGCTCGAACCGGCGGAACGCAGCCACCAGCCCGCCCAGCACCACGGCCACCAGCAGCGCCAGCGGCACCCGCAGCAGCCACCACGGCCACGACCCCACCGACGGGAACACCGGCACCCCTGCGGCGTACAGCAGGCCGTTGACCGCCACGATCGCACTGAAGTGCCACAGGAACGCGGTCATCGCCACGCCGTTGGCCGCCACGACCGCGGTCCAGAGCCGGGGCCGCTGCAGGGCACGTGACACGGGGCCGCGGACGAACAGGGTCAGCCCGAGCAGCCCGGCGGCGAAGGCGAGCAGGGCCACGGACGGCGGCGTCATGTTCGACACCTGCTCCCCCGGCAGGCTCACCATCGACAGCGGGTACGACAGCGCCGCCACCAGCAGCGCTGCGACGGCGAACCCGGACGCCGCCAGCACCAGCGCGAACCGTCGCCCGCCGCGCTGCGGGACACCGTCGGCGTAGAAGTAGCCGCACTGGTGCACGGCCAGCCAGACGAACGCGAAGTTGAGGTAGCCGACGTACGGGACGTCCAGCCCGACCCGCAGCACGTCCACGACGACGGCGAGCGCCGCCAGCACCGCCAGCACCCGCCAGCCCCACCGCCGGTGGGCCCGCAGCATCCACGGTGCGAAGCCGACGACCGCGAGGTAGATCCCGACGAACCACAGCGGCTGCCCGACGACCCGCAGCACCATGACCGCTCGGGCGTCCAGCCGGTCGAGCAGGTCCACGACGACCCCCGCGGCCAGGCCGACGACGACGAACGCCGCGGTGGGGCGCAGCAGCCGGTCGACCCTCGACACGACGAAGTCGGCGTAGCTGCCGCCGCGGCGCTCCAGCGACGCCAGGGCGGTGGCGTGCGAGAAGCCGCCCACCGCGAAGAACACCGGCATGACCTGGAAGGCCCAGGTGAGGATCCGCGCCTGCGGCACCACCGCCAGCGTGTTCGTCACCCGGACGCCGCCGTCCGCGGCGACGATCACCCCGGTCATCAGGAAGTGGCCGACCATGACCGCGAGCAGCGCGACGACGCGCAGCAGGTCGACGTAGCGGTCCCGCGACGCGGGCGTCGCCTCGGCCAGGTCGCCTGCGCGCAGCGGCTCCACGAGCGAAGGCTAGCGGCGAGCGGGCCTAGGCTCAGGCACCGTGAGCCAACCGGTCCCCGCCCTGGTGACGCTGGACCTGTGGGGCGTGCGCCGGGGCCGGGTGCCCTCGGCGGTCGTCGCCATGGCGCGCGACCGTCGGCCGGTCCGCCGCACGCCCGGGCTCACGTTCGCCAAGCTGCTCGGCACCGGCGACGGCCGGACGTTCACCGCCCGCGACGCCGATCCCCACCACTGGGGGCTGATCGCGACCTGGGCCGACATCGAGGCCGCCGACCGGTTCGAGTCCTCGCCGGTGGTCAGCCGCTGGAACGCCCGCGCGCACGAGCGGCTGGCGGTGCGGATGACGCCGCTGTCCAGCCAGGGCCGCTGGTCCGGCCGCGAGCCGTTCGGCCGGCCGGTCGCGCAGCCGTACGACGGGCCGGTGGCCGCGGTGACCCGAGCGCGGCTGCGACCTCGGCTGGCGGCGACGTTCTGGCGCGCCGTCCCGCCGGTGAGCCTGGCGCTGCGGCGCTCCCCCGGGCTGCTGCTGGCCGTCGGCATCGGCGAGGCGCCGATCGGGCTGCAGGGCACCTTCAGCCTGTGGGAATCGGCCGAGGCGCTGCGCGGTTTCGCCCACGGCGCACCGGAGCACCGGGAGGTGATCCGGCGCACGCGCGACACGGGCTGGTACGCCGAGGAGCTGTTCGCCCGGTTCGCGGTCGTCCGGGCCGTAGGGTCGGTCGGCGGCACCCGGGTGGAGGTAGGGACCTAGATGGACGTGTTCCCGCTCGTCTTCGCGAGCGGCTGGGCCAGCGGCGTCAACGCCTACCTGGTCGTGCTCATCGCCGGGCTGGTCGGCCGGTACGGCGACGTCGGCCTGGTGCCCGAGGTGCTGCAGCGCGGCGACGTGCTCGTGGCGGCCGGCGTCATGTTCGCCCTCGAGTTCGTCGCCGACAAGATCCCGTACGTCGACAGCATCTGGGACGGCGTCTCGACGGTCATCCGCCCGACCATCGGCGCGATCGTGGGCGCGCTCATCGCCGGCGACGCGGGCACGCTGAACGAGGCCGTCGGCGCGGTGACCGGCGGCGGCACCGCGCTGGTGAGCCACCTGGTCAAGGCGGGGTTCCGCCTGGGCGTCAACGCCTCGCCCGAGCCGGTCACCAACGTGGCCACCAGCGTGGTCGAGGACGGCGCGGTCACCGGCGTCGCGCTGCTGGCCTGGCAGCACCCGTGGGCCGCCGCCGCGATCGCCGGCGTCCTGCTCGTCTTCGGCGCCACCCTCGTGGTCGTCCTGTGGCGCCGGGTCCGCCGGGCCTTCGCCGACCTGCGGGCCCGATGGTCCGGCGCTCCACCGGTGCACGACGTGACCGACCCGTGAGCGTCCACGCCTACACGGGCCCGCACGCCGATCGCCGCCGGTCTCGTCGCAGCGCGCCCGGCCTGACCTGGCTGCCCTGGCTGCTCGCCCTCGCGGTCGTCGGCCTGCAGATCGCCTATCCGCTCGTCGACGGCCGGACCCGCACGACGCTCGTCATCGTCACGGTCGCCACCTTCTTCCTGGCCTCCGCCGTGCACGCCCTGGTGTGGGCGGGCGCGTGGTGGCTGATCGGGTTCCTGCTGGTGGCCGTCGGCGGCGGGCTGGCCGTCGAGGCCGTCGGCGTGCAGACCGGGCTGCCGTTCGGCGACTACTCGTACGGCACCGGCCTGGGTCGTCAGGTGCTCGGCGTCCCGGCGGTGATCCCGCTGGCCTGGGCGATGATGGCCTACCCCGCGCTGCTCGTCGCCCGCCGGCTCAGCCGGTCGGTCCTGGTCACCCCGCTCGTGGCCGCCCTCGCGCTGGCCTCCTGGGACCTGTTCCTCGACCCGATGATGACCGCGGAGGGCTACTGGACCTTCGCCGACCCCACGCCGTCGCTCGCTCATGTGCCGGCGGTCCCCGCGCTCAACTACGTCGGCTGGTTCGCGACCTCGCTCGTCATGATGGTGCTGCTCGACCGGCTGCCCCGCCGCAGCTCCCCCGACGGCCCGCCCGCGCTGCTCTACCTGTGGACCTACGCGTCGTCGATCCTGGCGAACGCGCTGTTCTGGGACCGGCCGTGGGTGGCCGTCTACGGCGGCCTGGCCATGGGCCTGGTGGCCCTGCCCTACGCCTGGGTGCTGTGGACCGGCCGGGACTGACCCGTCGGCGATCCGGCGTCGCCCTCGGCCGCGGCCTGGTGCGCGCCGGCGCCGGCCTCGCCGTAGGGCTGACCGCGCACACGGCGTGGAACCTCACCCGGCTGCGGGTGCCCTCGGACGACCCGCCCCCGACCGCCGAGCGCGTCTCGCTGCTGCTGCCGCTGCGCGACGAGGCGCACCGGGTCGAGGGCGGCCTGCGCGCCCTGCTCGCCCAGCGCGGCGTGCCCGACCTGGAGATCCTGGTCCTGGACGACGGCTCGACCGACGGCACCGCCGACGTCGTCCGGGCGGTGGCCGACCACGACCCCCGGGTGCGGCTGCTCGACGGGGGCACCGACGCCCCACCATCCGGCTGGCTCGGCAAGCCCTGGGCCTGCCACCGGCTGGCCGCCGAGGCCAGCGGCAGCCTGCTGGTGTTCGTCGACGCCGACGTCGTGCTCGAGCCGCACGCCGTCGCGGCCACGACCGCCCTGCTGCGGACGGCCCGCCTCGACCTGGTGTGCCCCTACCCCCGGCAGCTCGCCACCACCCCCGCGGAGCGGCTCGTGCAGCCGCTGTTGCAGTGGTCGTGGCTGACCACGCTGCCGCTGCGGGTGGCCGAGTCGTCGCCGAGAGAGTCGCTGGCCGCCGCGAACGGCCAGCTGCTTGCGGTTGACGCGGCCGCCTACCACCGCACCGGCGGCCACGAGGCCGTCCGCGACCAGGTGCTCGACGACGTCGCCCTGCTGCGCGCGATGAAGCGAACCGGGGGTCGCGGCAGCGTCGTCGACGGCACCCACCTGGCCACCTGCCGGATGTACGAGGGGTGGGCCGACCTGCGGCAGGGCTACGCCAAGTCGCTGTGGTCGGCGTTCGGCTCGCCGGCGGGGGCGGCCGCAGCGGTCGCCGTCCTGAGCCTGGCCTACCTGCTGCCCCCGCTCGCCGCCCTGCGTGGATCGCGGGCCGGAGCCGTCGGCTTCGCCGCTGGGGTGGCCGGCCGGGCCATGGTCGCGCGACGGGTCGGCGGGCGGGTCTGGCCGGACAGCCTGGCCCACCCGCTGTCGATCGGGCTGCTCGGCTATCTCACGGCCGTGTCCTGGCGTGGGCGCCGTCGCGGCCAGCTCACCTGGAAGGGCCGCCCGGTCTGACCGGCGGTCAGTCCCCTGGCTCATGCGGCCACCCGACGCCGCCCGCCGGCGCGCCGCACGCCGCGGGGCAATGGCAGGGCCAGGCGGAGTCCCGCGTCGGAACGACCCAGAGGCGTGCCGCCGGGCAGGGTGAACAGCCACTCCGCGCCGGCTCGCTCGATCGAGACGTCCAGCTCGTGCACCCGGGTGTGGTGATGTCGGCAGAGCAGCACCAGGTTGGCGAGATCCGTGGGGCCGCCGCGCGCCCAGTGCTCGATGTGGTGCGCATCGCACCAGGTGGGGGGCCGGGCGCAGCCGGGGAAGGCGCATCGTCGGTCCCGGACCAGCACGGCCAGCCGTAGGTGCATCGGGACGACCCTGGTGGTGCGGCCGATCGCCAGCGGCAGGCCGTCGCCGCCGACTGTCACGGGGGTGACGAGCGCGTCGCAGGCGAGCCGCTCGACCGTCCGCGCGCTCACCAGCCCGCCCCCGTGGGCCAGCTGCCCGGGAGCGGCTCCGGCAGCGCCGATCATGGTGTCGGCAGGGGTCAGCACCACCAGCTGGGGGCGCAGCCCTCCCGCCTTGGGGGTGGCTCCCGCACGCAGGGCCCAGGCGGCGACATCGACGAGCGCGTCGGCTCGCAGCTGGACGACTGTGCGGTCGTCGCCGCTGCCCAGGGACGAGCCGATGTGTGCGTCCAGCGCGGTGGCGAGCACCGCGCCCGCCTCGGGCGGCAGCAGCCCTTCGAGGTGCCACATCCCGCCGAGGGTCTGCGCGAGCGAGACCCGGCGCTGTTCGTACGCGGTGGACTCGTCGGCCGCGAACCCCGAGACGTCGACCTGGTGCACCCAGGTTCGCAGCAGTGCGCCGAGATCCTCCACGCTGGTGGCTTCGGCCGCCGCGACGATGGCCGGCTCCATCTCCGGGTTCGCCATGGCTGCGCGCCGGGTCGCCGTCGCCTGCGTGTGACGGGTGATGGCCACGGCGTGCGCCCAGGTGCACTGCCCGGCCCAGAGCGCCGTGCGAGTCGCGGGCAGCGCCGCCGACAGCGCGCGCGACGTGCGCACCACCTCCCACGCGGCGGACGCCGACAGCCGCAGCGAGCCGCGGACCCACCCGGCCAGGGACGTCGCTCCCGTCGATCGCCAGGCTTCCCCGGCTTCGACCTCGACGACGGCGCCCGCCCGCGCGGCGGACACCCGCTCCATCAGCGCCTGAAGGCGTGCGGCTACCTCGGCGGGATCGTCCGCCCCGGACGCGAACGCGGACGGTTCGGCGCGCAGCAACGTCTCGATCGCCGCAGCCACCGCCGGATCCATGACCGGACCTCCCGATCTCGCTTTCGAACGTGTGTACGAAGACTAGCGAGGGGGTCCGACAGGAATCAGCGCCGGGCGACAGGAAGTCAGGGCCCTGACGACG
>DAIRVJ010000029.1:0-14690 GCA_036802895.1 Candidatus Nanopelagicales bacterium
CCATGACGTAGTCCTTGCCCTCGATGCGGACCTTGCCGCGAGCCTTGGCCTCGGCCATCGACCCGGCGGCCACCAGGTCGTCGAAGGAGACCACCTCGGCCTTGATGAAGCCCTTCTGGAAGTCGGTGTGGATCACGCCGGCGGCCTCGGGGGCGGTCGCACCCTTGCGGATCGTCCAGGCTCGGGCCTCCTTCGGCCCAGCGGTCAGGTAGGTCTGCAGGCCGAGGGTGTCGAAGCCGACCCGGGCCAGCAGGTCGAGCCCGGGCTCGTCCTGGCCCATCGAGCGCAGCAGCTCCAGGGCGTCGTCGTCGGGGAGCTCGGCGAGCTCGGCCTCCACCTTCGCGTCGACGAACACCGCCTCGGCGGGTGCGACCAACGACTGCATCTCGGCCTTCATCGACTCGTCGCCCAGCTCCTCCTCGTCCATGTTGAACACGTAGAGGAAGGGCTTGGCGGTGAGCAGCGACAGCTCGCGCAGAGTGGCCAGGTCGAGCCCGGCGGCGAACACCGTGGCCCCGGCGTCGAGCACCTCCCGGGCCCGCTGGGCGGCAGCCAGGACCGCGGCCCGCTCCTTGTTGAGCCGGGCCTCCTTCTCCAGCCGGGGCAGCGCCTTGTCCAGCGTCTGCAGGTCGGCGAGGATCAGCTCGGTGTTGATCGTCTCGATGTCGTCCTTGGGGGCGACCCGGCCGTCGACGTGGGCGACGTCCGAGTCGGTGAAGACCCGGATCACCTGGCAGATCGCGTCGGCCTCGCGGATGTGCGCGAGGAACTTGTTGCCCAGCCCCTGTCCCTCGGAGGCCCCGCGGACGAGGCCGGCGATGTCGACGAACGAGACGGTGGCCGGGACGATCTTCGCCGAGCCGAAGATCTCGGCCAGCCGGGCCAGCCGGGGATCCGGGACGCCGACCACGCCGACGTTGGGCTCGATCGTGGCGAAGGGGTAGTTGGCCGCCAGGACGTCGTTCTTCGTCAAGGCGTTGAACAGCGTGGACTTGCCGACGTTGGGCAGCCCGACGATGCCGATGGTGAGGCTCACGGGCGCCGAGTCTAGGCGGCCGGGCGTGCCCTCCCCGAATCTGTCGGAGGCCCCAGGCACACTCGACCCATGACCACCTCAGGCCTGCTCCTGCTGATCGTCGGCGTGCTCGTGGGCGTCTGCGCGGCGGTCCTCGCCGGCCGAGCTCGGCTGGCCGGCCTGACCGCCGAGCGCGACGCGGCTTCCGCGGAGCGCGACCGCATCGCCGCCGAGACGGCCCGGCTGAGCGGCGAGGTGCGCTCCGCCGAGGTCGAGCTGGCCACCGCCCGAGCCGAGCTGGCCGCCCAGCGTGCCGGTGCGCAGGAGCGGCTGGCCCAGCTGCGCGAGGAGCAGGAGCGGCTGAGCGGCGAGTTCCAGCGACTGTCCGCCCAGGCGCTGCAGCAGAACAACGAGCAGTTCCTGCAGATGGCCGGGGAGCGGCTCAAGCGCACCGAGCAGGAGCACGCCTCCCAGCTGGACCAGCGCAGGCAGGCCGTCGAGCACCTGGTCAAGCCGATCGCGGAGTCCCTCGACCAGGTCCGCAAGGAACTGGGGACGGTCGAGAAGGCCCGATTGGAGGCGTACGGCGAGCTGCGCCAGCAGGTCCGGACCATGAACCAGACCTCCGAGCAGCTGCGGACCGAGACGGCGCAGCTGGTGTCCGCCCTCCGGGCGCCCCAGGTCCGAGGGAGGTGGGGCGAGCTGCAGTTGCGACGGGTCGTCGAAGCGTCCGGGATGGTCGAGCACTGCGACTTCGTCGAGCAGGAGACGGTCTCCACCGACGACGGGCTGCTCCGCCCCGACCTGGTGGTCAAGCTGGCCGGCGGCAAGAACGTGGTGGTCGACTCCAAGGTGGCCTTCAGCGGGTACCTCGAAGCGATGGAGGCCCGCGACGACACCACGCGGGCTGCGCGGCTCAAGGCCCATGCCCGACACCTGCGCGACCACGTCGAGGGCCTGGCCGCGAAGGCGTACTGGGAGGCGTTCGACCCCTCACCGGAGTTCGTGGTCATGTTCGTCCCCGCCGAGGCGTTCCTCAACGCCGCGCTCGAGGAGGACCCGTCCCTGCTGGAGCACGCGTTCGAGCGCAACGTCGTGATCGCCACCCCGCAGACGCTCATCGCCCTGCTGCGCACCATCGCGTACACCTGGCGACAGGAGGCGCTGGCCGCGAACGCCAGACAGGTCTACCAGCTCGGCCGCGAGCTGCACGGGCGGCTGGCCACGATGGGCGGCCACCTGGCCAAGCTCGGCCACCAGATCACCGGGGCCGTCCAGGCGTACAACCACACGGTGAGCTCACTGGAGAGCCGGGTCCTGGTGACCGCGCGACGCCTCACCGAGCTCAAGGTCGCCGACGACGAGCTGACCGCGCCGCAGCAGGTCGAGCAGGCCACCCGCGAGGTTCAGGCACCGGAGCTCGTGGCGTCCGCGACCGCCTCGCTGGTCGCCCTGTCGTTCGACGAGATCGAGGTCGACGACCGGTACGGCCTCGTCGCCGACCCGACTCGTCCGCCGACGCGGCAAGGGGCGACGGGTACCTGAACCGTCGCGCCGGTACCGTGTCGGCCGTGAGCCTGCCGGAACCACCCGCTGTGCCCACGGCGGCTGGGGCGCGGCCCGACCGCGTGCACGGCAGCCCCGGGCTGACCGCCGCCGGCGCTGTGGTACTCGGATTCGCCGGGTCTCTGGTCGCCGCGCTCGTCGACGGGTTCACCGGCGGCGGGCTCGGCTGGCTGTTCGGCCTGGGCTTCGCGCTCAGCAGCGGGTACGCCGCCGCGCAGGTGCGCCGGGCCGACCTGGCGGTCGCCGCGATCGCCCCACCGCTGGTGTTCGTCGTCCTGCTCGGTGCTCACGCCCTCGTCGGCGACGGCGGCAGCCTGAAGATCAAGCTCGGGAGCGTGCTCCTGGACCTGATCCAGCTCGCCCCCAAGCTCTGGCTCGGCGCCTCGGTCGCGCTCGTGATCTGCGTCTACCGCTGGTGGGTCGACCGTCGGTAGCGCGGGCGGCCGCGCCCGACTAGGAACGCCCGGCGGCCTTCAGGTCGCGCCGCAGCTCCGGCGGAAGCGCGAACAGCAGGTGCTCCTCGGCCGCCTCGACGACCTGCACCTGGTCGAACCCATGACCGGCGAGCAGGTCGAGGACGTCTCGAACCAGCAGCTCGGGTACCGAGGCACCGCTGGTGACGCCGACCGTGGTCACTCCGTCCAGCCACGCTGGGTCGATCTCGTGGGCGTAGTCGACGAGATGCGCGACCGGCGCACCCGACGCCAGCGCGACCTCCACGAGCCGAACCGAGTTCGACGAGTTGCGCGAGCCCACCACGATCACCAGGTCCGACTCGGCGGCGACCTCCTTGATCGCCTCCTGGCGGTTCTGGGTCGCGTAGCAGATGTCGTCCGACGGCGGGTCGACGAGCAGCGGAAGTCGCGCCCGCAGTCGGTCGACGGTCTCCATCGTCTCGTCCACCGACAGCGTGGTCTGCGAGAGCCAGGCCACCCGCTCCCCCTCGGCGACGTCGAGGTCGTCGACGTGGTCGGGGCCGCCGACCAGGGTGATGCGCTCGGGGGCCTCGCCGGCGGTGCCGACGACCTCCTCGTGCCCCTCGTGGCCGATGAGCAGGATCCGGTAGCCCTCCTCGGCGAACCGGCGCGCCTCCTGGTGCACCTTGGTCACCAGCGGGCAGGTCGCGTCGATCGTCCGCAGCCCTCGACGGGCGGCCTCCTCGTGCACGGACGGCGCGACTCCGTGCGCGGAGAACACGACGGTCGCGCCCTCGGGGACCTCGTCGGTCTCCTCGACGAAGATCGCGCCCCGTTCCTGCAGCGTCTCGACCACGTGCCGGTTGTGCACGATCTGCTTGCGCACGTACACCGGCGGCCCGTACAGCTCCAGCGCCTTCTCGACGGTGACCACGGCGCGGTCCACGCCGGCGCAGTATCCGCGCGGGGCGGCGAGCAGGACGCGGCGGGAGGGGGCCGGGACGGTGGGGGGCACCCCCTCATGGTAGGTGCCTAGGCTGCGCGCATGCCCGTCGAGAGCTCGCCCGAGCATCCGCTCCCCGTCCGGACGGTGGCCCGGCTGATCGGCGACTGGGTGGGCCGGCTCGGCCGGGTGTGGGTCGAGGGCCAGGTCGCCCAGCTGTCCCGGCGGCCGGGCGCCTCGGTCAGTTTCGTCACGCTCAGGGATCCGGTGGCCGACGTCTCGCTGTCGGTCACCGCCTCGCGGGCCGTCCTCGAGGGGGTGGCGCCACCGCTGGCCGAGGGGACCCGGGTGGTCGTGCACGCCAAGCCGGAGTTCTACCTGGCACGAGGCACGCTGTCCCTGGCCGCGACCGAGATCCGGCCGGTGGGCCTCGGCGAGCTGCTGGCCAGGCTCGAGCGGCTGAAGGCGCTGCTCGCCGCCGAAGGGCTGTTCGAGGCGGGCCGAAAGCGGCCCCTGCCGTTCCTGCCCCGCGTCGTCGGCCTGGTCTGCGGGCGCGGGTCGGCCGCCGAGCGCGACGTGCTGCAGAACGCCCAGAACCGCTGGCCGGCGGTCCGGTTCCGCGTCGAGAACGTGTCGGTCCAGGGCGTGTACGCGGTCACCGAGGTCGTCGACGCGCTGCGCCGCCTGGACCGCGATCCCGAGGTCGACGTCATCGTCGTCACCCGGGGCGGGGGCTCGGTGGAGGACCTGCTGCCCTTCTCCGACGAGGCGATGGTCCGGGCGGTGGCCAGCTGCCTGACCCCGGTCGTCAGCGCGATCGGGCACGAGCAGGACACCCCGCTGCTCGACCTGGTCGCCGACGTCCGCGCCTCCACGCCGACCGATGCCGCGCGGCGCGTCGTGCCCGACGTCCGCGAGCAGCAGGCCGCCCTGGACGGCGCGCGCGCCCGGGCCACCCGGGCGATCGGGGGCCTGCTGGACCGTGAGCGGCACCGGCTGGAGGCGCTGCGCAGCCGCCCGGTGCTCGCCCAGCCCGAGCTGGCGATCGTCGACCCACGGGCCGGCGACGTGGCGCGGGACCTCCAGCGGGCCAGGCTCGCCCTGCGGCACCGGCTCGACCGGGCCCTCGACGAGCTGGGGCACACCCGTGCGCGGGTCCGCGCGCTGTCCCCGGCGGCCACGCTGGACCGCGGGTACGCCGTGGTCCAGCGAGCCGACGGGCTGGTGGTCCGCTCCCCCGACGACGTCGCCGCGGGGGATCCGCTGCGGATCCGGCTGGCCGAGGGCGACCTGGCGGCCGTCGCCGGGCCGCCACGCCAACCGGCCGGCCCAGCCCTAGGGTGAGCGGGTGGCCGAGAAGACATCGCGCGCCGAGCCGGCAGCGCAGCCCGACCAGCCGCCGGAGGCCGAACCGGGGCTGGGCTACGAGCAGGCTCGCGACGAGCTGGTCGAGGTGGTCCGCCGGCTCGAGGCGGGCGGGGCCACCCTGGAGGAGTCGTTGCAGCTCTGGGAGCGCGGTGAGCAGCTCGCCGGCCTCTGCCAGCAGTGGCTGGACGGCGCCAGGGCCCGGCTGGCCGCGGCGACCGGCTCGGCCCAGCAGACGCCGGCCGTAGCCGAGCAGGCGGACGGCTCAGCCGGTCCGTAGCGCGACGGCCAGCCGCTCGAGGTCGACCCAGTCCGCGCTGCCGTGGACGACGACGGTGACGCCGCCGGCCGTGCGCTCGATCGCCCGCCGCTGGTCGTCCGCCGACTGCCACCTGGACCAGGCCACGCCGTCGACGGCCGACGTCCCGACCGTCCGACGCTGCGGTCCCAGCTGCCGCCGCAGGACGTCGTCCACGGCTCCGTTGGTCTGCTCGAACGCCGCGTACCGCTCACCGGGGGTCAGGAACCCCACGTGCCAGAGCACCTCGCCGGTCCGGCCGGTGCGCGCCGGCGGCTCGTAGTAGACCGACGTCGCCCGCCAGCCGTCCCCGAGCCCGGCCGGGTCGACCAGGGCGAACGGCGCCACCGGAGCCGCCTGGCGCAGCACCTGCGCGTAGTCGACGACCCGCACGCGCTCCCCGTCGGTGCGCAGGGTCACCAGGATGATGACGAAGACGGCTGCAAGCACGAGCCCGAGCGAGCGAGCCAGGTCGCCCAGGGTCTCGAAGCCGCGTCGTCGGTTCGCCACCCGTCCATCATCCGGGCTGGGGGGTCTCCCCGCCTGCGTACCGTGGCCGACGCAGTCGGCTGACCGTGCCGATCGTCGTCCACTCGGCGCCGCCCAGCCGAGCGAGCGGGCGGAGCAGGTCAGCCCGCGGCCGACCGTCGCGGATCATCGCCTCATCGACCGCGAGGTGCACGACCCGTCCGAACACGACCGTCGATCGGCCGAAGGGGTGGAACCCGGCGAGCACGCACTCCAGCACGGCCGGGGACCGGGCCACCCGCGGCGGCCGGACGGCCGCGGACGGCTCCCGCTCCAGGCCGAGCGCGTCGAACTCCCCGATCTCCGGCGGGTAGTCGGTCGCGCTCGCGTTCACCTCGGCCTGCAGCGCCTCGGTCGTCAGGTTCACCACGAACTCGCGGGTCTGCTCGATGTTGCGCAGGGTGTCCTTGCGCCCGACCGAGGTGAACGACAGCACCGGCGGGTCCTCGCTGGCCACGGTGAAGAACGAGTGCGGGGCGAGGTTGTCCACGCCGGCGGCCGACCGGCTGGACACCCAGGCGATCGGCCGGGGCAGGACCAGCGAGGTGATCCAGGCGTAGCCCGAGCGGTCGCTGGGGGCGAGGTCGACCTCGACGCGGGGCATGCCGACCAGCCTGCCGCGCCGCGCCCACGCTGACCAGGCGAGCCGCGGATACCGGCAGAGAGCGCTGTTCGATCCGCAGGTGCGGTACTACGCTCACTGACATGCCGAGTCTGCGGATCCGAGAGGCGGCCGCCCTGCTGGGCGTCAGCGACGACACCGTCCGCCGCTGGGTGGACGCCGGCCGCCTGACCGCCACCCGCGACGACGCCGGCCGGATGGTCGTCGACGGCGCCACGCTCGCCGATCTGGTCCGGGCGTCCGGCGACCCGACCGATGTCGGCCGCGTGGTGAACCAGTCCGCCCGCAACCGCTTCCGCGGCATCGTGACCCGCGTCGTCCGGGACACCGTGATGGCCCAGGTCGAGCTGCAGGCGGGGCCGTTCCGCGTCGTGTCGCTGATGAGCCGGGAGGCCGCCGACGAGCTCGGTCTGCGGCCCGGGGTGGTGGCGGTCGCCGCGGTCAAGGCCACCAACGTCGTCGTCGAGATCACCGAGCCGCCCCGATGAGGCAGAGCCGGCGGCGCGGGCGCCAGGGGCGCCGGGTGCGCGTCGGGCTCGGCCTCCTCGTCGTTGCGGTGGCCCTCACACCCGGATGCGGCCGGCCCACCGCGCCCGAGGACGCCAGCTCGGCGGCCGGCCCGACCATCGTCCGGGTGGCGGCCGCCTCGGACCTGAAGCCGGCGCTGGACGACCTCGCCGGCCTGCTGCGCCGAACCGACCCGCCGATCGAGGTCAGCGCGGTGTACGGCTCGTCAGGCACCTTCGCCCAGCAGATCGCCAACGGGGCGCCGTACGACGTGTTCCTGTCCGCCGACCTGGCCTACCCCCAGCGGCTGGTCGATGGCCGGCTGGCTGCACCCGGAGGCGCGTTCCCGTTCGCGGTCGGTCGGCTGGTGCTCTGGACGCGCACCGGCTCCAGTGTCGACCTGGCCCGCGGCGTGGCCGGGCTCGCCGACCCGAAGGTCCGCCTGGTGGCGGTCGCCAGCTCGGCGCACGCGCCCTACGGACGAGCCGCCGAGGCCGCGCTGGACGCGGCCGGGGTGCTGGACGCCGTCCGACCGAAGCTGGTGGGCGGGGAGAGCGTCGGCCAGGCGGCCGAGCTGGCCCGCAGCGGCGCCACGGATGCCGGCCTGGTCGCCCTCTCCCTCGCGCTCACCCCGGCGATGCGGGCGGTCGGGCGCTACGTCGAGGTCCCGGCCGGCACCTACCCGCCGCTGCGCCAGGGGGGGGTGGTCCTGGCGCGCAGCACGGTGCCGGTCGCCGCAGCCGCCGTCCGCGACCTGCTGCTCTCCCCCGAGGGACAGGCCGTCCTGCGCGCCCACGGCTTCGCCTCGCCGGGGGGCTGACATGGACTGGACGGCGATCGGGGTCAGCCTGCGGCTGGCCGCCGTGACCACGACGATCCTGCTCGTGCTCGCGCTGCCGTTGGCCGGCTGGCTGGCCCGCACCCGGCGGCGCTGGGCGGTGCTCGTCGAGGCGGTGGTCGCGCTCCCGCTGGTGCTGCCGCCCACGGTGCTGGGCTACTACGTGCTGACCGCGCTCGGCACCCGCAGCCCGTTCGGCCGCTGGTGGGCCGACACCTTCGGCTCGTCCCTCGCCTTCAGCTTCCGCGGGCTGGTCGTGGCCTCGGTGCTCTACAGCCTGCCGTTCGCGGTTCAGCCCATGGTCGCGGCGTTCACCGGCGTCGACCGTCGCCTCGTCGAGGCGGCCGAGGTCCTCGGCCGGGGACCGGTCGCGACCGTACTGAGGGTCGTGGCGCCGCTCGGGCGGGCCGGCATCGTCACCGCTGCGGTGCTGGCCTTCGCGCACACCATCGGTGAGTTCGGCGTCGTGCTCATGGTCGGCGGGAACATCCCGGGCAGCACCCGCACGGTGTCGGTGTCGGTCTTCGACAGCGTGCAGGCCCTGGACGACGCCGCGGCGGCACGCACCTCCCTGCTGCTGCTGGGCTTCTCGTTCGCGGTCCTGGCGGTCACCTACACCGCCCAGCGGAGGTTCGCGCTGTGGCCGGCACGCTAGTCCTGCGGGTCGGCCACCGGGCCGCCGGACTCGACGTCTCCCTGGACACGCCCACCGACGGGGTGACCGTGCTGTTCGGGCCGTCCGGCGCCGGCAAGACCACCGTGCTGCGGATCCTGGCCGGCCTGGAGCGACCGACGTCCGGCCGGGTGCAGGTCGACGGCCAGACCTGGGACGACGTGTCGACCGGACGTCACCTGCCCGCCCGGCGCCGCCGCGTGGGCTACCTGTTCCAGGAGGCCGCGCTGTTCCCGCACCTGAGCGTGCTCGGCAACGTCATGTTCGGGCTGACCGCCCTGCACCGGGCCGAGCGGCCGAGTGCAGCCCGGCGAGCGCTGTCCGCCTGCGGCGTCGAGCACCTGGCGGACCGCCGGGCGGCCGGGCTGTCCGGCGGAGAGGCCCAGCGGGTCGCCCTCGCCCGGGCCCTCGCCCCCCAGCCTCGACTGCTGCTGCTGGACGAGCCGCTGGCGTCGCTCGACCGGCCGACGCGAGACCAGCTCGGCCAGGAGTTGGCCCGCCAGCTGCGGGCCTGGGCCGTCCCAGCTCTCCTGGTCACCCACGACCGTGACGAGGCGCTGACCCTCGGCGACCGGGCCGCGGTGCTCGTCCGCGGCCGGATCCGGCAGACCGGTGCGGTCGAGAGCGTCTTCGGCGCCCCGGCGGACGCCGAGGTGGCCGCCGTGGTCGGCGTCGACACCGTCGTGCCCGGCCGGGTCGTCGGACGACGAGACGGGCTGGCCGAGGTCGCCGTGGGCACCGGCGTGGTCCGAGCGCTGGACCCGGGTCCGGGCGTCGACCAGGTCGCCGTGTGCATCCGGGCCGAGGACGTGGTCCTCGACCTCCCGGACACGGCCGGGGGGACCAGTGCGCGCACCCATCTGCCGGCCACCGTCATCGGGCTGACCGTCGACGGGCCACTGGTCCGCGTGCGACTGGACTGCGGCTTCGCGCTCACCGCGCTGGTCACCCGGCCGGCGCGCGACGAGCTGCGCCTGGCCCCAGGCGTCCGGCTGGTGGCGCTGGTCAAGGCTCCTGCGGTGCACCTGGTGGCCCGCCCCCAGGGGGACGCCGACCGGTAGCCGTCGCCCGACCCGTCGTCAGCCGGCGGCCGTCCGAGGGGGCTTGGCCACCGACCGGCGAGCCGGTGGGCCGGTGGTCCCACGGACCACCAGACGGGTGGGCAGCACGACGGGCTCACCCGCCGGGGCACCGGCGATCATCGCCAGCATCTGCGCGGCGGCCAGCTCGCCCTGCTCATGGACCGGCTGGGCGACCGTGGTGAGGTCGAACAGCCGGGCCATCTCGTGGTCGTCGAAGCCGATCACGGACACGTCGTCGGGACAGCGCAGGCCGGCGGCGCGGATCGTGGTGAGCGCACCCATGGCCATCTCGTCGGACTGCGCGAACACGGCCGTCGGCGGCCTCGGACGGGCCAGCAGCTGGGCCATCGCCTGCTCGCCACCGGCGACGGTGTAGCCCCCCTCGACGTCCAGAGCCGGGTCCACGGGCAGGCCGGCCGCCGCCAGCGCGTGCCGGTAGCCGGTGCGCCGGTCCTCCGGGGCGGTGAAGTCCAGCCGCTCCTGCAGCCCGCCGGCGATCATGCCGATCTCGGTGTGCCCCAGCGCGATCAGGTGGTCGACCGCCACCCGGGCGCCCGCGATGTCGTCGATGCGCACCGAGGCGAACCGCTCCGCAGACCCCGACCGGACGCTGCCGACCTGGACGACGGGGATCCCCAGCCGGTGGACGGCGTCGGTCTCGGTGCGGTCGAGGGGCAGCGAGACCACGACGAGCCCGTCGACGCGGCGGCGCATCGGCAGGTCGGTGAACAGCCGGCGACGGCGCTCCTGGTCCTCGACCAGGTAGAGCATGAGCGTGTAGCCGGCCCGGCGGAAGGCGTCCTCGGCGGCCCCCACGACCTGGCCGAAGAACCACCGTGCCACCGAGGGCGCCACCACGCCGATCGCGGCCATCCGGCCGGAGGCCAGGCTCGAGGCGCTCGGCGAGACGACGTAGTCGAGCTCGAGGGCGGCCGCCAGGACCCGGCGGCGCGCGTCGTCCGAGACGTTGGGAAGGCCGCGCAGCGCGCGCGAGACGGTGGCCGTCGAGACCCCGGCGCGGCGTGCGACGTCGCCGATCCCGACGCCCATCCTCGCCCGCCTCTCCACCGGTGGGACGGACCCGAGTGGGACCTCACCGGATGCCAGGCTGCTTGCCAGCAGCACCCCATCGTGCCAGGGTGACCGCCGGACTGGAAGCGTTTCCATCGAGACAGGTCGGAGGACGATGAACACCCAGGGTGACGCCGCCCTGACGCGGTTCGCCCTGCTCGGCCTGGTGCCGGGGGACGACCCCGACCGGGCCGACCTGGCCGCCCGGGTCGACCGTTGGCTGCCCGACCTGCGCGCCGCATTGGCCGAGGTCTACGACGCGGACCAGGTGCTGCCGCGGCTCATCGCCATGGTCGCCGCCGCTCACCGGTCCCGTAGCCCGCGGCTGCGGGACCGGGACCGGGCGCGGGTGCTGCGGCCGGACTGGTTCCAGGAGCCGTCCGCGCTGGGCTACGCGGCCTACGCCGACCGGTTCGCCGGCACCCTGGCCGGGGTGGCCGAGCGGGTCGACTACCTCGGCGAGCTCGGGGTCACCTACCTGCACCTGATGCCGCTGCTGGAGCCGCGGCCGGCGCCGAACGACGGCGGCTACGCGGTGGCCGACTACAGGTCGGTCCGCCGGGATCTGGGCACGATGGACGACCTGGCGGCCCTGTGCGCCGTCCTGCACGAGCGCGGGATCAGCCTGACCCTCGACCTGGTGCTCAACCACGTCGCGAGGGAGCACCAGTGGGCGCGTCGGGCCCGCGCGGGCGAGCAGCGGTACCGCCGCTACTTCCGGCTGTTCCCCGACCGCACCGAGCCCGACCGCTACGAGCGCGCCCTGCCCGAGGTGTTCCCCACGTTCGCCCCGGGCAACTTCACCTGGGACGACGAGCTCGACGCCTGGGTCTGGACCACGTTCAACGCCTGGCAGTGGGACCTGGACTGGTCGAACCCGGACGTGTTCTGCGAGTTCGCCGAGATCGTCCTGTTCCTGGCCAACCAGGGGGTGGACTGCCTGCGCCTGGACGCGATCGCCTTCCTGTGGAAGCGGCTCGGCACCGACTGCCAGAACCAGCCCGAGGTGCACGCCATCACCCAGGCCCTGCGCGCGCTCGCCCGGATCGCCGCCCCAGCCCTGGCGTTCAAGGCCGAGGCGATCGTGCCGCCCCAGCAGCTGGTGGCCTACCTCGGCACCGGCCGGCACGCCGGCAAGGTCAGCGACCTCGCCTATCACAACACCCTCATGGTCCAGGTCTGGTCGGCCCTGGCGACCCGCGACGTCCGGCTCCTCGGCCAGGCGCTCGCCCGGTTCCCGCCCAAGGCGACGACCACCGCGTGGGCCACCTACCTGCGCTGCCACGACGACATCGGCTGGGCGGTCGACGACGGCGACGCCGCCGCCGTCGGGTGGGACGGCGGCAGCCACCGGGCCTTCCTGTCGGACTTCTACTCCGGGGCCTTCCCGGGCTCGTTCGCCCGGGGCGCGGTGTTCCAGCTCAACCCGCTCACCGGGGACCGGCGGATCAGCGGCAGCGCGGCCAGCCTCGCCGGGCTGGAGTCCGCGATCGAGCAGGGCGACGCTGCGGCGGTCGACACCGCGATCGCCCGGCTGCTCTGCGCGCACGCGGTCGTCCTGGGCTTCGCCGGGCTCCCCCTGCTGTACATGGGCGACGAGCTGGGCCTGCTCAACGACTACGGGCACGTCCAGGTGCCCGGCCACGCCGACGACAACCGCTGGCTGCACCGGCCCGCGATGCCCTGGGAGCAGGCCGAGCGACGCCGCGACCCGACGACGGTGGAGGGTCGGATCTTCGGTGGGCTGCGCCGGCTCGTCGAGGCCCGCCGGGGTCTCGACGCCCTGCATGCGGCCGTCGAGACCGAGGTGCTCGACTCGGGGCACTCCTCGGTCCTGCTGGCGGTGCGCCGGCACGCCGCCGGCACCCTGGTGCAGCTGTACAACGTCTCCGAGCACGAGCTCGAGCTGGCCCCCGGCGTCCTGGGGGTGCTGGACGGCGGTCCGGTCGTCGACCGGCTCACCGGACGTGCACCGCTGCTCCGCGACGGGCGTCTGGTGCTGGCGCCCTACCAGGCCTGCTGGCTCGCGCGACCCGCCGGCTGACCACGCCTAGGGTGGGCCGCGTGCTCGCACCGACCGCCCTGGCGCTGCACGGCGTCGTCAAGCGCTTCGGCGACCTGGTGGCCGTGGCCGGGATCGACCTCGAGGTAGGGGCCGGCACCTGCCTCGGGCTGCTCGGGCCGAACGGGGCCGGCAAGTCCACGACGATGAAGATGATCACCGGCCAGGTCCGGGCGGACGCCGGGACGATCGACGTGCTCGGCCACCCGGTGCCTGCCCAGTCCAAGCAGGCGCGGGCGCTGATGGGGGTCGTCCCCCAGCTGGACAACCTGGACACCGAGCTCACGGCTCGGCAGAACCTGGAGGTCTACGCGGCGCTGTACCGGCTGCCCCGGTCGCGACGGCGTGCCGCCGTGGACCGGGCGCTGGAGCTCGCCCAGCTGACTGACCGGCAGGACGCCAAGGCCGACGCCCTCTCCGGCGGCATGCGACGGCGGCTGCTCATCGCCCGAGGGCTGGTCCACGACCCTCGGCTGGTCCTGCTCGACGAGCCAACGGTGGGGCTCGACCCCCAGGTCCGCGGCGAGCTGTGGGCGCTGATCGACCGCCTGCGGTCGGAGGGAGTGACGATCCTCATGTCCACGCACTACATCGAGGAGGCCGAACGGCTGGCCGACGACGTCGCCGTCATGTCGAAGGGACGGGTCATCGCCAGGGGCGCCCCGCAGGCGCTGCTCGCGATGCACGCCGGGCGGCAGGCGATGGAGTTCTACGGCCCGCCGCACCGGCTCGAGCAGGTCGAGGCGGCCGCCCACGCGGCCGGATTCGCCACCCGACGCACCGGCCCCTCGGTCTCGGTGCTGCGCGCGGAGGACCTGCCCGAGGCGCTGGCCGCCGAGATGGGCGAGGGCGCCCGACGGGCCGCCAACCTCGAGGACGTCTTCGTCCTGCTCACCGGCGAGCGGCTGGACTGACCGTGGCCGAGCCGACGGCCGCCGAGCGACCCGTCCACCGCTTCGAGCGGGCGGCGTTCACCGGCGTCTTCCTGCGCGAGTGGACGCTGTTCCGTCGCTACTGGCGGTCGACCACGTTCTCCTCCGTCATGGAGCCGACCGTGTACCTGGTGGCGTTCGGCTTCGGGATCGGCTCGCTCGTGGCGACCGTCGGCGGGTATCCCTACATCCAGTTCGTGGGCACCGGGACGGTCGCGACGGCCGTGCTGTTCTCCTCCGCGTTCGGCGGGATGTTCACGACGTTCGTCCGCCGGGTGTTCCAGCGGACCTACGACGCGCTGCTCGCCACCCCCGTCGACGTGCACGAGCTGGTGACCGCCGAGGCCACCTGGCTGGCTTTGCGCTCCGGCGTCTACGGGTGCGCTCCGCTGCTGGTGGCCGTCGTGTTCGGCCTGCCGCCGTCCTGGGGGATGCTCGCCGTCCCACTGGTCGGGTTCGTCACGGGCCTCGGGTTCGCCCTGTTCGGCATCTGGGTGTCCGCGGTCGTGCCGGCCATCGACTCGTTCAACTACGTGACCTCCGCGGTGCTCACCCCCCTGTTCCTCGTGGCGGGCACGTTCTTCCCGATCAGCCAGCTGCCGCACTGGGCGACCTACGCCTCCCAGGTCAACCCGCTGTACCACTGCGTGGAGCTGGTGCGGCACTGCGCCTTCGGGTTCCGGCCGGCCGTCGACGGGTGGCACCTGGTGGCCCTGCTGGTCTTCGCCGCGCTGATGTGGCGGCTGGCCGTGGGCCGGATGCGTTCCCGCCT
>DAIRVJ010000029.1:14790-20381 GCA_036802895.1 Candidatus Nanopelagicales bacterium
GGCTGACCCGGCCTAGGCTGACCCCATGCCCGAGTTCGCCTACTCCGACCTGCTGCCGATCGGCGCGGACGACACGCCCTATCGGCTGGTGACCACCGACGGCGTCTCGACCGTCGACGCCGTCGGACGCCGGTTCCTGCAGGTGGCCCCCGACGCGCTGACCAGGCTCACCTACGAGGCGATGCACGACATCGCGCACTACCTGCGGCCGGCCCACCTGGCCCAGCTGCGCGCGATCCTCGACGACCCGGAGGCCTCGCCGAACGACCGGTTCGTGGCGCTGGACCTGCTGAAGAACGCCAACGTGGCCGCCGGCGGCGTGCTGCCGATGTGTCAGGACACCGGCACCGCCATCGTCATGGGCAAGCGCTCGGAGAGCGTGCTGACCGGCGGCGGCGACGAGGAGGCGGTGGCCCGTGGCGTCTACGACGCCTACACCCGGCTGAACCTGCGGTACTCGCAGATGGCTCCCCTGACGATGTGGGAGGAGCGCAACACCGGCTCGAACCTGCCGGCCCAGGTCGAGATCTACGCCACCGCCGACCACGGGCAGCCGCACTACGACTTCCTCTTCATGGCCAAGGGGGGCGGGTCGGCGAACAAGAGCTACCTGTTCCAGGAGACCAAGGCGATCCTCAACCCGGCGTCGATGACCCGGTTCCTCGACGGGGCGTTGCGCTCCCTCGGGACGGCCGCCTGCCCGCCGTACCACCTGGCGGTCGTCATCGGCGGGACGTCGGCGGAGTTCGCACAGAAGACCGCGAAGTACGCCTCGGCCAAGTACCTCGACTCGCTGCCGACCTCCGGGTCGGCGGTCGGGCACGGGTTTCGCGACCTCGAGCTGGAGTCCGAGGTGCTCGCGCTCACCCAGGCGTTCGGCATCGGTGCGCAGTTCGGCGGCAAGTACTTCTGCCACGACGTCCGGGTGGTGCGCCTGCCCAGGCACGGCGCGTCCCTCCCCGTCGCGATCGCGGTCTCCTGCTCGGCGGACCGCCAGGCCCGGGGCCGCATCACCGCCGACGGGGTGTTCCTCGAGCAGCTGGAGACCGATCCGGCGCACTACCTGCCCGAGCCGACCGACGACCACCTGTCCGACGACGTCGTCCGGATCGACCTGACCCGCCCGATGGCCGAGGTCCGCGCCGAGCTGTCCCGCCATCCGGTGAAGACCCGGCTGTCGCTGTCCGGCCCGATGGTCGTCGCCCGCGACCTGGCGCACGCGGCGATCAAGCAGCGGCTGGACGCCGGGGAGCCGATGCCGGCCTACCTGCGCGACATGTGCGTGTACTACGCCGGCCCGGCCAAGACCCCCGAGGGGTACGCCTCCGGCTCGTTCGGCCCGACCACCGCCGGCCGGATGGACTCCTACGTCGACCAGTTCCAGGCCGCGGGCGGGTCGCTGGTCATGCTGGCGAAGGGCAACCGGAGCCGGGCCGTCACCGAGGCCTGCCAGGCGCACGGCGGCTTCTACCTCGGCTCGGTCGGCGGCCCGGCGGCCCGGCTGGCGCAGGACTGCATCCGCAGGGTCGAGGTGCTCGAGTACCCCGAGCTGGGCATGGAGGCGGTCTGGCGGATCGAGGTCGAGGACTTCCCCGCCTTCGTCGTGGTCGACGACAAGGGCAACGACTTCTTCGCCGAGACCGGCGGGCCTCTGCTGTCCATCGGCGTCCGACCGTAGGCGGCCACGATGAGTGAGCCGTCCGGCGGGCAGCGCGTCGAGCGCGACACGATGGGCGAGGTCACGGTGCCCGCCGACGCGTTGTGGGGCGCGCAGACCCAGCGGGCCGTCGAGAACTTCCCGCTTTCCGGCGTCCGGCTGGAGCGGGCGCACCTGGCGGCGCTCGGCTGGATCAAGGCGGCCGCGGCGGCGGTCAACGGCGAGCTCGGCGTGCTGGACGCTGACGTCGCGGCGGCGATCCGCACGTCGGCCGAGGAGGTCGCCCGAGGCGACTGGGACGCGCACTTCCCGGTCGACGTGTTCCAGACCGGGTCCGGGACGTCCAGCAACATGAACGCCAACGAGGTGATCGCCACGCTCGCCGCACGGCGGCTGGGGCGCCCGGTGCACCCCAACGACCACGTCAACGCCTCGCAGTCGTCCAACGACGTGTTCCCGTCGTCCATCCACCTGGCCGCCACCGCCGGCGTCGTGGGTGACCTGCTGCCCGCCCTGCGGCACCTCGCCGGGGCGCTGGAGGACAAGGCCGAGGAGTTCGCCGACGTCGTCAAGAGCGGGCGCACCCACCTCATGGACGCCACCCCCGTGACGCTCGGGCAGGAGTTCGGCGGCTACGCCGCCCAGGTGCGCTACGGCGTCGAGCGCCTGGAGACGGTGCTCCCGAGGCTGGGCGAGCTGGCGTTGGGCGGGACCGCGGTCGGCACCGGCGTCAACACCCCGCCCGGCTTCGCCGCACGGGTGGTCGCGGAGCTGGCGACGGCGACCGGGCTGCCGCTGGCCGAGGCGCGCAACCACTTCGAGGCCCAGGGGGCCAGGGACGCGCTGGTCGAGCTGTCGGGGCAGCTGCGCACCGTGGCCGTGTCGCTGACCAAGATCGTCAACGACCTGCGGTGGATGGCCAGCGGGCCACGCACCGGCCTGGCGGAGATCCGGCTGCCCGACCTGCAGCCCGGGTCGTCGATCATGCCCGGGAAGGTCAACCCGGTGGTGCCGGAGGCGGTGGCCATGGTCGCCGCGCAGGTGATCGGCAACGACGCGGCGGTCACCTTCGGCGGGGCCGCGGGGAGCTTCGAGCTGAACACGATGATGCCGATGATCGCGCGCAACGTCCTGGAGTCGGTGCGGCTGCTGGGCACGGCCGCCCGGCTGCTCGCCGACCGTTGCGTCCTCGGCATCGAGGCTGACGCGCAGCGGTGCCGCGACTACGCCGAGTCCTCGCCGTCGATCGTCACCCCGCTGGCCCGCTACCTCGGGTACGAGGAGGCCGCCGCGGTGGCCAAGCAGGCACTGCGCGAGCGCCGGACGCTGCGCGACGTCGTCCTCGAGCGCGGGTACGTGGAGCGCGGGATGCTCACCCGCGCGCAGCTGGATGAGGCACTCGACGTGCGGCGGATGACCCATCCCTGAGGGGCTGGGTGACCGATCGGGCGGCGGCCCCACCAGGTGAACGTGGACCGCAACGGGTGTGGGCACCCGTTGCGGTCCACGTTCAGCTGCCTCGCCTGGTCAACTCCGCGGCTCAGTACCAGGAGTGGGACTGCCAGTGGCCGTAGGCGGAGCAGGGTGAGCCGTAGCGGTCGGCGATGTAGCCGAGGCCCCAGCGGATCTGGGTCGCTGCGTCGGTCCGCCACGCGGACCCGGCCGAGGCCATCTGCGACCCCGGGTTCGCCTGCGGGATGCCATGAGCGCCACTGGACGGGTTGTGCGCACTGGCGCTCCACCCGCTCTCGCGGGTCCACAGCCGGTCGAGGCAGGTCCACTGCGTGCCGCTCCAGCCGCGGGCGGCAGCCAGCTGCTGCCCGATCTGCCGGGCCGTGCCGCGCGGGACGCTACGGGTCACCGCACGGCTGGCGCGGGCCCGAGCCGCCGCGTCGCGGGCGGCCTTGTCCCGCGCCGACTGCGCCCTGGCCTTCGCCTCGTCGGCGCGGACGGCGGCCAGTTCGGCTGCCTCGACGATCCGCGCCCGGTTGAGGAACGGACGGGTCGGCCCCGCCAGTGCGGCGGTGGCCGGGTCGGTGCTGGTACTGGTAGAAGGTGAGTGGCTGGATCGTGAGCTGGGCGCGTCTCCCGAGGCAAAGGTGGCGCCGACGAGCAGGACGGCGACCGTCGCCGTCAGCAGTGCAGGCACCAGCCCCCGGATCGAGACCCGGTTCATCGAAGGTTCCTTCCGGTGTCGCGCGCCGCAGTGATGAGCGGCCCGCGTGGCGTACCCCTGTCGCTGGTCGTCCGCGCCGGGTTCGGCGGCGGAGACTCCGGCCCGGGTGCCCGCAGGCACCCTGAGATGGGCGGCGTCCAGGGCTCCGAAGGGAGCGCTCGGCGGTGGGTTCACCGCCTCTGCACGCGGGGTCTGACCTCTCCACCATGGGTGCCCGACTCGCCCGAGACAAGCCAGCGCGCCGTGCTGTGGATCACAGGGAGCCCGGGCACGCTCGGCATGTGGGCTGGTTCACACGTCAACAACCACCCGATACGCCCGAGAACCGGACAGACCTCTCAAATCGGTAGATCCTCCAACATTTCGGTCACCAACGCGGCGATCGGCGACCGCTCGCTGCGGGTCAGCGTGACGTGCCCGAACAGGGGGTGCCCCTTGAGCTTCTCGACGACCGCGACGACGCCGTCGTGCCGTCCGACCCGCAGGTTGTCCCGCTGGGCGACGTCGTGGGTCAGCACGACCCGCGAGCCCTGGCCGACCCGGGAGAGCACCGTCAGCAGCACGTTGCGCTCCAGCGACTGCGCCTCGTCCACGATGACGAACGCGTCGTGCAGGGACCGACCCCGAATGTGGGTCAGGGGCAGCACCTCGAGCATGCCGCGGTCGATGACCTCCTCGACGACGTTCGGCGTGGTGACCGCACCGAGGGTGTCGAAGACCGCCTGCGCCCAAGGGCTCATCTTCTCGGACTCGCTGCCCGGCAGGTAGCCGAGCTCCTGGCCGCCGACGGCGTACAGCGGGCGGAACACCAGCACCTTGCGGTGCTGACGGCGCTCGAGCACCGACTCCAGCCCGGCGCACAGCGCCAGGGCGGACTTGCCGGTGCCCGCGCGTCCCCCGAGCGACACGATCCCGATCTCGGGGTCCAGCAGCAGGTCGAGCGCCACCCGCTGCTCGGCGCTTCGGCCGTGCACCCCGAAGGCCTCGCGGTCGCCGCGGACCAGCCGCACCTGCTTGTCCGGCGTGACCCGGCCGAGGCCGCTGCCGCGCTCGGACACAAGGACCAGCCCGGTGTGGCAGGGCAGGTCCGCCGCCTCGGCCAGGTCGATCCGCTCCTGGGCGTACAGCCGGTCGAGGTCCTCACCGGCGACGGTGAGCTCGGCCATGCCGGTCCACCCGGACTCCACGGCGAGCTCGGCGCGGTACTCCTCGGCGGCGAGGCCGACGGCCGCCGCCTTGACTCGCAGCGGCAGGTCCTTGGAGACCAGCGTGACGTCGTGGCCCTCGGCGGCCAGGTTCCGCGCGACGGCCAGGATCCGGGTGTCGTTGTCGCCCAGCCGGAACCCCGGTGGCAGCACCGCCTGGTCGCCGTGGTTCAGCTCGACGTGCAGGGTGCCGCCCACCTCGTTCAGCGCGATCGGCTCGTCGAGCCGGCCGTGGCGCACCCGGAGGTCGTCCAGCAGCCGGAGCGCCTGGCGGGCGAAGTAGCCGATCTCGGGGTGCGAGCGCTTGCCCTCCAGCTCGGTGACGACGACGACCGGCAGCACGACCCGGTGCTCGTCGAACCGCAGCAGCGCCAACGGGTCGGCGAGCAGGACGCTGGTGTCGAGGACGTACGTGCGCCGGCCGGCGCGGTCGCCGGGGCGGGAACTCGCAGCCACCTTGCGGATCTCCCTGAGGACGAGAGGGCCCGAGCGGCGCCGGGCCGTCGTGGGGGACGCTACGCCGCCGGGAGTCGCGGCCGGCCGCGCCACGCCG
>DAIRVJ010000030.1:0-20259 GCA_036802895.1 Candidatus Nanopelagicales bacterium
TGCACGCGAAGTGCCGATAGCGTGCCGCTGAGGCTGCACGCGAAGTGCCGATAGAGCTCGCCCGAGCGCGTCGTCGCGGGAACGGTATGGCGCCAGGCGCCGTCGGTTGCGCCTGGCGCGACGCGACCTGGAGACGCGGGTAAACGACCTAACATGCCGCCCTGTTGGTATGTTTAGGTAGTTCCTTTGGAGGTTCTGTGCGGTCGTTCGCGGACTTGGACCGAAGCCTGGGCGCGGTGCCCGGTTCCGTCGTCATGCGCTTGAGCCGCGTGGACACCGGGCGAGGTCGTGAGGAGCTCTACCGAAGCCAGTCGCCGGCGTTGCTCACCGAACTGGCCCTGCGGGCCCGCACCGAGAGCATCACCGCGTCCTCAGCGCTCGAAGGAATCGTCGTTGCGGACGCCGCGCGCGCAGCGAAGATCATCGACGACAAGGCGCCGGCGCTGAGGAGCAGGAGCGAGCAGGAGCTTGCCGGTTACCGCTCGGCCCTGGACTACCTGTTCACTGGCGAGTGGCGACCACTCAACGTCGGTCTCCTCCTGCACCTGCATCGAAAGCTCTTCGAGTACACGGAGCAGGCCGGCGGCCAGTTCAAGAGCGATGACAACCTCGTCGTAGATCGGTCTCCCGACGGATCAGTGGAGGTGCGATTCGTCCCCGTCCCAGCCGCCGAGACCGAGTTCTACACAGCCGAGCTCATCGAGCGATATCACGCAGCAGTCGCGCAGGATCGCCACCATCCCGTGCTGCTGATCGGTCTGTTCGTCCTCGATCTCCTCACGATCCACCCGTTCGCGGACGGCAACGGTCGCGTCGCCCGAGTGCTGACCAATGCGCTCCTCGACGACGCCGGCTACCACGTCGGCCGCTTCGTCTCACTCGAACAGCTCATCGCCGAATCCGCGGACGCCTACTACGGCGCGCTCCTGGCCTCCACGCGCGGATGGCACGACGAGACGAACGACCCGTGGCCCTGGTTGATCTACTTCGTCGACCAACTCGCCCAGGCGTACGCGAGATTCGAGCAACGGACGGCGGACAGCCGGTCCACCGGCACCAAGCAGGACAGAGTCCGCAGCTACGTGCTCCATGAGGCCGCCACCGTCTTCCGCATCTCCGACGTCCGCCTCGCACTGCCCGGCGTCAGCGACCAGACGATCCGTCTCGCGCTGGAGACTCTGAAGAAGGACAGACTCCTCGTCGCGGACGGCACCGGACGAGGAGCAACCTGGCGACGGACGGGCCCCCACCGGCCCAACTGAAGCCCACGCCAACCGCCTCAGGCACCCGTCAACGAGTGCTCTGAGCCATCGCCATCGGCGGCCCGCGAGCGGCCACACGGAGGCATGACAGTGACTGTCCAGGTGCCCTGACGTGTCACAGATTTGTCACAACACCCTTCAGAACGGGCCACCTCATGGAAGTAGCCCGCGGACAAGACCGCAGGTCAGAGGCCTGCGGCACCCCGTGATACCCCCAGTCGGACGGGGTTATAGCGCCTGAAAATCGGAAGGTCGGCGGTTCGACCCCGCCCCTGGCCACCACTGCCCACCAGGGCGATTCGGGCTCAACGGCACCCTCGAGCGTGTCTGGTCCCCTCGCGCGCGCCCCTCCTTCGGTGCTCACCCCAGCGGGTGCCGTGACCGGTGCCGGCCTGGTGCGATCGAGGCCAAGGGTGAGGACGGCCCGGGCGTGTTGATCGTCGATTGGTGTCCAGACCATGGTCAGCGGTGACGCGACTCGCACCCGCTGCATGGCCACGGGGCCCACGTAGGCGAAGCCCGACAGCCGGCCTCCTGGGGCCGTCGGACTCTGCACGGGGCACCGGCTCGTGCGGCAGCCTGTGTACGTCAGGGGTGTCAACCGCAGGCGCCACTTGCGCCCGTGACGCAGGACACGAGGGGTGGGCGGCGCCAGTTCGCCGAAGAAGGCCTTCGTCATGTGGCACATCGAGTCATTCCTGTCGGATCTCACCGCACGCCGCGCCAGCGGCGCGGACGCCCTGGCCCGACCCGACGCCTCGCACCGGACCCCGGCTAGCAGGCATGCGGGCAGGGTGGCGGGCCGCAGGTCCGCTGCACTGGTCGCCATCGCGCTTGGGGTGGCCCTGGCCGGATGCGGCGGGGGCGAGGGGGGACCCCCATCCAGGTCCCCGACAAGTCCCAGCGCCAGCACGGTCCCGGTCGTGCGCTTCGGGGAGATCGAGGTCGTACACCTGGTGACGGAAGATGAGCGGCGGCTGACTCTGTGCGCCAGGCTGGACACCGGGGAGATCGTCATGACGGCCATCGGGTCAGACGCAGACGATGCCGACAGCGTCGGCGAGCCGCGCTGGACCCCGATGAGGCAGGCGTTGCTGGTCCAGCTCCGCGCGGCGCTGGCCGCCCTCGGTTGGCAGGAGACCGGGACCGGCCCCGAGTGGTACCAGGTGCGCTTCTCCGGTGGTCAGGACGCCCGCATCCCGATCATCGAGAGCCCCAGCACAAGCCCCGACGGACAGCCGACAGAGGCGCCGACCGAAGGGCCCACGGTCGTGCCCACGGAAGAGCCCGGGGGTCCCGAGGTGGGTGACCTGGTGCGGTTGATCGGAAGGCCCTTCGCGGACCCAGAGGTCGCCGCGCTGGTGCGCAGGTGCGGGGCGGGGAGTGACGCACACCGCAGCGGCAACATCGCATGCGAGAGCGAAGGGTTCGAGCTCACCCTAGGAGGCAGCGGCCTCGTGGTGAAGGCGATCACCCTCTTCAACCTCGAGTACAGCGGGTACTCCCAGTACCAGGGCCAACTGCCGCTCGGCCTCAGCTGGGAAGACGACTACGACAGCGTCCTCAGCAAGCTCGGCCAGCCCATGGCTCGGCTCGGCGGCAGTGGCGTGGAGGTCCAGCTGCGCTACCGGTCGGGGGACGTGTACGTGCTCGTCACCACGACGGCGACACACGACAACCCCGACTATCTCGCCGGGGCCAAGATCCACTGGATCGAGCTTTCGGTCGACCCTGTCCAGGGCTACCCTCCCGGCTGAACCAGAACCCCTGAGCCCGACGATCGACTCTCGTCGCACGGTGACGGGACGAGCAGTTCCCTCATACCCTGACGTCCGGCCCCTGAGCGCCCTAGCCTGACCGCGGGCCCCACGGAAGGACGCACCATGCAGCAGACCGAGCTGGCGAGGAAGCTGGCCGCAGTAGACCTGTTCGCCGGGCTGTCGGACGCGGTCCGCGCCGACATCGCCGGCCGGGCTGTGCAGATCAGCCACCGCCCGGGGGCGGTCGTCACCGAACAGGGCGCCGAAGGCGTTGGCTTCTACTACGTCACGGAGGGGTCGGCGGACGTCCTGGTCGGCGGGAACAAGGTCGCCGAGCTCGGCCCAGGAAGCTACTTCGGGGAGATCACGCTCATCGACCGCCAGCCACGGTCCGCCACCGTGGTCGCCGGAGCCGACGGCCTGCGTACGTCGACGGTGTCGGCGCTCAGCTTCGAGCCGCTGCTGAACGACCCCGCGGTCTGCCAGGCGCTGCTCAAGGTGCTCTGCGCCCGGCTGCGCGCCGCCGAGGCCGCGCGCGCGGCCGACTGACGGCCGACGGGGCTGACGGGTCGTGCGGCTGCATCTGCTGGGCGTGCGCGGCTCGACGGCGGCGCCCGGGCCGAACCACGTCCGTTATGGCGGTCACACCTCGTGCGTCGCCATCACCCCCGAGGGCGCGCCGTCACCGACCCTGGTCCTGGACGCCGGCACCGGTCTGCGATCGCTGACCGCACTGCTCACCGGTCAGCCCTATCGCGGGGCGATCGCGCTCACCCACCTGCACTGGGACCACATGCAGGGCCTGCCCTTCTTCGGGGCGGGGGACCGGGACGACGCGGAGGTCGAGCTGTTCCTGCCGGCCCAGGACGGCGAGAACGGACACGACCTGCTGGCCCACTCGATGTCGCCGCCGAGCTTTCCCATCAAGCCCGAAGGGCTGCGCGGACGCTGGGCGTTCAACGCCGCGGAGCCGGGCACCTGGACCGTGGGGGGCCTGCGACTGACCGCGGCGGTCGTCCCCCACAAGGGCGGCCGGACGTTCGGCTACCGGGTCGAGGACGACGCCGGGTCCATGGCCTACCTCCCCGACCACCTGCCCGGTGACGCGCTGTCGCCCGAGGTCCTCGACTTGGTCGCCGGAGTCGACGTCCTGCTTCACGACGCCCAGTTCGTCGAGGCCGAGCGTGCCGTGGCCGACGCCTACGGCCACGCGACGATCGACGACGCGATGCGGATCGCCGAGGAGGCGCAGGCGAAGCTCCTCATGCTCTTCCACCACTCCCCGGCCCGCACCGACGACCAGCTCGACGCGATCCGCGACGGCCTGCGAGCACCACTCCCGACGGTTGTTGCGCGGGAGGGCGACCAGCTGGACGTCGGCGGGTAGTCCGCTCACCCCACGCCGTCGGCCTCGTCGGCCTCGAGCATCAGGCCGACGCGCTCATCGGCGGCCTGGTGCACCGAGGGGACGCCGGTGACGGCGGACAGGAACACCTCGCGGTCCACGGCGTCGAGGACGACGTCCGAGGTGGCGGTGACCGTCGCTGTCCGGGGGATCTCCCGGAGCAGGGCGATCTCGCCGAACGAGTCGCCCGGACCGAGGGCTCGGACGTGCAGCCCGGCCCTCGTCACCGCCAGGCCGCCCGCTCGGACCACGTAGAACCGTTCCCCGTCGTCGCCCTCGCGGATGACGTCCGTGCCGGCCGCGACCTCGACGGGGACCACCGCTCGGGCGAGCTGCTCGAGCGCCCGCTGGGGCAGCGCCGCGAACAGCGGCAGCGCGGCCAGTCGGTCGTAGGCCTCGCCCGGGATGACCGCCCGCCGGTCCAGCCGGCGGATCTGAGACCAGGCGAGCAGCCCGAACGCCGGCAGCAGGGTCCCGCTCACCAGGAAGCTCCCGCGGGCGCCGAAGGCCGCCACCAGTGCGGGGGCGGCCAGCGAGCCGACGGCCAGCCCGACCATCATCATCGACTCCTGCAGCCCGAAGATCCGGGCGAGGACGGTGTCCGGCACCGTGCGCTGCAGCAACGTGCGGCCGGCGACGTCGACGAACGCCTTGCCTCCGCCGTAGACGCCCATCAGCAGCGCGGCGACGAGTGCGACGTCGGTGAACCCCATCGCGGCGACGGGCAACCCCGTGGCCAGGATCCCGACGAGCAGGGCGGGGGACAGCCGCCGACGCCCGACGAGCACCATCGTCGCGCCGCCGCCGATCAGCGCGCCGACGCCCAACGCGGACGTCAGGGCGCCCGGCCCCCCCTGGCCCAGGTCGAGCACGTCGATGGCCAGGACCACGACGAGGATGTCCATGAGCCCGACGACCGCGTGCTGGGCCCCCACCAGGACGACGAGGAAGGCCGCCCCTGGGTCGTGCCCCACCGCACGCAGGCCGACCAGGGTCTCCCCCAACAGGTGCGCGCCCCGCTCCCGCCGTGGGCTGCCGTGGACGGCCAGCCCCCAGGTGAGCAGCGCCGACCCCAGCGAGGCGACGCCCATCGCGAGGTACACCGACCAGGCCTCGGACGCCGTCAGCAGCAGGGCGGCGACGGCCGGGCCGGCGAACGCGGCGGCGCCCTCGACCGTCGTCGACGCCGAGTAGCCCGCGACCAGCTCGTCTGGGGTCTCGGCGATGTCCGGCAGAACAGCGCCGTGGACGGGCCTGGTCAGCGTGACGGTGCACGACACCAGGGCGGCCGCCGACGCGACCGCGGCGAACGGCGCGTCCGCCAGCAGCGCTCCGGCGGTCGCCAGCATCGTCGCGCCCTGCGCGGCGTACCCGAGGGCCAGGGCTCGGCCGCGAGGCAGCCGGTCGCCGAGCGCGGAGGCCACGGGAGCCACGATGGCCGACGGCACGAGCTGGACCACGGCGATGAGCGCCGACGCACCCGCGCCGCCCCGGTCGAACGCCCAGACGAGCACGGCGATCCAGGTGGCCCACTCGGCGGTGTTGAACACCAGGTAGGCCACCAGGACGCGACGGACCGGCCCGGCGCGGAGCGCCCGCAGCGCCACCCGCAGCGGGCCCGGCCGTCGGCGCCCGGTCACGCCCGCTGCCCCGAGACGCGACCCGGAGCCTCGGCCTCGAGCACCTGCTGGCGCAACGCCCGCAGCGTGTCGACGTGCGGGACGACGCCGGGCGCTCCCGCGCGGGGGCCGAGCAGGTCGTCACACAGCGCCAGCGCCTCGGCTCGCCGCCCAGCCGCGAGGAGCACCTCGGCGAGCCGCACCTCGGTGTCCACCGCCAGGGCCTCCGCGTGCAGCGCCCGGAACCCGGTCAGCGCCTCCTCGAGCAGGGCCAGAGCCTCGGCGGGGCGGCCCTGGCGGGCCCTCAGCCGGCCCAGGTTGCTGGTCGCCAGGGCCACCCCGATGGGGAACGAGGCCCGAGTCCACACGGCGAGCGCCCGGTCGAACATCTCCTCGGCCTCGTCCAGCCGGCCCTGGTCGGACAGCACCTCGGCCAGGTTGTTGGCTGCCGTCGCCGCCCCGACCACGTCTCCGGCGGCCTCGGACGCGTCCCGGCTGCGTCGGTAGCACGCGACGGCGTCGTCCAGGCGGCCCTCCCAGTAGGCGTCGACCCCCAGGTTGTTGAGCACGTCGGCCTGCCCCTTGAGGTCACCGATCTGCTCGTAGATGGGCAGGGCCAGCTCGCGGAACGTCGCCGCCTGCTCGGCCTCTCCCCGATCGGTGAGCGCCGAGTCGAGCAGCGAGTAGGCCCGGGCCAGACTGGCCCGGTCGCCGGATCGCTCAGCGGCAGCGACGGCTTCGCGACCGAGCCGAACGCTGTCGTGGAACCGGCCCTGGCGCAGCCTGGCGCCGGCCGCCCCGACGAGCAGGGCCGCGCGAGCCGCCGACGCGGTCGGCTCCGGCAGCTGCTCGGCCGCGTGCAGGCCCCGGGTCCAGTAGCGCAGCGCCTCGCTGTAGCGCCCCTGGCGCTCGCGCAGGACCCCCTGCTTGCGCAGCAGCCGGGGCTGTTCGGTGGCCGCGGCCAGCCGTCGTGCGGTCCGGTACGACGTGTCGGCGGACCGGTAGCGCCCCGCCAGCTCGGCGGCGTCCCCGGCCAGCTCGGCCACCTCGGCGAGCAGGTGCGCGGGCAGCCGGCCCCACTCCAGGCCCGCGGCCACCGCCCGCTCGTACTGCTCGGCGGCCTCGGCGCTGGCGTAGCGCGACCGGGCCGCGTCGCCCGCCCGCACCGCGTAGCTGAAGCAGCGCGGATGGTCCGCCCCCTCGGCGAAGTGGTGGGCGAGCAGTCCCGGGTCGGCTCCTCCGCGGCGCTCCAGCGCCAGACCGACCCGCTCGTGCAGCTCCCGTCGCCGGGCGAAGGGCAGGGAGTCGTAGGCGACGCGCCGAAGCAGCTCGTGGCGAAAGCGTCGGGTGCCGTCGGCGCCGCGCGGGAGCAGGTCGTCGACGCGGGACCAGCTGGGCGGATCGAGGACCGCCGCCCAGACCTCGTGCAGCACCGAGCCCGGTGGCACCCCCTCCAGCCCGGCCGCCAGCAGTCCAGGGTCGACCTCGTCGCCGAGCACGGAGGCGTACCGCACCAGCCGGCGCAGCGCCGGGGGGAGTCGGTCCACCCGTCCGGCGAGCACCGCCTCGAGGCTCTCCGGGAGCCCCTGGGCGCCCTCCCCGGGAGTCCAGGCGGCCACCAGCTCGAGCAGGAACAGGGGGTTGCCGCCGGACCTGTGCACGAGCTCGGCCAGTTCCGCCCGAGGCACCCGGCGGTGCGCCGCCGCGGCCAGCGCCAGGTCCATGGCGTCCTTGCCGTGCAGCGGGCGGAGCTCCAGCCGGGTGGCCGAGCCGTCGGCCAGCAGCGGCGGGTCGACACTGCGACGGGAGGTCACCACCAGCCAGGGAAGCTGGCCGACCTGAGCCAGGCTGGCCGCGAGCACGCCGCGGGACGCCTCGTCGATCGAGCCGACGTCCTCGACGATGAGCAGCACCGGGTCGGTCGCCGCCGCCATGAGCAGGCTCCCCACGGCCCACTGCAGCCGGGACACCCGGAAGTCATCCGACAGCCGGTCGGTCTCCTCGGTCGGCGGCACCCGCGCCCCGACGACGACGGCGACGAGCGGGGTCCATGGCACGAGGGTCGGAGCACGCCCCTGCACCCACGCCGTCAGGAGTCGCCCGGCCTCGAGCGCCTCGGCCCCTGGCGGGATCCCCAGGGCGGCCCGGACGACGGCGCCGGCCACCGCGTAGGGCTCGGAGAGATCCTGGCGGTCGCACCGGACACGGAGGGTCCCCTCGTCGCCCGCCTGCCGCGCCAGCTCGCCGAGCAGCCGACTCTTGCCCGTGCCCGCCTCGGCGACGACGTCGACCACGCCCCCGCGACCGACCCGGCTCGCAGCGAGAGCCTCCAGCAGCAGCCCGAGCTCGTCGGCACGCCCGACGAACGCTGCCTCGGCGGCGCCGGAGCGACCCGCCGAGTCGTCCAGCGGACCGTCGACCGCGAAGGCCGCCACCGGCTGGGCCTTGCCCTTCACCGTGAACGGCGCCAGCGCGTGCGCGGCGAAGCCCCCCAGGGTGTGGGCCAGGACCTCCTCGGTCGCCAGCAGCTGTCCGGGGGCCGCCTTCCCCGCCAGCCGCGCAGCGAGGTTCACCGCGTCGCCCATCGTGCTGTAGGTGAACCGCTCGGGCGCCCCGACCAGTCCGGCGTACACGTGACCCCGGTTCACCCCGACCTGGAGGTCCAGCCCTACGTCCGCCGCCCGCAGGTCCACGACGAACCGCAGCATGGAGACGGCGTCCTGCTCGTCGGAGTCCGGCGCTCCAGCCGTGAGCATCAGCTTGCCGCCGTCCGGCCCGCCGTCGACGCAGACGACCGTCACCCGGTGGCGGACGGCGAGGTCGCCGGCCACGCGGACGAGCCGTTCGAGCCGCGCGACCAGCTCCCGCGGGCCGTGCTCGGCCAGCAGCCGATCGCAGCCGTGGAACACGGCGAAGGACACGGTGCACGTGCGGTGCTCGCTCTCGGCGACCACCTCGGCGAGCCGGCCACGCAGGGAGTGCGGGACGTACGACTCGTGCTCGGGCCGTGGCACCGCCGGCGTCGGGTGCGGGGACTGCGGGACGCGGGGCGCCCTGATGAGCTGGGGGCGGCCGTCCGGTCGGCGGCCGACGAGGCGGTGGTCCAGGCCCGCGACAGCGGCCTCGCTCAACAGGATCTCGCCGGCGTCCGCTGCGCTCTCCAGCTCGAACGTGGTCGTGGCGTCCGGGCCGACGACCAGCACGTCACGGAACCGATCGGTGCCGGCGACCACGAGATGGAAGGTGCCCGTGTGCAGCCCCTGAGACATGCGCATCCGCACCGTGGCGTCGCCGACGTGCACCGAGCCCACCCGGCGCAGCGTGGCGCGCAGCCGGTGCGCCGCGGCCGCCGCCCGGCTCGTGTGGTCGTCGCCGGTGAACAGGACCAGCAGCGCGTCACCGCCGAACTTCAGCACGTCCCCGTCGTACGCCCGGAGGTCCGCGATCAGCGGGGTGAAGACGGAGCTGATCGTGTCGACCATCACCTCGGCGCCGGCCCGACCCCGCCGGGCGAGCCGCTCGGACAGCCGGGTGAAGCCGGAGACGTCGGAGAACAGCAGGCTGCCCTCGACCGCGCGGTGCGCAGGATCGTCAGGCCGCCGCTCAAGGACCAGCCGCGGCAGATAGGCGCCGACAGCCGTCTGCTCGCGGCTCATCGAGCCATGGCGCGGGGGCCGCGACCAAGATCACGCAGCGTCAGCGATCGGCTACGGAGCAAAGTCCCCCCTGTTGGCGGAGGCCCCGAGGGTATCTAATCCCGCTGACCCCAACCACGCTTCCGCCCAGCGCGGTTCGGCCCCACGGCACGACGAGCTGGAGCGAACATGACGCGAAGCCTGCCCGCCGGTCGGTCCCTGCTGGTGGTGCTGGCCGTCGTCGCGGGGGTGCTGACCGTGCCCGCCGGCACGCCGGCCGCCCACGCCACTGCGGTCGAGCTGGTGGTCAACGGTGGGTTCGAGCAGACGCCCATCGAGCCGTCGGTGCCCTACGACCCCGAGACTGTCGGGCTGGTCTTCTACCGCGCCGACGGGAACACCTCCACCGAGTCGCCCGGGGAGATCAACCTGGGGTCGCACGAGCTGCCGGGCTGGGTCGTGCAGGCGGGCTCGGTCGAGACCGACGCTCCGTCGATCTGGACGCCCAACGAGGGGCACCTGTCGCTCGACCTCAACGGGCACGACCCCGGCACGCTGACCCAGCCCGTCGCCACCGAGGCCGGTCGCACCTACCGGCTGCGCTTCGCGCTGGCCGTCCACCCCGGCTGCGGGCCGTCGGCAGGCGGCTCCGTGCGCGTGTCCCTCGGCGACGACACGGTCGGTGAGTTCGCGAGCAACCCCCGCGGGACGTCCTCGGCGCCCGGCTGGCGGATCGTCGACCAGCTGGTGACCGCCCCGACGGCACCGGGCACGCAGGCCTTGACCTTCACCTCGCTCGTCACGCCGGGCAGCTGCGGTCCGCTCCTGGACTCCGTCTCGCTGGTCCCTGAGGACATCCCGGCCGCGCTGTCCGGCGTCTCGTTGACCGCCGACCCGGTCAGCACCCCGCCGGGCGCGGACGCGGTCCCCTTGGACGCGATCCCCTACGACCGGATCCCCGCCTCGGCGCTGGCGGCGGTCGCCGCGGTGCCGCTGCGCTCCGTGCCCCTGCGGTCGGTCCCGTTGCGCTCCGTGCCCCTGCGGTCGGTTCCCCTTCGATCGGTCCCGCTGTCCGTCTCGCCGGCGAGCACCGTGCTGCTGTCCCAGCTGCCGCTGTCCGGCCTGCGCTGGGAGCAGGTGCTGGCCGGCTCCGCGCTGCAGGGCGTCCCGCTGACCAACGTCACCCTCGGCCAGGTGCTGAGCCTGACCCCGGCCCCCGCCCTGCTCGACGGCGCCACCGCCAACGGGGAGATCAGCCTCGACCAGGTCGACCTGTCGGCCACGCCGCTGCGCAGCGTCTCCGCCGCCTCGCTCTACCTGGGCGGCGTGCCGATCGACGCGCTGCCGCTGGCCCCCAGCGGTGGCCCCACGGGGAACCTGCCCGCCTGGTGCGCGGCCGTGCAGACCGCCACGGGTTCCTCGTGCGCCCAGCTCGGCATCGTCGCGTCCAGCACCGTCCTCACGGTCGACCTGGCCGGGGTTCCCCTGCGGTCGGTCGACCTCGACCAGGTTCCGCTGCGGTCGGTGCCGACGGCCGCGCCGCTGCGCTCGGTCCCGCTGCGCTCCGTGCCCCTGAGGTCCGTGCCGCTGCGCTCGGTCCCGCTGCGCAGCGTCGACGGCCTGGACGTCGCCGCGACCCCGGCACTCGCCCGGATCCTGCTCTCGGCCCTGCCCTCGACCTCGCCCGTGCTCGAGATCGCGTACCCGGGGATCGACGGCTTCCCTCCCTGCGCCACCTGCGTGACGTTGCGCCAGGCCGTCGTGCCGGGTGGGCCGGCCGCCACCAAGACCCTGGGCGAGCTGTTCGCCACCGGTGCACTGTCACCGTTCACCGTGGGCGACCTCGGCGAGTACGCCGACGCGACGGTCGGGGACCTGGCCGATCACCTGGGCCCGGCCGCCGTCCTGACCCTCGCGCAGGTGCTGTTCTCGTTGCTCGACCCGGCCCAGCTGCCGTGGGAGACCCTTCCCCTGGGCGACCTGGACCTGTCGCGCTACGACCCGGACGGTGCCCTGGTGCGGCTCGTCGCCCGGTTCAGCGTCGGGGGGTCCGCCGCCTCCACGGCGGTGGCCCGCGTCGACCTGCCCCCTGGCTACCTCTACGCGGGCGGGGTGAGCGGGCTGACCGGTGACGCCGCCGTCCCCACCCAGACCGGCCAGACCGTCACGTTCACGGTCCCGCGGCCGGGAGAGGGCACGCCGACCGCCTACGAGGTGTCCTTCGCCGTCCACCCGCCGCTCACCCTGACCGGCTCCGCCGAGATCTCGGGCGACGTCTCCACCCTGCAGGTGCAGCTGCTCGGCACGACGCTGACGGCCTCCGACGACGCGGTCGTCCAGGTGGTCGACCCTGAGCCGTCACCTCCGCCGGCGACCGCCCCGATCGTGGGGCCGGACACCCTCGTCGTCGGGCACGTGTCCCAGCCCGGCGACGTCGACTACCTGCGGGTCCCGGTACCGGCAGCCGGAACCACCGTGACCTTCCTGCTCAGCCACCTGCCGACGGACACCGATCTGGTGGTCTACGGCCCGGCTGGGACGCCGCCACTGCCGAACGCCGCGCCGCTGCGCAGCGTCCCCCTGCGCAGCGTTCCCCTGCCCGACGGGGGAGTCGACGGCACGGGCGGTACGGCTGCGGTGAGCACGCTGCAGGAGGACGTCCCGATCCTCACCTCGCTGGACGTGGTCGGCACGAGCACCCGCCGAGGTACCGCCGAGGAGGAGGTCGCGGTGCTGTCGCCGGGAGGCGCCGGCTACTTCACGGTGCAGCTCACCGGGTACAACGGCAGCGCCTCGCGCGAGCCGTACCTGCTGCGGACGCGGACCGACCAGCCGGTGTCGGTGTCCTGCCCCTCACGGGCCTACCCGGCCCAGGTGGGCTCCACGGTCGGGCTGCCCGCCGCCGTCCCGGCCCTGGGCGCCCAGACTCGCTCGCTGCTGCTGGTGAACCGCCAGCAGCTGCAGGCCCAGTTCGGCTCCACCCGGGCGGCGACCGTGGTCGACCGGCTGCGGGCGTTCGCCCTGCGTGCCGACGTCGCGGGCGCGGTCCTCGAGGTCGACGGTTCGACCCAGGTCGCGGGGGCCTACTCGGCCTGGAACGCCGACCCGTGCGACGTCGACAAGGCCAACGCGGTCGTCGGGTCCGTCACCTCCCTGGTGTCGCAGGCGCGGGCGGCCGCCCCGTCGATCACCTCGGTGACCCTCGTCGGCGACGACGGCCAGCTGCCGATGGGCCGGGTGCCGGACCTGACGCTCACCGCCAACGAGCGGGGGCACGCGGCGAGCAGCGCCGGGCCTGCCGGCCAGGACAACCCGGTGACCGCCGCGCAGAAGCGGAACATGCTCCTGTCCGACGACCCCTACGGCACCTCCGCGCCGATCGCGTGGCTGAACCGCCGGCTGTACCTGCCCGACGTCGCGGTGGGCCGCCTCGTCGAGACCCCGGAGCAGATCGTCGGCGCCGTCGACCAGTTCACCGCTGCCGGCGGGGTCGTCGCCCCCACGAGCGCCTTGACGACCGGCTACGACTTCCTCACCGACGGCGCGCAGGCGGTCAACGGCGCGCTGGGGCAGTCCCTCGGCACGGCCGCGACGCGGGGCACCCTCCTGGGTGAGACCTGGACGCGGGCCGACCTCTCGGCTCGTCTGCTGCCGACGACGGGCTCCGCCCCGCAGATCGCCTCGGTCAACGCGCACTTCGACCAGAGCGCCGCCCTGCCGGCCGCCGGCAACACCACGGGTGACGAGTCCGACCTGTTCGCCGTCGCCGACGTCGCGGCGCGACCGGGGACGCTGGTCGGGCGGCTGCTGTTCTCGATGGGCTGCCACGCCGGGTTGAGCATCCCCGACTCCTACGGCGCCGCCCGCGGGACCGACTGGGCGCAGACGTTCGCCGACCAGCGGGCGCTGTGGGTCGCCAACACGGGCTACGGCCTCGGCGACACGGCCACGGTCGCCTTGTCCGAGGCGCTGATGCGCGAGTTCGCGGCCCGCCTCGACGGGTCGCTCACCGCCGGCCAGGCGCTGACGTTCGCCAAGCAGGCCTACTTCGGCAGCCTGGGGGCCTACGGGGTGTACGACGAGAAGGTGCTCGGCGAGGTCGTCCTGTACGGCCTGCCGATGTTCCGGATCGGCGGACCTCGCTGGGACACCGGCCCGTTCACCCCACCGACCCAGCCGGCGCCCCCGACCGTCACCCCGGTCGCCGGCGGGGACGCCACCGGGCTGGCCGTCTTCGACGCCACGGTGACGCCGACGTTCACCCGCGTCGACACGCCGCGCGGGTCCTTCTGGTCGGCGTCCGGACTGACCCAGACGACCTCCGGGCAGCCGATCCAGCCCCGTTCGGTCGTCAACGTCACGCCGGCGTCGGCGGGTGTCCAGGCGCACGGCGCGCTGATCACCGCTCTGCAGTCGTCGGACGTCTTCGGGGTCGACCCGGTGTTCGCCCGCGCGACGCTCGACCTGTCGGCGAACGAGGGTGAGCAGTCCTACGAGGGGGTGGCCTTCCCGGCCTCGTTGGGGACGCTGACGACGTTCGCCACGCCGGGCGGACCGGCCAGCCGCCTGGTTCTGGTGCCCGGGCAGTTCGCCTCCGACCCGGGCGCCACGACGGGGGTGCAGCGGCTCTTCACCTCCGTCGCGTCGCGGGTCTACTACTCCGCGAGCGCGTCGTTCACGCCCCCGACCTTCGTCCGTCTCGGGGCCGCGCGCTCGGCTGGGTCGATCACCTTCGCCGCAGAGGCGACCCCGGCGCCGGGCTCGACCGTGCGGCGGGTGCTCGTCCTCTTCCGCAACGGGACCACCTGGCGCTCGGCCGAGCTGACGTCGAGCAACGGCACCTCGTGGACCAGTGCCGCCCAGACCGTCGCCCCCGGCTCGGTCGAGTGGTTCGCCCAGGCCGTCGACGACAAGGGCAACGTCGCGGTCAGCACCGACAAGGGCGACCTCTACGGCACGCCATCGACCTTCGACGTCACCGTCAGCGGTCCCCTCGGCGACAACGGCTGGTACACCGGCCCGGTCTCCGTCACGGTCGAGGGACCCGCAGCCCGGTACACGGCGTCGGTCGACGGCAGCGTGCCCGAGCAGGTCTTCGGCTCCTTCCAGGTCTCCGCGGACGGCGAGCACACCGTCGTGGTGTCCGGGAGCAACGGCGACCGGCGCACGCTGACTCTGAAGATCGACTCCACGCCGCCCGTGGTGGCCGTGACCAGCCCGCCTGGTGGCGTCTTCCTCGTCGGCGGTCCGTCGACGAACACGGTTTCGTGCACCGACGCCACGAGCGGCGTGGTCGGCGGGTGCCCGAGCTCGATCCCGGTGAGCACGGCGACACCGGGCGCGTTCAGCTACCCGCTGGCCACCCCCGTTCGCGATGCTGCCGGCAACACCACGGGCCAGGTCGGCTACTGGGTGAGGTACACGTTCACCGGCTTCTTCAGCCCGGTGAGCATGACCGGGCTGAACGTGGTCAAGGCGGGGTCCGCCGTCCCGATCAAGTTCTCGCTGGGCAGTGCCACCGGTCCGGTGGGTGACCTGTCGGCGGTCAGCCAGGTGACGACGGCGCGGCAGACCCCGTGCTCCAGCTCGGTGATCGGCTCCGACCTCACCGACGACACGGTCGCCGCGTCGCGGACCTCGTTGACCTACGACGCTGCGGCCGGCCAGTTCGTCTACGTCTGGAAGACACTGTCGACCTACGTGCGGACGTGCCGGACGCTCAGCGTCACGCTCGCCGACGGGACCGTGCACACCGCGGTGTTCAGCTTCAAGTAGCGCCGCGACGCACCGGGACCGGTGGGCCGACCGACCGGCCGACCGGTCAGGCGGTGTCCTGCTGCGTCAGCGGCAGGCCGGCGAGCAGCGCCCTGACCTCCGCCTCGCGGTAGCGGCGGTGGCCGCCCAGCGTGCGGATCGAGGTGAGCTTGCCGGCCTTCGCCCATCGGGTGACCGTCTTGGGGTCGACCCGGAAGAGTGCGGCGACCTCGGAGGGGGTGAGCAACGGCTCGGCGTCGGACGGACGCATGGACACCGAGGGGCCTCCGAGACACGCGGGCCGCTGGTGCGACCACCGAAGGCACATCATCCCTTCCGTCCACCTTGTCCGATATGGCCCGGACGGGCTATGTCGGATGGGCCCGAGGGACTAGAGGAACCCGCTCGTCGGCGTCGGCACCGCCTAGGCTGCCCGCATGACCGGCGTGCGAGCCGAGGACCTCAGCGGGACCGACCACGAGCAGGTCGTCCGCTGCCACGACCGGTCGACCGGCCTGGTGGCCTACGTGGCGATCCACGACACGTCGCTGGGGCCCGCGTTGGGCGGCACCCGGTTCCTCCCGTACCCGAGCGAGCACGCCGCGCTGACGGACGCCCTCCGCCTGGCGCGGGCCATGTCGTACAAGAACGCGCTCGCCGGACTGGCCCACGGCGGTGGCAAGGCGGTGATCGTCGGCAGCCCGGCGAGCGACAAGACCCCGGAGCTGCTGCGCGCCTACGGGCGCTTCGTCGAGGCGCTGGGCGGGCGCTACGTGACCGCGTGCGACGTCGGGACCTACGTCGCGGACATGGACGTCGTGTCCGAGACGACCCGCTGGGCGACCGGTCGGTCACCGGAGCGGGGCGGTGCCGGCGACTCGTCGGTGCTCACGGCGTTCGGCGTCTTCCACGGGATGCGGGCCGCGGCGCTGCACCGCTTCGGCTCCCCGTCGCTCGCGGGGCGTCGGGTCGGCATCGCCGGCGTGGGCAAGGTGGGCCGGCACCTCGTCGACCTGCTGCTCGACGACGACGCCGAGGTCGTGATCACCGACGTCGACCCGAAGGCCGTCGCCTCGGTCACGGCGGCGCACCCCGAGGTCCGGGCGGTGCCGGACGCCGCCACCCTGGTCCGTCAGCCGCTGGACGTGTACTCACCCAACGCGCTGGGCGGTGCGCTGGACGTCGACACGGTGGCGGTGCTCACCGCGACGGTGGTCTGCGGAGGGGCGAACAACCAGCTGGCCCACCCGGGTATCGACGAGGCTCTGGCGGGTCGGGGCGTTCTCTACGCCCCCGACTACGTGGTGAACGCCGGCGGCGTGATCCAGGTCGCCGACGAGCTGCGGGGGTTCTCGATGGAGCGGGCCCGAGCCAAGGCCGCCGACATCTACGAGACCGTCGTCCAGGTGCTGGCCGAGGCGGACGCCCGCGGGATCACCCCGGCGGCGGCCGCCGACCTGCTGGCCGAGGCCAGGATGGCGGGAGGGCCGTGGGCGGGCGCCCTGTACCCCGGGCTGGCCGCCGCCAGCCGGCAGCACCGCGAACCGCTGGCCGAGCCGGTGTCCGATCCGGCCGGGAAACAGGTACCGTAGGACCTGCCGCGGACGGTGGCCTGCGCCGCCGTTCGTGTCCGGATCAGACGCCGACCGGGGCTCGAGCCCCGCAAGAGGGGGTCGAGCCATGGGGCGCGGCCGGGCCAAGGCCAAGCAGACGAAGGTCGCCCGCGAGCTGAAGTACAGCAGCGGCGGCACCGACCTCGAACGCCTGCGGGCCGAGCTGGTCGGCAAGCCGGACCAGCCGGGCGTGCCTGCGCCCGAGGACGAGCTGGACGAGGACGACCCCTACGCCCGGTACGCCGGCGACCTCGACGAGGACGACGACCGCGGCTAGCCGGGACCGGTCAGATCGGGTGGTCCCCGACCAGAGTGACCCGGCCGCCGGCCGAGCCAGCTGCTGAGCCGTCTGCCGGGCCTGCTGCCGGGCCCACCTCACCGGCCACCCAGGCCGGCACCCCGCGCGCGGCCAGCGTCCGCAGGGCGGCCGGCACGCCCCCGGCGGGCACCAGGGCGACCATCCCGACCCCCAGGTTGAGCGTGCGCTCCAGCTCCTCGCGCGAGACGCCGCCCAACCGGGCGATCAGCCCGAACACCGGCAGCGGCCGCCAGGTCGACCGGTCGATGCGCACCGCGAGATGGGTCGGCACCACCCGGGCCAGGTTCGCCGCGAGTCCGCCGCCGGTCACGTGGGCCAGCGCGTGCAGGTCGACCTCGGAGTTCCGGGCCAGGGCCAGGCAGTCCAGCGCGTAGATCCGGGTCGGCTCGAGCAGCTCCTCACCGAGCGAGCGGCCCAGCTCGGGCACCTGCCGGTCGACGTCCCAGCCGGCCCGGTCGAACAGCACGTGCCGGGCCAGGGAGTACCCGTTCGCATGCAGCCCCGAGGCCGCCAGCGCGACGACGACGTCCCCCGCCCGCACCCGGTCCGGGCCCAGCACGGCGTCCGCCTCGACCACACCAGTGCCGGCGCCGGCGACGTCGTACTCGTCCGGCCCGAGCAGGCCGGGGTGCTCGGCGGTCTCCCCGCCGACCAGGGCGGCGCCCGCCCGGCGGCAGCCCTCGGCGATCCCCGACACGATCGCGGCGATCCGCTCCGGGACCACACGCCCGGTGGCGATGTAGTCGGTCATGAACAGGGGCTCGGCGCCGCACACGACCAGGTCGTCGAGAACCATGGCGACCAGGTCCAGCCCGATCGTGTCGTGGACGTCCATGCGCTGGGCCACCGCCACCTTCGTGCCGACGCCGTCCGTGGCGGTGGCCAGCAGCGGACGCCGGAAGCCGCGCAGGGCGCTGGCGTCGAACAGCCCCGCGAACCCCCCGATCCCGCCGACCACCTCGGGGCGGGCCGCGCGGGCCACCGACGCCCGCATCAGTTCGACGGCCCGCTCACCCGCCTCGATGTCGACGCCGGCGCTGGCGTAGCTGACGGCATCGCCCGAGGGGGTCTGGGTCACGGGGAGAGGGTAGTCGCCGGTCCTCCCGCCGACAGGGGCCACCCGGCCCGTGCAGCGGCCCACGCACGCTGGAATGCTGGCGCCCACGACCTGATCCGGGAGGACACCGTGCTGCTCGAGCCCCGCACAGACGAGTTCCAGCACCTGGACGACGAGACGCGCCGGCAGCTGCGCGCGATCGTCGACTTCTTCGAGTCCCGAGGGCTGGCCCGGCTGCGGGCCGACGACCACGACCACCGCTGGTACGGGGACTTCCTGGAGATGGTGGGCCGGGAGGGGATCTTCGCCACGTTCGGGACACCGGGCGCCGTGGGCGGTCCCGCCGCCCGGTGGGACACCGCTCGGATCATCGCGCTGAACGAGGTGCTGGCCTTCTACTCCCTGGCCCACTGGTACGCGTGGCAGGTCACCGTGCTCGGGCTCGGGCCGATCTGGATGAGCCCCAACGAGGCGGCCCGCCAGCGCGCCGCGGCCCTGCTCCGCGAAGGCGCGGTGTTCGGCTTCGGGCTGTCCGAGCGCACGCATGGCGCGGACATCTACGCCACGGACATGGTGCTCACCCCCGACGGCTCGGGAGGCTGGCGGGCCAATGGCGAGAAGTACTACATCGGCAACGGCAACGTGGCGGGCCTGCTGTCGGTGTTCGGCCGGTTCGCCGACACCGACGAGTACGTCTTCTTCCTGGCCGAGCCGTCGCACGAGGCGTACGAGCTGGTCGACAACGTCGTCGAGAACCAGATGTACGTCGCCCAGTTCCGGCTGCACGACTACCCGGTGACGGAGGCGGACCTGCTGCATCGCGGCCAGGGGGCGTGGGATGCCGCGCTCAACACGGTGAACGTCGGCAAGTTCAACCTCGGCTGGGCCTCCATCGGCATCTGCGAGCACGCGTTCTACGAGGCGGTCGCCCACGCGGCGCACCGCCACCTGTACGGGACGACGGTCACCGACTTCCCGCACGTGCAGCGGATGCTGACCGACGCCTACGCCCGGCTCGCCGCGATGAAGATGTTCGCGACCCGGGCCACCGACTACCTCCGGACGGCCAGCGCCGACGACCGGCGGTACCTGCTCTACAACCCGATCACGAAGATGAAGGTGACCAGCGAGGGCGAGCGGGTCATCGACCTGCTCTGGGAGGTCATCGCCGCCCGGGGCTTCGAGAAGGACACCTACTTCGAGGCCGCCACCCGCGACATCCGGACCCTGCCGAAGCTCGAGGGCACCGTGCACGTCAACCTGGCGCTGGTGCTGAAGTTCCTCCGCGGCTACTTCGTCGACCAGGCCGAGTACCCGCCGGTCCCCCGAAGGCTGGACGCCGCCGACGACGCGTTCCTGTTCGACCAGGGCCCGGCGCACGGCCTGGGGTCGATCCGGTTCCACGACTACCAGCCCGCGTATGCCGCCTTCGCCCACCTGCCGAACGTGGCGGTGTTCAGCGAGCAGGTGGCGACGGTCCGCGACCTGGTGGTCAAGGCCGGTCCCTCGGAGGCACAGCGGCAGGACCTCGACCTGCTGATGACCCTCGGCCAGCTGTTCACCCTGGTCGTCTACGGGCAGCTGGTGCTCGAGCAGGCGGCGCTCACCGGCACCGACGACGACCTCGTCGACCAGGTGTTCGACGTGCTGGTGCGGGACCTGGCGGCGTACGCCGTGGACCTGCACGGCAAGGCGTCCGCGACCGACGACCAGCAGGAGTTCGCGCTGCGACTGGTCCGCCGTCCGGTGCACGCGCCCGACCGGTACGCCAGGGTCTACGAGCGGGTGCGCGCGCTCGACGGCGCGTACACGATGACGCCGTGAGCCATGCCCTG
>DAIRVJ010000031.1:0-20045 GCA_036802895.1 Candidatus Nanopelagicales bacterium
CGTCGTCGTGGAACAGCTTCAGGTCGTTGGTGAGAAACGCCACCTGGTGACCGGCCGCCCGGGCCGTGCGGATCGCCTCGACGGCCTCCGGGCGCACGATCTCGCCCTCGGGGCCGGAGAACAGCTCGCGCATCATCGCCGGCACCCCTACTCCGCCGGCCTGACCGGTCACCGCCGAGAACTGGTCTGAGCGCGCCGACCAGTACTCCGGCTCGGTGATCACGCCGTCCTGCATCTGGCGCCACAGCGGGTCGGCGGCTGGGTCGAACGGCCCGGACCAGTCCAGGCTTCCGTCAGGCAGGCCGAGCCGGCGTTCCGTGGGACGCAGCATCTCGAACGGCGTGCGCAGCACCGGCCCACCGAAGTCCAGCACCAGGGCGCTCACGCTGCCCCCCGGCGCACGCTCACCGGCACGCCGTCGAAGTCGGCCACCACCGTGTCGCCCGCTGCCAACGGCACAGCGGCGGTGAGCCCTCCGGTGATGACCAGGTCGCCGGCCCGCAACGCGGTCCCACGCCCAGCCAGCTCGTCGGCCAGCCAGCACAGCCCAGCCAGGGGGTGCCCCATCGCGTCCGCACCGCGTCCACGGCCCGCCGGCACGCCGTTGCGCCGCAGCCGGACCTCCACCGCGTCCAGCCCCCACGCCTGCAGGGGAGGGCCGAGCACGACGAACGCTGCGGACGACCCGTCGGCGGTGTTCTGCTCCAGGCTGAAGCGGTAGTCCGTCCACACCGAGTCGACCACCTCCAGGCAGGCCCGGGCCCGGCCGAGCGACCGTTCGGCGGTCTCGACGGACGAACCGGCGGGCAGATCCGCGGCCAGCTCCACGGCCACCTCCGGCTCCACCCTCGGCTGCAGGACCGGCTCGGGGAGCACCGCGCCGTCAACCAGCAGCATGGCGTCGGTCAGCGCTCCCCAGTTCGGCTCGCGGATGCCCATCTGCTCCCGCATCGCGGCGGAGGTGTAGCCCAGCTTCCAGCCGACGACCTGCTCGCCGCGGTCCCGCCGTCGACGCAGCAAGGCGGCCTGGACGGCGTAGGCGTCGTCCAGCGTCAGCGCAGGCGCGCCGCCCGCCGACAGCGTGGTCCCGGCCCGCCGCGCACCCCAGAGCGACTCGGCGAACCCCTCGACCTGTTCCGGGGTCACCCGCTCAGTGCTCGGGCTCGGTGGTCGTCACCCGCTCGACGGGCACGATCGTTCCGGTCCAGTGGCAGGAGCCACACCAGGTGAAGAAGACCCGGTCGTCAGCCATCCAGTACTCCGTGGTGATCGACCGGCCGTCGACCAGCGAGGCTCCGCACTGCGGGCAGTGCCTCGGCCGGTCGAGCAGGTGGCGCTCGGCGTCGGGAGCGAACCAGGCGCTGGGGGGTGGCAGCCGGTGCGGGTCCAAGGGCAGCAGGTCGGCGTCAGGCACGACCCGCCGCCGCGTCCTTGGCGGCGGCGGCGTCACGGTGCAGGTCCAGCAGCAGCTGCTGGATCGGGCTGTACCGCATCGACCCGCCGGTGATCCACTGCTCCGCGAACGCCGCACCCGCGCCGAACTTGTTCTTCTCGCAGGGCAGCTCGATGACCTCGTGCGGGGTGCGCACCACCCCCAGGGGCTCCTCGCCCTCCTGCACCCGGCGCAGGTTCTCCTTGAACATCTTGCGCAGCATCGCCACGCCGGCGTCGGACTTGCCGAGGTGCTCCTGGCTGCGGTCGGTGACCGGGCCCTGGGACACCCACGCCATGACGTCCTGTCCCTCGACGTAGTCGGTGATGAACGTGCCGTCGGGCCGCCGCCAGTGGTACTCGTACACGACCGGGCGCTCCTGCGGCTCCCATCGCCCGCCCTCCGGGTGGTGCAGCGAGTAGAAGAGCTTCCAGGTGGTCGTGTCGTCGATGGGCACCCGGATCTGCATCTGGTCGATGCCGGCCCCGCCGACCCGCATGTAGAACGGGAAGACCAGCGGGTGGCCGATCTTCCAGTCGTCGTCGTCCTCGCTGTGCCCCTCGAGGATCCGGCGCTTGATGATCCCGTACTCGAACTCGTCGAAGGCGACCTGCATGTGCCGACGCTGGAACGACTTCGGCGCCTCGAACCCCTGGGTCTGACCGAGGAACTCGAAGTAGGCCCCGTGCAGCCACTCGACGTGGTGCGGGTCGACCGAGTTCTCCATGATCTGCAGCCAGTTGCACGGCAGCGTCGAGTACCCGACGTCGCGGACGCCGTCCTGGACGAACACGTCGAACCGCGGCAGCTCGGGCACCGGGTCCGGGCCGACGTACACCCAGACCAGGCCGCCCATCTCGCGCGCCTGACCGGACTTGGTGCGCACGCGGGCTCGGAAGTTGCTGTTGTCCGTCTCGGCCGGCTGCTCGATGCACTGGCCGGCGAAGTCGAACTTCCAGCCGTGGTAGCCGCAGCGCACACCCTCGTCGTCGACGATCCCGTAGGTGAGCGACGCCCGACGGTGGGGACACGCTTCCAGCACGATCCCGTACCGCCCGCCCGGCGAGCGGAACAGGGTCCAGTTCTCTCCGAGCAGCCGGACGCTCTTGGCGAGCCGGTCGTCGAAGTCCTGGACGAAGGCGATCGGGTACCAGTACCGGCGGAGCAGCTCCCCCATCGGGCTGCCAGGGCCGACCCTGGTGAGTTCCTCGTTCTGCTCAACGGTCAGCATGCGTGTGGTGCTCCGTTCTGGTGGGTTGGCCGCCCCCCGGGCGGGTGGGGGGGCGGCCTTCTGCTCAGTCCTACGCGATCAGTCGAGGATGGTCACCGTGCCATTGGACCCGTCCACCCGGATCCGCTGGCCGGTCTTGATCTGCTTGGTGCCGAACGCCGTGCCGGTGACGGCCGGCAGGCCGTACTCACGGCAGACGATCGCGGCGTGCGACATCATCCCGCCGATGTCGGTCACCGTCGCGCCGATCTTGTTGAAGATCGGCGCCCAGCTGGGTGCGGTCAGGGGGGCGACGAGGATCTCGCCGTCCTGAACCTCGCCGATCTGGTCGGCCGACGCGATCACCCGAGCCGGGCCCTCAGCGACACCGGGTGAGGCCGCGAAGCCCTTGAGGCCCCCCTCGACCGAGTCCCCGCCACCGAGCCACATCTTGACGCTGTCGTTGGTGATGCCCCACAGCATGATCGTGAACGGCTCGGTGACGACCTCCGGGGGGACGCCGAGGGCGGGCGGCGGCGACCAACCCTTGAGCGCCTCGAGGATCCCCTTGCGCCGCTCCAGCTCCCGCGGCCAGTAGTGCGGGCCGCGCGGCTTGGTCCCGACCGCCCACGCGCTGTACATGTCGAACAGGGCCTCGGGCACCTCGTCGCGCTTGAGGTAGAACACGTCGTTCTCCTCCGCGAAGAAGCCCTCCTTGACGAACACCGCGCCGAGGGCACGCATCTTGCGCCAGAGCACCGAGTGGCTCCAGTGCTCCACGTAGAAGTTGTGGTTCTCGACGTAGGGGAACACGGTGCGGGCCAGTCCGAGCCGCTGCTCGAAACCCGCGCGGTCCTCGTCGCTGCCGAGCAGCTCGGAGTACTCGCTGACGATCCGGTCGCGCTCCGCGCGGATGGCCTCGATCGGACGCGCCAGGTCGACGCCCGCCTTGATCTTCTCGGTGTAGTTGCGCACGAAGCTGAAGGGGATCTCCATGTGCTCGGCCCAGATCTGGTCGGTGTGGTAGAACCCGCTGCCCGACGAGAAGTTGAACCAGGGCTCGGCCGACTCGGCCCATTGGGCCAGCCAGGCCTGCCCGGCCTCGCTCCCCTTCAGCTCCGCCACGATCGCGTCCGGGCCTCCGGCCGCGAAGGCACCCTCGATCCCACTGTCCACGGCGAGGTGCGACAGCTTCTTCAGCTCGTCGTCGGGCCGGAACAGGTCCACCTCGACGCCGGCGACCATCTTCGAGATGGCCAGGTCGGGGATGCTCGGGAACACCTGCTTGCAGAACCCGAAGAAGTCCAGGTACGCGGCGTACCCGAGGTTCAAGAACTCGAAGTGGTACTGCCAGAGCTTCAGGGCGAGGTCGAGCAGCCGGTGGTAGGACTCCTGGATGTCGTAGCCGGAGCCGACCCCACGGCCCTCGGTGACGACCGTGAGCTCCTCCTTGTCCGGCAGCGGCTCGAAGGACAGCGCCTCCATCTCACCGATCAGCTCGCGGATCTTGGTCATCCACTTCGCGTAGAGGTCGTCCCAGTGGCCGAAGTAGAAGCCGGCCCGCTCCATGAAGTGCGGCACCCGCGCGCCGACCTCTTCGGGGTCGGCGACCCCCACCGGGGAGAGGTAGGCATACCCGTTCAGCACGCGGAAGTCCACGCCCAGCGCCGGGGGGATCAGGTAGTGGCGGGTGTTGTACTGCGATAGCGAGGAGAGCGCGTACTCGTAGAACGTGGCGTCCCAGGGGGTGAGCACCTCGGGCCAGTGGATGCCGTCCTGGAACCAGAACCCGGCGTCCTCGTACTCACGACGGTCCTGGGAGAACGGCAGGGAGTACGTGTAGAGGGCCTCCCACCCCTCCGCGCCGGGCGGGGTCGAGACGTCGAACGGGCTGGGGAACCTGTCTGCCATGGCCGGTGGTCCTTTCGTGGGGTGGGTGTACGGGGTGGGCTGGTCCCGGGTCGCCGTCAGCCGGGCTCCACCCCCGTCGAGGACCGAGTGTGCAGGGGGGAGACGAGGGTGTTCACGATGCTGGCCATCAGGTCACCGTCGGCGCTGGCCACCGGAGTTCGCGGCCGGCGGCTCCACACGGTCTCCGGGCGGGCCTGCAGCAGGATGACGTTGTCGCCGTCGGGTAGCTCGCGGTCGACCGCCCACTCGACGTCCTGCGGGATGCCGTAGTGCTTCTCGGCGCGCCGGGCGAGCCGGGCGATCGCCTTGATCTCGTCGTCGGTGAGGCTGGGCGCCAGGACCCGGGCGGCGTCGACCGGCACCTTCTCCACCGTGTCGTGATCGGTCAGCCGGTACTCGACGTCCTTGGCCGACACGGTGCGCCGGACGATCTCGCCGAGCACCTTGTCGACGAGGAAGTTGTCCGGGGTGACCTCCCCACCCACGACCGCCTCGCCGAAGCCCCACGAGGAGTCGATGGCGACCTGCGAGCGGTCACCGTCGGTCGGGTTGAGCGTGAAGGCGACACCGGCCGCCTTCGGGTGCACCATCTTCTGGACGGCGACCGACATCTCGACCAGGCCGTGGTCGTAGCCCATCTCGTGTCGGTAGGCCATCGCCCGGGCGGTGAACAGGCTTGACCAGCAGCGGGTCATGGCCCCAAGCACGTCGTCGGCTCCGCGCACCCACAGGAACGTGTCGTGCTCGCCGGCGAAGCTGGCGTCCGGCATGTCCTCGGACGTAGCGGAGGACCGGACGGCGACGGGGATCGTGTCGGAGTCGCAACGCTCGCACAGGGCGTCGTAGGCCTGGCGTACGTGCGCGACCACCGCGTCGTGGAGCGGCACCTGCTCGATCATCGACCGGATGTGGCCGCTGGCCTGCTCGAGGCCGCTCACGTCGTTGAGATCGACCTGCCCGAGCACGTCGTTGACGTGACCACGCAGGTCGTGCGCCTGGCGCATCGTGTGGTACGCCTCGACGGTGACGGCGAAGCCGGGCGGCACGGGGAGACCGGCGTTCATCATCTCCCCCAGGCTGCTGCTCTTGCCGCCGACTCGGGGGCGATGGTCGTGGGAGTACTCGTGCAGCCACAGGACGTAGGTCATGGAACCTCGCTCTCGGGGGCGCCGGCGGCCGAGGGCAGGGGGATGCCCTCCCACCAGTCCGGGGGTGAGGGAAGGGCGGGCACCTGGACCTCCTGCACCCGGTTGCGGTAGGAGACGAACGCCTCGCGGCCGCCCTCTTTCAGCCGGACCAGGACCTCTTCGGTGTTGTAGGGCTCCCCCGGGTCGTAGCCGACCGCCCAGATGGCGAAGACCCGGATCGGGCCCGAGTGGGTCGCGCAGACGACTCGGGCTCCGGGGGACTCCGCAGCCACCCGCTGGAAGCCGGCCCAGAACCGGCGCACGCAGGACTGCGGTGGCTCGAAGTGCAGCATGGGGATCGTCACCCAGTGGTGGATCGGGTCGGCACCACCGGCCTGGACCCGCCAGAACCGGTCCATCTCGACCAGCCAGGTCGGCCGGTCGCCGAGGGCGACCCGCTCGTAGCGCTCGATGGTCTCCTGGTACATCCGGAACGCGCTGGTGACGTCGCGCAGACCGTCCGGGGTGGCCACCTGGAAGTTGCGGAACTCGGGCATCGGGTCCGGACCGTCGACCTTCGCGTCGCGGTTCCACATCTGCAGGCCGTCGAGCATCCCGCGGTGGATGTGCTCGGCGGTCTGCCGGGCCCGGTTGGTGTCCGCGCACACGATCCGCACGTGCTCGCCGTCGCGAAGCCCCTTGGACAGGTCGAAGCCGCGCCGGTGCGCCTGCCACGAGCCGAGGGGGGTGAGGCCGCTCTCGGTCGAGTACCCCTGGGTCTCTCCGTGCCGGACCAGGTGGAGCTGGGCGACGATCCGGCCGGAGGTCGGGGCGGCCCCGGGCACGATCTCCTTGCTGCGGGTGATCTCCGCGAAGGCCCGGGTCGTGTCCAGCGCCTCGCCGTCCCACACCGGGGCCGCGGCCAGTCCGGTGGGTTCGGCCCGCCGCTCACGGAACCGGCGCAGGTACAGCGGGATGGGCGATCCGAGCTCCGGTTCGCCACCACCGGCGGGCGCCTCGGGGTGCGCGGCGGCCTGCTGGCGCTGGAAGTAGCGGGCCAGGTAGGCGGGCGCGTCGGGGCGCTCGGTGCGCGGCAGCGCCACGGGGGTGCCGCCGGCCCCCTGCTCGGTCTCGCGATCGGTCACCCGGACTCCTAGGTGTGGACCGTGAGGAAGCGCTGGTTGACCACGCCCTCGTAGTAGAAGATCGCCCGACCCATCTCGGCCTCGGTCCAGGTCACCGGCTCCTGGTCGGGATCCACCCAGTAGCCACCGGTGAAGACCTCGTTGCGGTTGCCCGCCGGGTCGAAGAAGTAGCAGGTGAAGCCTCGGGTGGCACCGTGTCGGGTGGGAGCGACGTCGATCGGCACCCCGTGGTAGGCCAGGGTGTCCGCGGCGGCCCGCACCTCGTTCCAGTCGTCCAGCCAGAAGGCGAAGTGGTGCAGCCCGCCGTTGGGTCCGGTGATCAGGGCGATGTCGTGCGGGGTGTGCGAGACCTCCAGCCAGGCGGCCAGCCGCGCGCCGTCGTCGGCCAGCACCTGCTCGGTGAGCCGGAAGCCGAGGGCTTCGCGGAAGAACCGGGTGCCCTCGTCGACGTCTTCGGCGGTGACGAACACGTGGTCGAGTCGCGGGGGGGCGATCCCCACCAGCCCCTGGGGGCGCGGCGGCGGGTTGGTCAGCGGCAGCAGGTTGCCGACCTTCTCCATGCCGTGCACCAGCTCGACCAGGTGCCCCGTCGGGGAGGTGAACCGGATCGCCTCGCCGTGCCCGGGCGCGACCTCGCCCCTGGCCATCCGGGTGACCGCCAGCCCGTACTTCTCCACCGACCGCTCGTAGCGGTCCAGGTCGTCGGCGTCCTGGAGCTTGAAGCCCAGGTGGTCCAGTCCGTACGTCGGGGCGTAGCGCAGGATCAGCGAGTGGTGCTCGTGCTCGTCCCAGCACTTGAGGAACACCCGCTCCGGTTCGCGAGCCGTCTCGATCAGGCCGAGCACCTCGCAGTAGTAGGCCGTGGCCAGCTCGAGGTCGGGGACCCTGACCTCCACGTGCGACAGCCGCAGGATGCCCATCAGGTGTGCACCTTCATGAAGCGCTCGTTCAGGTCGCCCTCGTAGTAGAAGATCGCCTTGCCGATGTTGTCCTCGGTCCAGGTGATCGTCGGGAAGTCCGGGTCCGGGCGGTAGCCGCCGGTGAACACCTCGTTGCGGGTGCCCAACGGGTCGAAGAAGTAGATCGTGTTGCCGCGGGTGATCCCGTGCCGGGTGGGGCCGACGTCGATCTGGACGCCGTTGTAGGCCAGGATGTCCGCCGCACGGCGCACGTGGTCCCAGTCGTCCAGCCAGAACGCGAAGTGGTGCAGCCCGCCGTTGGGGCCGCTGACCACGGCCAGGTCGTGCGGGGAGTGCGAGCGTTCCATCCACACGCCGATCTGGTGACCGTTGCCGTCGAGCAGCTGCTCGGTCAGCCGGAACCCCAGGACCTCCCGGTAGAACTTGGTGGCCTCGCCGACCTCCTCGGCCGTCACCAGCACGTGGTCCATCCGCGGCGGCGCGATGCCCGGCAGCCCCATCGGCATCGGGGGCGGGTTGAGCCGCGGCAGCACTCCGCCGACCTTGTCGACCTCGCGGACCAGCTCCATCTCCTGCCCGGACGGCGTGTCGAAGCGGATGGACTCGCCCTGCCCGACCTCCTCCCCGCGGGAGGCCCGACGGACCGGAAAGCCGTACGCCTCGATCCGCGACTCCAGCTCGGCCAGGTCGTCGTCGTGCTCGACCTTGAAGCTGATCCGCTCCAGCCCGACCCGGGGGGCGTAGACCAGCTTCAGCGAGTGGTGGTCGACCTCGTCCCAGCACTTGAGGTAGACCGCCGAGTCGGTGCGCTCGACCTCCAGCAGGCCCATGACCTCGGTGTAGTACGCCGTCGCGAGGTCCAGGTCGGGCACGCGGACGTCCACGTGGGAGAGGCGCAGGATCCCCATGGGCACTCCTCCGGCGGACACCCGGCTCCGGCGGCCGTGCCGAAGCTGTTGGGCCGTGAAGGTACGCACGTCCCGTTCCGCGGGAAAGAACGTCTTTCCGCATGGCGGAACGGCTGCTAGCGTCCGCGGACCATGAGCGAGGCAGTCCCCGCCCCCAGCGGCCCGGAGCAGATGCGCCGGGCGATGGCCGACTTCGTCGCGGCGGTGCACGAGGCCTACCTCGCGCAGTCCCGGCTGCTGCCGCCAGCCGACCAGGCCCGGCTGCCGCTCGTCCGGGCGGGTCACCTCACGGTCGTCGCCGCGGGCGCGCGCAACCTGCACGTGGTGGCCACCGAGGAGCCGCTGCCCGCCCCCAGCGGTCCGGAGGTCGCCGAGGAGGGCCGCTCCGCCCCGCTGACCTGGACGCTGCGGTTCTTCGACCCGGTGGTGCTCCCGGCGTTAGGTGTGGTGGACGAGTCCGCCCAGCCCCAGCCGGAGGAGGTCCGTCGGCTGCTCGGCGTCCGCACCTGCCTCTACCACCTGGTCGTCCAGCCTGGCTCGCAGCTCACCCGCCACCACGCGACGCACGCCGGGACCGCCCTGGCCAACGCACACGCGGCCCAGGCCCGTGACCTCGAGGCGATCCGGGCCTACGCACCGGGCCGGGAGGCGCTCGTCGACGAGCTGGCTGGGGCCGCCGTGGCCGGCCTCCCCCGCGCCCAGGCGCTGCTCGCCGCGGCCATCGCCCCCGCCGACTCGGCCCTCGCCGAGGTGGCCAGGCAGGAGCCGCCCGACCCGGAGCGCATCCGCCGGGCCCTGCTGAACGCCCTGCGGGCACCGGGGGCCGTCGCGTGACCGGGGCACCCGCGGTCGGCCGCCGTACCGCCACGCTGTCGTCGGTGCAGAACGCCGCTCGCCTGCTCAAGGAGTTCTCCGGCACCGACCGCGAGCTCGGGGTGACCGAGCTGAGCCGCCGGCTGGGGCTCGGCAAGTCCACCGTGCACCGGCTGCTCGCGACGCTGGCTGCCGAGCGGATCCTCGACCACGACCCGGTCACCGGCACCTACCGACTCGGGCTCGTCGTCTACGAGCTGGGCACCAACGTGTCCGCCCACTCGGACCTGCACGAGGCAGCCACGCCGGTGCTCGAGGCGCTGCGCAACGCCACCAAGGAGACCGTGCACATCGCGGTGCTCGACGGGCGGCAGGTGGTCTACGTGGAGCGGCTGGAGAGCCCGCAGGCGCTGCGGATCTTCGGCCGGATCGGTCACCGCAACCATGCGCACTGCACGAGCAACGGCAAGGTGCTGCTCGCGTTCCTGCCCAAGGACCAGCTGGACGCGGTGCTCCGCGGGTGGCGCATGGAGCGGCGTACGCCGCACACGATCACCGACCCGGCCGCATTTCGGGCGGAGCTGGAGCGGGTCCGCGCCCGCGGCTGGGCCGAGAACGTCAACGAGAGCGAGATCGGGGTGGCGTCGGTCGCGGCGCCGATCCGCGACGGCACCGGCCGGGTCGTGGCCGCGGTGAGCGTCGCGGGACCGGTCCAGCGGCTCAACGGCGCCTCGATGCGCCGGTTCGCTTCCTCGGCCGTGCAGGCCGGCCAGGCGATCTCCGCCCGCCTGGGTCACCGCCCCGAGCGAGCAGCGGGGGGCGGCGGATGAGCCCGTCGGTCGAGGAGCTCGCCCAGGCACTGGCCGACGCCCGGCGCACCCGGGTGGCGGTGCCGCCACTCACCCGGGACACCCCGGGGCTGACGCTGGCCGACGCCTACGCGGTGCAGACCCGGCTGGTCGAGCTGCTGCAGGCGCAGGGGGCCGGCCCGGTCGTCGGCTACAAGATCGGGCTGACCAGCCGGCCGATGCAGCAGCTGCTCGGCGTCGACCAACCCGACTTCGCCCCCGTGCTGGCGACGCACGTGCACCCCGACGGAGTCCAGCTGGACCTCACCGAGTTCCTGCAGCCCAAGGTGGAGGCCGAGATCGCGCTCGTCCTGGGCGAAGCGCTGCACGGCCCGGACTGCTCGGCGGTCGACGTGCTGAGGGCCACCGCCGGCGCGGTGGCCGCGGTCGAGATCGTCGACAGCCGGATCGCCGACTGGCAGATCGGGCTGGTCGACACGGTCGCCGACCTGGCGTCCAGCGGCGCGATCGCCCTCGCCGGCCGGGTGGTCCCGCTGGCCGACCTCGACCTTCGACTGATCGGCATGGTCTTCACCCGAAACGGCGAGCTGGTCGCCACCGGCGCCGGAGCCGCCGCGCTCGGCGATCCGGCGCAGGCGGTGGCCTGGCTGGTCAACACGCTGCATCCCTTCGGCGCACGGCTGGAGCCCGGCCACGTCGTCATGACCGGTGCCCTGCACGCGGCGGTCCCGCTCGCCGCCGGTGACGTCTTCCGTGCCGAGTTCGACCACCTGGGCGCCGTCACGGTGCGCGTCCACTCCGAGCCCACACACTCCGAGCCCACACACTCCGAGCCCACCCACACCGAGGGAGCAGCGTGAGCCTGTCCTGCGTCGTCATCGGGTCCGGGAACATCGGCACCGACCTCACCATCAAGCTGTTGCGCTCGCCCACGCTGTCGGTGCGCGCCGTGGTGGGCATCGACCCGGCCAGTGACGGGCTGGCCCGCGCACGCGAGCTGGGGCTCGAGGCCAGCGCGGAGGGCATCGACTGGGTGCTGGCGCACGCCGACGAGGTCGACCTGGCCTTCGACGCCACCAGCGCCGGCGTGCACCGCCGGCACGCGCCGCTGCTCGCCGAGGCCGGGATCACTGCCGTCGACCTCACACCCGCCAAGCTCGGGCCGCCCGTGGTGCCCCCGGTCAACCTGCACGCGCACCTCGACGCACCGAACGTCAACCTGATCACCTGCGGCGGACAGGCCACGACGCCGATCGTGGCGGCGGTCAGCCGGGTCTGCGACGTGCCCTACGCCGAGATCGTCTCGACGGTCTCCTCGCGGTCGGCCGGACCGGGGACCCGGGCGAACATCGACGAGTTCACCCGAACGACGAGCGCCTGCCTGGTCGAGGTCGGCGGTGCCCGGTTCGGCAAGGCGATCATGATCCTCAACCCGGCCGACCCGCCGATCCTCATGCGCAACACGGTCTTCTGCGCGCTGCCGGACGGGTTCGACGAGGACGCCGTCCGCGGCTCCGTCGAGGCGATGGTCGAGGAGGTCCAGCACTACGTCCCCGGCTACCGGCTGAAGAACCCACCGGTGTTCGAGGAGGGCCCGTACGGCACCCCGGGCGGGGTGGTGGCCGCCCGGCTCGTCGTCCTGCTGGAGGTCGAGGGAGCCGGCGACTACTTCCCGCCCTACGCCGGGAACCTCGACATCATGACCGCTTCGGCGGTCCGGGTGGCCGAGGCGTTCGCCGAGCAGCGCGCGGGGGTGCCGGCATGAGCGCCGCGACCGCGTTCCGACTCACCGACTCCACGCTGCGCGACGGCTCGCACGCCCTCTCGCACCAGTACACCACCGAGCAGGTCATCGCGATCGTCAAGGGACTGGACGCGGCAGGCGTGCCGGTCATCGAGGTCTCGCACGGCGACGGCCTCGGCGGCTCGTCGTTCAACTACGGGTTCTCCGCGGTCGACGAGCGGGAGCTCATCTCGGCGGCGGCCGCCTCGGTCACGCACGCCCGTCTGGCGGTCCTGCTGCTGCCCGGCATCGGCGTCGCCGACGACCTGCGCGACGTGCACGAGCGCGGTGTCTCGATCGCGCGGATCGCCACCCACTGCACCGAGGCCGACATCTCCGAGCAGCATCTGCGGCTGGCCAAGCAGCTGGGGATGGAGACCGTCGGCTTCCTGATGATGAGCCACATGATCAGCCCCGAGCAGCTGCTCGAGCAGGCCCGGCTGATGGAGTCCTACGGCGCCGACTGCGTGTACGTCGTCGACTCCGCGGGCGCGATGACCACCGACGACGCCAAGCAGCGGGTCGGGCTGCTCGCCGAGACGCTGTCCTGCCAGGTCGGCCTGCACGCGCACAACAACCTGTCGCTGGCCGTCGCCAACTCCCTGGCCGCGCTGGACGTCGGGGCCGCGCAGCTCGACGGCTGCAGCGCCGGGCTCGGGGCTGGCGCGGGCAACTGCCCGACCGAGATCCTCGTCGCCACCTGCGCGAAGTCCGGCCTGGAGACCGGCGTGGACCCGCTGCGGATCATGGACGTCGCGGAGGACGTCGTCCGCCCGATCATGCCGCGCGCGCAGGTCATCGACCGGGCCGGGCTGCTGCTGGGCTACGCCGGCGTCTACGGCTCCTTCCTGCTGCACGCCGAGCGCGCGGCTCAGCGCTACGGCGTCGACACCAAGGAGATCCTGCTCGAGTTGGGCCGCCGGAAGGTGGTCGGCGGCCAGGAGGACATGATCATCGACGTCGCCCTCGATCTGGCCCGACGGCACGCGGCCGAGCAGGCCGCGCAGGCGTCCGCTGCCGCGGGGGCCGCGCCGTGACCGACGTGGTGCGGCAGCTCGCGGACCGGCTGGCCCGGGCCCGGGACGCCCGGACGGCGGTGGCCGCCCTGACCGCGGACACCCCCGAGCTCGACCTGTCCACCGCCTACGACGTGCAGGACGCCGGCGTGGCCGTGCTGACCTCGGCGGGCGAGCAGGTGGTCGGCTACAAGCTGGGGCTGACCAGCCGGGCGAAGCAGGCCCAGATGAACGTCGCCGAACCGTTGTTCGGCGTGCTCACCGACGCCATGCAGCTGGACGTCGGCGAGCCGCTGCCGACCGGCCGGCACATCCAGCCGCGGGTGGAGCCGGAGATCGCCTTCGTCATGGGAGCCGACCTCGAGGGCGCCCACGTGGGGACGGCCCAGGTGCTGGGCGCCACCCGCGCCGTGCTGCCGGCCATCGACGTGCTCGACTCGCGGTTCGCCGGATACGCGTTCACCCTGCCCGACGTGGTCGCGGACAACGCCTCCGCGGCCCGGTTCACCCTGGGCGGCCGGCTCACCGACCCAGCGGGGCTGGACCTGCGCCTGGTCGGCTGCGTGCTGGAGCGCAACGGCGAGCTGGTCGCCACCGCCGCCGGCGGTGCCGCGCTGGGCCACCCGGCGGCAGCCGTCGCCTGGCTCGTCCGTGCGCTGGCCCGCAGCGGCCGCGGCCTGCGGGCCGGCCAGGTGGTGCTGTCCGGCGCCCTCACCGAGGCGGTGGCGGTGGGCCCGGGCGACAGCGTGGTGGCCCGTTACGACCGCCTCGGCAGCGTCGAGCTGGTCTGCCGATGACCCGACCACCCTGCAGGAGGACACCGTGCCGTTCGTGAGCATCGACGTGGTCCGCGGCCGTGAGCGGAGCATGCTCACCGAGCTGATCGCCAACGTGTCGCGCACCGTGGCGGACACTCTCGACACGCCGATCGACCGGGTGCGGGTCGTGGTCCGCGAGGTCGACCCCGACCTGTGGGGGATCGGCGGGGTGCCCTACTCGGTCGCCCGTGGCGCGACGCCGAAGGAGGCCTCCGCATGACCCGCGACGTCCGACACTTCATCGGCGGGCAGTTCGTCGACTCGCTCTCGGGCGCGACGTTCGACTCGGTCAGCCCGATCGACAACACCGTGGTGGCGACCGTCGCCGAGGGGGCGGCCGAGGACGCCGACCGCGCGGTGGCCGCGGCACGGACGGCCTTCGACGAGGGGCCATGGCCCCGGATGACCCCGGCGGAGCGGAAGAAGGTGCTGCATCGGGTGGCCGACGGGCTGGAGGCTCGGCTGGACGAAATCGCGCAGTGGGAGACGCGCGACATGGGCAAGCCGGTCACCGAGGCGCGTACCAAGGACGTGCCGCGGGCGGCCCACAACTTCCGCTTCTTCGCCGACTACGCCGAGCAGTCGCACGACCAGGCCTTCCACGGGCCGAACGGCATGTTCACCTACACGATCCGCGAACCGAGCGGGGTGGCCGCGCTCATCTCCCCGTGGAACTTCCCGCTCATGCTGGCCACCTGGAAGGTCGCGCCGGCGCTGGCGTTCGGCTGCACCGCCGTACTCAAGCCGGCCGAGCAGAGCCCGGTCACGGCCTCGCTGCTCGCCGAGGTGTGCGCCGGGGCCGGGCTGCCCGACGGCGTGCTCAACGTGCTGCAGGGCTTCGGGCCGGACGCCGCCGGTGAGCGGCTCACCCGCCATCCCGACGTGGACCTGATCTCCTTCACCGGCGAGAGCGGCACCGGGCGCGCGATCATGGCGGCCGCCGCGCCGACCCTGAAGAAGGTGTCGTTCGAGCTCGGCGGGAAGAGCCCGAACATCGTCTTCGCCGATGCCGACCTCGACCGGGCCGTCGCCGGCTCCATCGACGCGATCTTCCGCAACCAGGGCGAGGTCTGCCTCGCCGGCAGCCGGCTGCTCGTGCAGCGACCGGTCTACGACGAGTTCCTCGCCCGCTTCGTCGCGGCCGCCGAGGCCCTGCCGGTCGGCAACCCGCTCGACCCGGCGACCCGGATCGGACCGCTGGTCTCCACCGAGCATCTGGAGAAGGTGCTGTCCTACATCGAGCTCGGGCAGCGTGAGGGTGCCAAGCTGATGACCGGCGGGCACCGGGTGACCGACGGCGAGCTGGCGAGGGGCAACTTCGTGGCCCCGACCGTGTTCGGTGACGTCGACAACTCGTGGCGGGTGTGCCAGGAGGAGATCTTCGGACCCGTGCAAGTGTGCATGCCGTTCGACAGCACGCAGGAGGCCATCGCGCTGGCCAACGACAACCGCTACGGGCTGGCCGGCATGGTCTGGACCACGAACCTCGACACCGCTCACAAAGTCGCCCGCGAGGTGAAGGCCGGGACCATGTGGGTCAACTGCTTCTTCCTGCGCGACCTGCGGGCGCCGTTCGGCGGCACGAAGGACTCGGGCATCGGGCGCGAGGGCGGCGCCTACAGCGAGGAGCTGTTCACCGAGGCCAAGGCCGTGGTCACCCAGCTGCTGCCGTGACCGAACCCGCGGACGGCTCCGTGCCGGTCGTCGCCGGAAGGGTGGAGGAGTTCCCGCCCGGCGCCGTCCGGCTGGTCGAGGGTGCCGGCCACCGGCTGGCGGTCGGCAACGCCGAGGGTGTGCTGTTCGCGGTCGACGACGCGTGCCTGCACAAGGGCGGCTCGCTCGCGGAAGGCTGGCTCGACGGCTGCCTGCTCAGCTGCCCGCGACACTGGTGGCGCTACGACGTCCGCACCGGGCAACGGCACGACACCCCCGCGCTGCGGATCGACGTCCACCCGGTGTCGGTCGACGTCGACGGGCAGGTGGTGGTGCGCGTCACGCCGGCCGAGCCGGTGCGATCCCTGGCCGAGATCCTGCGTGCGCACGCCCGGGAGGGCGCCCGGTGACCGTCCGCGCGGTGGTGTGGGACATGGGCGGGATCATCTACCGCACGCCGTTCGAGGTGGCGCCCGAGCTCGAGGCGGCACGCGGCCTGCCGCCCGGGACGCTGCCCCGCGGCCCGTTCTCCGTCGAGCCGGACCTCGACTACGCCGCCGTCGACGCGGGGACGCTGCCGGAGCCGGAGTACTGGCGGCGATCCCGCGACCGGCTGGTGGCGGCCGGCATCGACCTCGACTGGCACCGCGACATCGACTGGGCCGGGCGCGAGCGCCCGGAGGTGCTGGCCGCGCTGCGCACGCTGCACGGCCGGCTGCCCCAGGGGATGCTGACCAACGACGCCTCCGCGTTCCTCGGGCCGAACTGGCAGGAGTCCTGGCCGCACCGGGACCTGTTCGAGGTGGTCATCGACGCGCTGCAGCTCGGGGTGCGCAAGCCGGACCCTCGGGCCTACCTGGCGGTGGCCGACGCGATGGGGCTCGCAGCGGCGGACTGCCTGTTCGTCGACGACCTCACGGTGAACGTGCGGGCGTCCCTGGCGGCCGGGATGCCGGCCTGCCGCTTCGACGTCACCGACCCGGCCGGCAGCTCGGCGGAGGTGCTGAGCCTCGCCGGAGTCGGCTAGGCCGGCGTCGGCTGGGCGAAGGCGGTGGCCACCTCGGCCGGGAGGTCCGCCAGGTGCGGCGGATCCGCCCCGACCCGCTGGCAGGTGATCGCCGCGACGGCGATCGCCGCCTCGACGGGGCGCCGCAGCGCGTCGAGGTCGCCGAGCCGAGCGTGGTCCGTGCCCGCAGCCGTCCACGCGGTGAGGAAAGCCCCGCCGAAGGAGTCGCCGGCCCCGACGGTGTCCGCCACGGTGACGCGAGGCACCGGGAGCGCCTGCTCGGCCGACGCCGTCAGCACGACGACCTCGCCCCCGCCTGCGGTGAGCAGCACCGCCTTCGGACCGTGCCGCAGCAGGTGACGGGCGGCGGCGAGGGCGGGTACTCCGGGCTCGAGGTAGTCGAGGTCGTCGGCGCTGACCTTGACCACGTCGGCGCGGGCCAGCACCCGCTCGAGCCGGGCCCGGTAGCCGGCGTCGTCCGCGGCGACGCCCGGCCGGCAGTTCGGGTCGAGGAAGACCAGCACGTGGTCACCCACCTGGCCGACGACGGCCTCGAGCGCCTCGGCCATCGGCTCCAGCACGAGTCCGAGCGTGCCCACGTGCAGCGCCCCGAGGTCGGCGGGAAGCGCGTCGAGCGCCTGGTCCCGGGTGAGTTGCGGGGCCGAGGTCCCGGCGAAGTAGAAGCGGTAGCGGGCCGCTCCCCCGTCGTCCAGCTCGGCCACCGCGAGCGTCGTCGGCGCGCTGGTCGGCTCGGGGCAGCCCAGTCGGACGCCGTCCGCAGCCAGCGAGTCGCGCAGCCGGGCGCCGAACCGGTCGTCGGAGAACCGCCCGAGGAAGGTGCTGCGCCCGCCCAGCCGAGCCACCGTCCGGGCAGCGTTGTACGGACCGCCCCCCGGCACCGCCTGGATGGCGCCGGACGGGTCCAGGATCAGGTCGACCAGGCTCTCCCCACCGACGACGATGCTGCGCGACACGGCGCGAACGCTACCGTCACGAGGGTGTCCCCGCCGTCGAGCCACGTGTCCTGCTCGGCGCTGGCCCGGTCGTCGCTGGAGCCGCTGGCCGGCAGCGCGCCGCACACCAGGGCGTGGGTCGCGCTGGAGCAGCCTGGACCGTGGGGGCCGAGGGCGCTCACCGACAGCCATCTGCCGGCGCGCCTCGGCGACCGGCTGACCGCGGCCGCGGAGTCCGCGGGGGTGACGGTTGTGCTCGTCCGGCGGCCCGGCCCGCATCCCGACCGGCACGTCGAGCAGCCGCGCGCCCTGGTCGTGGCCGGGCTCGGCCCGGACGGGCGGCCGTGGCTGGAGACCACGCGGCTGGCCCGGGTGGACGGCGTGCTCGACCTCGACCTCGCGGCGATCGCGGCGGGGCGCCGTCCAGGGCTGGTGGCCGACGACGAGCGGATCCTGCTGGTCTGCACCAACGCCCGCCGGGACCAGTGCTGTGCCCTGCTCGGCCGCCCGGTCGTCGAGCGGCTCGCCGCCCGCTGGCCAGGGCGAGTGTGGGAGTCGTCCCACCTCGGCGGTCATCGGTTCGCGCCGACCGTGCTGTCGTTGCCCGACGGGTACGTGTACGGGGGCCCGGACGCCGCCACGCTCGGCCTGGGCGCCTGCCGCGGGCGGAGCTGGCTGGAGCGATCGGCGCAGGCGGCGGAGCTGGCCGTGCTGTCCGCCGCCGGCGACACGCGGCCACGGCCGCTCGAAGCGACGACGCTGGAGGGGACGACGAACGGGGGCAAGCGGCTGCGTGTGGTCGACGGTGCGTCCACCTGGTCGGTGGAGGTCGTCGAACGGGCCCTGCCGCCCCGCCCGGAGTCGTGCGGCCAGCCACCCGTGCCCGGGGTGTCCTATGCCGCGGCCGTCCGGCCCCGGCTCGGTAGCGTCTGAGCCATGGCCGCCACGTCTGGACCCACCGACCTGGGCACACCCGCCCCCGACTTCGCCCTCCCCGACCTCGACGAGCGCACCGTTCGCCTGTCCGACTTCGACGGCTCCCCCGCCGTGCTCGTCGCCTTCCTGTGCAACCACTGCCCGTACGTCCAGCACATCGAGGCCGCACTGGGTGCGCTGGTCGACGAGCTGGCCCCGGCCGGTCTCGCCGTCGTCGGGGTCTGCTCCAACGACGCGGTCGAGTACCCGGACGACGACGTCCCGGGTCTGCGCGCGCAGGTGGCCCGGGCAGGCTGGACCTTCCCCTACCTGGTGGACACCGCCCAGGACGTCGCCCGCGACTTCGGGGCGGTGTGCACGCCGGACTTCTTCCTCTACGACGGGAGGCTCCGGCTGGCCTACCGAGGAGCGTTCGACGCGTCGACCCCCGGCAACGGCCGGCCGGTCACCGGTGCGGACCTGCGCACGGCGGTGACCGAGGTGCTCGCCGGGCGGTCGGTGCCGGGGCCGCACCGCCCGGCGCTGGGCTGCAGCATCAAGTGGCGCCGGGAAGGGCGATGAGCCGGGCGCTCAGCGTCGGCGCCTGAGCAGACCCCCGCTGTAGGAGCTGAGGTCGAACAGCAGACCGAGCCCGACCAGGATCCAGCCGAACCCCGTGACGCCGTCGGCGACCGAGTAGCACAGCGCGTACATGAGGGCCGTCCACGGCAGGAAGATCAGGCCGAGCACGGGGACCAGCACCGAGTCCGTGAACGCCACGTCCACCTTGTCGGTGAGCAGCCACGTCGCGACGAACGCGACCCGTGGACCGATGAACGCCATGAGGGCCACGACGCAGCACATGCGCCAACCTTAGGCGTCAGGCGTCGATGCGGGAACGGTCGAGGCTGGCGCCGGCGTCGATGATGAACTCCCGCCGCGGCGCGACCTCGTTGCCCATGAGCAGGTCGAAGGTCCGCTCGGCGGTCTCGGCGTGGTCGAGCGTGACCCGGCGCAGCGTCCGGGTGCGCGGGTTCATGGTGGTGTCCCGCAGCTGGTCGGCGTCCATCTCGCCGAGGCCCTTGTACCGCTGGACCGGGTCTTTGACCGAGCGTCCCTTCTTCGCCAGGTCGGCCAGCGTGCGGTGCAGCTCGGCCTCGGAGTAGGTGTAGATGAACTCGTTGCGCCGCCCGCCACCACCGACGACCTCGATCCGGTGCAGCGGCGGCACCGCGGCGAACACCCGGCCGGACTCGAGCAGGGGACGCATCGTGCGGAAGACGAGGGTGAGCAGCAGGGTGCGGATGTGCGCCCCGTCGACGTCGGCGTCGGTCATCACGATCACCTTGCCGTACCGGGCAGCGTCGAGGTCGAACGTGCGCCCGGAACCGGCACCGATCACCTGGATGATCGAGGCGCACTCGGCGTTGCGCAGCATGTCCGAGGCGGATGCCCGCTGCACGTTGAGGATCTTGCCCCGGATCGGCAGCAGCGCCTGGAACTCGGAGTTGCGGGCGAGCTTGGCGGTGCCGAGGGCGCTGTCCCCCTCGACGATGAACAGCTCGCTGCGGTCGACGTCGTCGCTGCGGCAGTCGGCCAGCTTGGCCGGCAGGGAGGAGGTCTCCA
>DAIRVJ010000032.1:0-3279 GCA_036802895.1 Candidatus Nanopelagicales bacterium
ACCGTGGCGAGCACGATGGCCAGCGGCAGGAAGGGGATGACCAGGAACCACTCGGTGAGCCGGTTGAGCAGCCCGCTGACGACGCCGCGGAAGTGCCCGGCGCACACTCCCACCAGCGTGCCGATCACCATGGAGATGAGGGTGGCGAGCAGCCCGACGGCCAGCGAGACCCGAGAGCCGTGGATGAGCATGGTCAGCACCGACCGGCCGCTCTCGTCCGTGCCGAGGGGGTAGCCGCCGGAAGGCGGCTGCAGTGCGCGGCCGGTGGCCCGGGTGACGTCCAGGCCTGCCGGGTCGGCGATCAGCGAAGCCGCCACCGCGATGAGGAGGAACGTCACCATCACGGCGAGCCCGACCATGCCGGCCCGATGCTGGCGGAACTCCCGCCACACCCGCCGGGCCGACTCCCGTCGCCGAGCCCGCGCGATCGCCCCTGGTGACCGCGCGGCGATCGACGGTGGCTCACCCTGCTGCACGCTCATCCGCGCACCCGCGGGTCGAGCCGGCTGTACAGCAGGTCCGCGACGAGGTTGGCGAAGACGACGCCGACCGAGAACAGCAGGAAGCAGCCCTGCAACAGGGGGAAGTCGGGGACCCGCAGCGCCTCGTAGGTGAGCAGACCCAAGCCGGGGATCGAGAACACCGTCTCGATGGTGATGGCACCGGAGACGACGAAGCCCAGGTTCAGGGCGACCAGGGTGACCACCGGCAACAGGGCGTTCGGGACCGCGTGCCGCCGGCGCACCAGATCGTCGCGCAGGCCCTTGGCCCGGGCCGTGAGCAGGTAGTCGGCGCCCATCTCGTCGAGCAGGGCCGACCGCATGATGAGCGAGTACTCCGCCAGGTAGGCCAGGGTCAGAGTGAGGACCGGCAGCGCGAGATGCCAGGCCTGGTCCGCGATCCCGCGCAGCGAGGATGGATCGACGCCCGGCGAGACAAGGCCGCCGGTCGGGAACACTCCTGGGAACGGGCCGATGCCGACGGCGAAAGCAGCGAGCAGGATGAGGCCGAGCCACCACTCGGGCATGGCGTACACCGTGAGTGTGCTGCCGGTGGACACCCGGTCGAACGCACTGCCGCGGTGCCAGGCCGACCGCACCCCGATGCGCAGCCCGATCACCGTCGCGAGCAGGGTCCCCGTACCCACGAGCACGAGCGTCGGCCACAGCCGCTCGGCGATGACCGAAGTGACCGGCTGTCGGAACTTGTAGGAGATGCCCAGGTCTCCGGAGAGGGTGTTGCCGAGGTACAGCCAGAACTGCTCGAGCAGCGGCTTGTCCAGTCCGAACGACTTGCGCAGCTCAGCGACCTGCTCGGCGGGCACCAGCCGGTTGCGGGTGAGGCTCTTCGCTGGGTCGCCGGGAAGCACGCGGAACAGGAAGAAGTTGAACACCAGGATGAAGGCCAGGCTTGCTGTCGAGCTGACGATCTTGCGGCCGACGTACCCGAGCGACCCCTGTCCCCGTCCGCCCCGATCCGTCCCGGGGGCAGGCGAGGCCGCGGTGCTCTCGAGCGCGACGGCCATGGCTACTCGCGGTCGTCGACGGTCTGCCGCCGAGACCTGGCCAGCAGCAGACCCCCACCACCGAGGGCCAGCAGCGCGGCGCTGATTCCTCCGACCAGCGCCCAGTTCGGGCCGCTCGACCCCGCGTCGGTCGAGTCGGCGGACACCGGTCGAACGCTGCGGTAGGTGTACGTGCCGTACTGGAAGAGCAGGACGCCACCAGGGTCGGGCTGCGGCTTGAGGTCCCTGAAGCGGTCGGACCGGTAGGCCTGCAGCTCGTCGTAGTAGAAGGTCACGACGTAAGGCGCGTCCTCATAGAGGATCTGCTGCATCTGCTTGACGATGGCGGACCGCTTGGCGAGATCGGTTTCGGAGCCCTGCTGCGCGTAGAGCGCGTCGAACGCCGGGTTGCAGTAGAAGCTGTCCGAGAGGTCGGCCGTGATGACGCCGGCGTCTTCGTAGGACCGCTTGGCACAGGTGAACGTGGACATCTGATAGTCCGGGTCGGGCTCCACGACCCAGCCCCACTCGAACATGTCGAACTCACCCTGCCCGATGATCTCGGTCAGCGTGTTCTCCTCCACCACCCGGACCGAGGTGTCGATCCCGAGCTGCTTGAGCCAGCCCTGGATGAACTGCACGGACTGCTGCGAGGTCCTCGACTCCTGCCGGGCGAACAGCCGCAGCCCCTTCAGCGGCTTGCTGCCGTCGGGCATGGTCCGGATGCCGTCGGCGCCCTTCTGGTAGCCGGCGTCGTCGAGCAGCTGGTTGGCCTTGGCGAGGTCGAACGCGTAGGGCTGCTCTGGCTGCCAGTGGTCGTTGGGGTACAGGGGTGGGATCACCGAGTTGCCCTCGCTGCCCAGGCCGCCCAGCACCTTGTCGACCAGGGTCTTCTTGTCGATCGCGTAGGCGATGGCCTGCCGGACCCGCTTGTCCTTGAACGCCGGGTGACCGTCGCCGATCGGCTTGCCGTCGGCCGTCGCGGCACCGGTGTTGAACGCCAGCTCGTCGAAGCCGGAGTACTTGGCCGGCACAGTCGTGATGCCTGCCTGCCCCTTGATGGCGTTGAACGGATTCGGCGTCAGCCCGTCGAGGAAGTCGATCTCCCCCTTCTTCAGCGCCTGCACCGCGGCGTCCTCGTTGGCGAAGATGCGGAACACCACCTGCGAGACCTTGGGGGCGCCGGCCCAGTAGCCCTTGTTCGCCGTGAACCGGATGAACTGCCCTGTGCGTCGCTCGGTCAGCACGAACGGTCCCGACCCGATCCCGCCCTCCGGCGGCTCGTTGGCGTAGGTGGCGACCTCCTTGGCGTCGATCTCCTTCCAGACGTGCTCGGGCAGGATCGGCACCGCGAGTCTCAGCATGATCGGCGTGGGCTGCTTGACCGACAGCACCAGCGTGGTGTCGTCGGGGGCGGCCGCCGCCGTGATGTTGGCGACGTAGCTGCCGTAGTTGGTCTGCTCGAACTCCCCGTTGATGATCCGGGTGAACGTGTAGGCGGCGTCCTTGGCGGTCAGAGGGGTGCCGTCCGACCAGGTCACCCCTGAGCGGATCTTGTAGGTCCAGGACTTGCGGTCCGTCGACTCGGTCCACGACTCGGCCAGCCCCGGCACCGGCGAGAAGTCCTTCTGGCTGTACCCGAGCAGCTGGTCATACATGAGCCCGTACATCTCGTACGCCTCGGCCACGATCCCGACGAAGGGATTGAGCGAGTCGATGTCCTGCAGGATGCCCACCGTGAAGGTCGTCGCTTCGGCGGACGAGGACGGCGATGA
>DAIRVJ010000032.1:3379-19529 GCA_036802895.1 Candidatus Nanopelagicales bacterium
GCGATGATGAGGGCCGCAGCCCAGCGGTGCCGACGGGTCCCGGTCATGTCCAACCTCCTGGTGCGTTCCAGTTCCTGGTCGCCGGCGGATGGGGCCGACTAGGTTGACCTGGATGAGTGCGGACGTCCAAATCCCGCCGGTCGCCGATGTCGAGCCGGTCGTCCACGAGCTGCACGGGGTGCGTCGCCTCGACGAGTACGGCTGGCTGCGAGAACGCGACCTCCCTCGCACGCGCGCCTACCTCGGAGCGGAGCGGGCCTACTACGAGACCCGGATGTCGCATGCCCAGCCCCTTCGGCAGCGCCTGCTCGGCGAGATGGTGGCGCGCATCCGGCCGACTGACGAGTCGGTCAGCTGGACGCGAGGAGGATGTGTCTACTACACCCGGACGGTCACCGGGAAGGACTACGAGGAGCTGTGGCGGCGACGGCCTGGGACTGTCGCGCCGGAGCTGGTGCTGGACGAGAACCTGCTCGTTGAGGACAGTGGGTACCTCGAGGTCGGCGTCCGTGAGGTCAGTCCAGACGGCGCGGTCCTGGCGTACTCGGTCGACCGGGACGGCGACGAGGTCTACCGGCTGCGCTTTCGGGACCTGACGACCGGGCGGGACCTTCCGGATGCGGTCGCGCGCTCCTTCCCGGGCGGCGCATGGTCGGCGGACTCCTCGACCTTCCTCTACGTGGTGCACGACGAGGCGTACCGCCCCTTCCAGGTCTGGCGGCACCGGCTCGGCACGGACCCCCGGGACGACGTCCTGGTCCTCCAGGAGGACGACGACCGCTTCGAGGTGATGCTCGAGCGCTCCCGTTCGGGGGCCTACGCCGTCGTCCACCTGGTGGCCAGGGACACCACCGAGGCCTGGCTGCTCCCCACGGACCGGCCCGACGCCGCTCCGCTGCTCGTCCATCCCCGGCGTGACGGCGTCGAGTACTGGGTGTCGCACGCCCCCGGAACGGACGGCGACGCCCTGGTCATCGTCACCAACGACCACGCGCCCGAGTTCCGTCTGGTCAGGGTGCCGCTGGGGACGCCAGGCGCCGGTCACTGGGAGGAGGTCATCGGCGAGCACCCGGACGAGCGGCTGCTTGGGGTCGACGTGTTCGCGGGTCACCTGGTGCTCTCGCTGCGTCGCGGGGGGTACCCCTTGCTGCGGATCCTCGCTCGGGACGGGAGCCAGCCGGCGCTCGACGTGTCGTCGAACCTGGAGGGCGGCACGATCCGACTCGACCGCAACGAGGTCTTCGACACCGACCGGATCCTCGTCCGCGTCGAGTCCTACACCGAGCCTCCGACGTGGTTCGACGTCGCCCTGGCGACAGGTGAGCGTCGGCTGCGCAAACGTCAGGAGGTCCCGGGATACGACCGAACCCGATACCTGTCCCACCGGGTCACCATGCCGGCCCGCGACGGCGTGCCTGTGCCGGTCACGCTCGTCCACCGGGACGACGTCGCGCTCGACGGTTCGGCGCCCTGCCTGGTCTATGCGTACGGCGCCTACGAGTACTGCTTCGAGCCCGAGTTCGACGCCGCCCTTCCGTCCCTGCTGGACCAGGGCGTGGTGTTCGCGCACGCCCACGTCCGGGGTGGCGGCGAGCTGGGCCGGCGCTGGTGGCAGGACGGCCGGTTGGCCGCCAAGCAGCACACGTTCGACGACCTCGTCGACTGCGCCGACGCCTTGGCGTCCGGGTTCGTCGACGGTGAGCGCCTCGTCGCCCGGGGGCTGTCCGCCGGTGGGCTGCTCATGGGGGCGGTCTTCTCCCAGGCGCCCCGGCGGTGGCGCGGGGTGGTGGCCGAGGTGCCGTTCGTCGACGTCGTCACGACGATGCTCGACCCCTCCGTGCCGCTCACCGCGCAGGAGTACGCCGAGTGGGGAGACCCCCGTCGCGCGGACGAGTTCGCCTGGCTGCTCGCCTATTCGCCCTACGACAACGTGCCGCCGGCTGCCGATCGGCCACGGCTGCTCGTGACCGGTGCGCTGCACGACCCGCGGGTCATGTACTGGGAGCCGGCCAAGTGGGTGGCTCGGCTGCGCGCGACCGGCTCCTCCGACGACAGCGTGCTCTTTCGGATCGAGACGGGAGCCGGCTCCCATCACGGCCCCTCCGGCCGACACGCCAGGCTCGCCTACGAGTCGGAGGTGTTCGCCTGGGTGCTCGACACGGTGGGGCGGGCGGACGCGAGGCCCGCTCGGTCGGCCAGCCGGTAGACCAGCTTCAGGCCGCTCCAGACGTCGTCGATGGCGCAGACCTTCACGTCGACCAGCCCGGCGGCCAGCCCGGTGTCGCGGACCCCGTTCTCGTCCAGGTCGGTCTGCTGGTGTGAGGCACGCTTGGGCCAGGCGACCCACAGCGCCGACGACTCGTGCATGAGCGGGATCGCGCGGACGAGCTCGCGGTCCAGGGCGGCCCGGTCCTTGGCGAAGGCGACCAGCACGTCGTAGGGGGGCGGGCCGGCCCGGCGCTCGACCTTGACGCCCGCGGGCAGCGGGGCGAGGGCGAGCCCACGGGGGGCCTGCACGAGCAGCACCCGATGGCCCGGCTTGATGCCGAGCTTGCGGGGCAGCGGGGTACCCGAGTAGCCCGCCGGCTGCCATTCGGCCACCCGCCAACGGTAGCCGCGTGCGACGATCGCCGGGTGTCGTTCCGTCGAGTGGTCGGCTGGGCCCTGGTGGCGGGGCAGGGGGTCCTCCTCGTGCTGCTGGTCGTCCTGCCTCGCGGCACCGCGTGGACCGTGCCGGCGGCCCTTGCGGTCGTGCTCCTCGTGCTGACCGTCGTGGGCCTGGCCATCGCCGGCCTCGGGTTGGCCGGCCTGGGGGACTCGCTGTCCGCCCACCCCGAGCCGCTGGCGAGCGGCAGCCTTCGCACGGAGGGGGTCTACCGCTTCGTACGGCATCCCGTATACACCGGGCTGCTGGTCGCTGCGGCCTCGGTGACCGCCCGGTCGGGCAGCGTGGCTGTCGTCGTCGTCCTGGTCGTCCTGGTGGTCCTGCTGGCCGGCAAGGCGTGGTGGGAGGAGTCGCTGCTGCGGGAACAGCATCCCCAGTACGCCGACTACGCGGCGCGGACCGGGCGGTTCGTCCCGAAGCTGCCGCGGCGAAGGGACAGGGGCTGACCGGCGACGTTCACCCGGGACCGTCTACCCTGCGGCGCATCGGCCCACCGACCACCGGAGGCGACGATGGGGCGCTACCGCGACGAGTACCACCGCAGCCTCAGTGATCCCGAGGGGTTCTGGCTGGACGCTGCGGCCGCCGTCGACTGGGTGCAGCCGCCGACCCGGGCGCTGGACGCGACCGATGCACCGCTGTTCCGTTGGTACCCCGACGGCTCCCTGAACACCTGCTTCAACGCGCTCGACCGGCACGTGCGGGATGGCCGCGGCCCGCAGGTCGCCCTGGTCTACGACAGTCCGGTCACCGACACCGTCCAGCGGTTCACCTACGCCGACCTCCTGGACCGGGTGGCCCGCTTCGCGGGTGGGCTGCGCGACCTGGGGGTGGGCCCCGGCGACCGGGTCGTCATCTACTTGCCGATGGTTCCCGAAGCCGTCATCGCGATGCTGGCCTGCGCCCGGCTGGGCGCCGTCCACTCGGTCGTCTTCGGTGGCTTCGCGCCGCACGAGCTGGCGATCCGGATCGACGACGCCAGGCCTACGGTGGTCGTGTCGGCGTCCTGCGGGATCGAGGTCAGCCGGGTCATCGAGTACAAGCCGCTGGTCGACGCCGCGTTGGCCCTGGCGGAGCACCAGCCGCAGCGCTGCGTGATCCTGCAGCGTCCGCAGGCCCGCGCGACCCTCGGCGAGCGCGACGTCGACTGGGACGCGCTGGTCGCCGCGGCGGAGCCGGTCGACTGCGTCCCCGTCGCCGCCACCGACCCGCTCTACGTCCTCTACACGTCGGGCACCACCGGCAAGCCGAAGGGGGTCGTCCGCGACAACGGGGGCCATGCCGTGGCGCTGGCCTGGTCGATGGCGAACGTCTACGACATCAGGCCCGGCGACACCTGGTGGGCGGCCTCCGACGTCGGCTGGGTGGTCGGGCACTCCTACATCGTCTACGCCCCGCTGCTGGTCGGCGCGACGTCGGTGCTCTACGAGGGCAAGCCCGTGGGGACGCCGGACGCCGGGGCGTTCTGGCGGGTCGTCTCCGACCACCAGGTCAAGGGACTGTTCACCGCGCCCACCGCGATCCGCGCCATCAAGCGGGAGGACCCCGACGGCCGCGCGCTGCACCGCCACGACACGTCGTCCCTTCGCACCCTGTTCCTCGCCGGCGAGCGGCTCGACCCGGACACCTACCACTGGGCCAGCGACATGCTGGGCATCCCTGTCGTCGACAACTGGTGGCAGACCGAGACGGGGTGGCCGATCGCCGCGAACTGCCGCGGTCTCGAGCCGATGCCGCTCAAGCCGGGCTCGCCGTCGGTGCCGGTGCCCGGGTACGCCGTCGAGGTGGTCGATGCCGGCGGCAACCCGTTGCCCGCGGGGACCGAAGGAGCGATCGTCATCCGGCTGCCGCTGCCGCCCGGCACGCTCACCACCCTGTGGGGCGACGACCAGCGCTACGTGGCCGGCTACCTGTCGGCCTTCCCCGGCGCCTACCTCACCGGGGACGGCGGTTACCTGGACGCCGACGGCTACCTGTTCGTCATGGGCCGCACCGACGACGTCATCAACGTCGCCGGACACCGGCTGTCCACGGGGGCTATGGAGGCGGTGCTGGCCGCCCATCCGTCGGTCGCGGAGTGCGCCGTGATCGGGGTGCACGACGACCTCAAGGGTCAGGTGCCCCGCGGCCTGGTGGTCCTCAAGGCCGGCGTCCAGGCCGACCCCGGGCAGCTGGCGGCCGAGCTGATACGGGCGGTGCGCGACCAGATCGGGGCGGTCGCCTCGTTCAAGCGCGTGGACGTGGTCCCGGCGCTGCCGAAGACCCGGTCGGGGAAGATCCTGCGCAAGGCGATGCGGGGGATCGCCGACGGCCACGAGGAGCCGTTGCCGTCGACGATCGAGGACGCGTCGGTCCTCGACGCCCTGCGTCCGCTGCTGTCAGGGCGGGGGGGCTGACCCGGCCGGGTCCAGCACCGCCGCTGCGCCGTCCCTTCGCGAGTCGCCGGCCGCGTCCGCGCCGTCGGGCCAGGTCGCGACCAGCTGCACGCCACCGAAGTAGAGGTCGCGCTCGGGCCAGACGTTCATCGGCTGGCCCGCGAGCTGGGCCGCCAGCGCGGCGTCCAGGCCCGGCTCGACCTGCCAGCGGTCGCCGTCCCAGTGCACGCGTGAGGCGCGCACCGCGCCGGCCGCGTCGTCGTCCTGGGTGAGCAGCCGGGCGGCCACCAGGGTGATCGCGCTGCGGATCCGCTCGCTGCCACCGCTGCCGAGCGCGAGCACGCTGCCGTCGGTGCGCTCGACGACGGTCGGCGCCATCATCGACCCGACCCGCATCCCCGGCGGCGCCGCGTGGAACCCCTCCGGGTGCAGGTCGCGCTCACCCATCACGTTGTTCAGCTGGACCCCGGTCCCCGGGACGAAGACCCCGGAACAGGAGCCGTTGGACGTCGTCATCGCCGCCACGTTGCCCTCGTGGTCGGACACGCTGACGTGGGTCGTGCCCTTGACCGAGCGGACGGCCGAGATCACGTCCCGTTCGGAGATCTCGCGCAGCGCCTCCGCCAGCGTCCGACCCTCGGCCAGCTGGGCCAGCCCCAGGGCGACCAGCCCGCCGCCGAAGGCGGGCCGCGGGTTGGTGTGCACCCGCACCCCGTGCAGGTCGACGGTCAGCGGCTCGCGCTCCACGACCTGGTAGGCCGCCAGGTCCTCGGCGCCGAGCAGGCCGCCGCCCGCTCGCATGGCCGCGTCGAGCGGGCCGGCGAGCGCCGCGTCGTGGAAGCCGGTGACCCGGCCCTCGGCCACGGCGGCGAGGAAGTCCGCATACGCCTCGTTGCGCAGCCGCTCGCCGGCCACGGGCAGCCGCCCGCTCGGGGCGAAGACCGAGCGGCCCTCGTCGGAGCGGGTCAGGATCTCCGCGAGCAGCCGGACGATCTCGGCCTGCGTGCTGGACAGCACGGCGCCGGCTCGGGCCATCGACTGCGCCGGCGCGAGCACCTCGGCCAGGTCCAGGCGGCCGAAACGGCGATGCACGTGCAGGTAACCGGCCAGGCAGCCCGGTACGGCCACCGACCCGTAGCCGACGTGGAAGACCTGGTCGGCCCCCGAGAACCGGACGGTGACCGGGGTGAAGTGCGGCTCGAGCCGGTCGGGTCCCAGGCCACGACCGGGGGTGTCGACGAAGAAGTCGACCAGGGTGGGTGGTCCCTCGGCCGGTCGGGCGAGCAGGAACCCGCCTCCGCCCAGGCTGCTCAGGGTCGGCTCGCAGACGGCGGCCGCGAAACCGGCGCCGACGGCCGCGTCGAAGGCGTTGCCGCCCGCCCGCAGCACAGCCTGCGCGGCGGCTGCGGTGCCTGCGTCCCCGGCCGCGACGGCCGCAGGTCGCCGGGCGCTCGGTGTCGTCACCGCGCCGAGCCTGCCATGCACGGGCAGGATGTCTGCATGGAGGGGCGAGCGGTGAGCCGGCTGACCGGGGTGTACCACGCCGACGGCGGCTGGCGGGGCGAGCTCGCCTACGTCGTCGGACGGGCGCGGGGAACCGCGCACTGCGCGCTGTGCGACGTCACGCACTCACCGGTGCGGCGCAAGCGAGCCTTCCACGAGCTGGTCGGTCGCCTGGGGGTCGCGTTCGACCTCGTGCACCTGAACGAGCGCACTCCCGCCCTCCGAGCGCTGACCGACGGCGGCACTCCGTGCGTCGTGGCCCACCCGGTGGACGGTGCCGCTCAGGTCGTGCTCGGACGCGTGGAGCTCGACGCGCTCGGTGGTGACGTGGCCGCGTTCGAAGCAGCGCTGAGGTCCGCGCTGGCCGCGCGGGGCCTCGCGCTCCCTGCGCTGTCCGGTTGACCGCCTCCGGAGGCGGCCGGCCGGCGGAGTAGATTCCGTCCAGGTCACGACCGGCGATGGGGACGTCCATGGACAAGAGCGGGTGGTCGGCGACCGAGGCCGTCGCCGACATCACAGACGGCGCGTCGGTCGCGGTCGGAGGCTTCGGTCTCTGCGGGATCCCGAGCGTGCTGATCAGGGCGCTGTACGAGCAGGGCACCAAGGACCTCAGGGTCGTGTCGAACAACTGCGGCGTCGACGACTGGGGGCTCGGCATCCTGCTCTCCGCGAAGCGGATCGCCCGGACGACGTCGTCCTACGTCGGCGAGAACAAGGAGTTCGAGCGGCAGTTCCTCAGCGGCGAGCTCGAGGTCGAGCTGACTCCGCAGGGCACCCTGGCCGAGCGGCTGCGCGCAGGGGGCTCGGGGATCCCCGCGTTCTACACCGCCACCGGCGTCGGCACGCAGGTCGCCGAGGGCGGTCTGCCCTGGCGGTACGCCCCCGACGGGTCGGTCGCCCTCGCCTCGCCGCCCAAGGACACCCGGACGTTCGGTGGCCGCGAGTACGTGTTGGAGGAGGCGATCCACACCGACTTCGCGCTGGTGCGCGCGGCGGTCGGTGACCGGCACGGGAACCTGGTGTTCCACGAGTCCGCGCGCAACTTCAACCCCTTGGCGGCGATGGCCGGCCGGGTGACCATCGCTGAGGTCGAGCAGCTCGTGGACGCCGGGGACCTCGATCCCGACCGGGTCCACCTGCCGGGCATCTTCGTCCAGCGGCTGGTGGTGCTCGACGCCGAGCAGGCCGTCGCCAAGCGGATCGAGCGGCGCACCGTGCGTCCCCGCGCCGAGCAGGAGGGCTGACCGATGGCGCTCACCCGTGAGCAGCTCGCCGCCCGCGTCGCGCAGGAGCTCGAGGACGGCCAGTACGTCAACCTGGGCATCGGGCTGCCGACGTTGGTGCCCAACTACCTGCAGGAGGGCGTGACCGTCATCCTGCAGTCGGAGAACGGGATCCTCGGCGTCGGCCCCTACCCGTACGAGGACGAGGTCGACCCCGATCTGATCAACGCGGGCAAGGAGACGGTGACCGTGCTCCCGGGCGCCGCCTACTTCGACTCGGCGACCAGCTTCGCGATGATCCGCGGCGGGAAGGTCGACGCGGCCATCCTCGGCGCGATGCAGGTGTCGGAACGCGGCGACCTGGCCAACTGGATGATCCCCGGCAAGATGGTCAAGGGCATGGGTGGGGCCATGGACCTCGTCCACGGCGCCCAGCGGGTCATCGTGATGATGGAGCACCTCGCCAAGAACGGCTCGTTCAAGGTCGTCAACACCTGCTCCCTGCCGTACACAGGGCGGGGCGTCGTCCACCGCATCATCACCGACCTCGCCGTGCTCGACGTCACCCCCGACGGTCTGGTCCTGCGCGAGGTGGCGCCGGGCGTCAGCACCGACGACGTGCGGGCGGCAACCGAGCCGGCGCTGCTGGTGCCGACCGAGCCGACCGTGATGGCGGTCGGCTGACCGGCGGCGAGCGGGCAGGGGCGGTGTGCACCGGACGAGCATCGGCAGGGGTGCCCCCGGCAGGATTCGAACCTGCGCCACCGCCTCCGGAGGGCGGTGCTCTATCCCCTGAGCTACGGGGGCCAGGGTCGTTTCGCAGGTTAGCAGCCGCTCGACCGGCTCCCGAAAACGAGCGAGCCTCCGATCTACCCTGGGCGGGATGAACCGCTCCCCCCGGGTGCTCGTCGTCGACGACTCGCCCAGCGTGCGCGCGCTCATCCGGGTCAACCTCGAGCTCGAGGGCCTGGACGTCGCGACGGCGGTCGACGGCCAGGACGCCCTCGACCAGGTCGCCGTCGTCCGACCCGACCTCATCACCCTCGACGTGGTCATGCCGCGGCTGGACGGGCTGGCCGCGGCCACCCGGCTCAAGCAGGACCCGGCCACCCGCGAGATCCCCATCGTCATGGTCACCGCTCGCGCCCAGACCGCCGACCGCGAGCGGGGTCGGGCGGCCGGGGTCGACGCCTACCTGACCAAGCCGTTCGACCCTGCTGACCTGGTCGGCCTGGTCCGAGACCTCCTCGGGGGAGCGGGTGGCGCGCCGCCGCTAGCCTTGGACGGTGAGCCCTGACGACCTCGCTGCGGCGCTGGTGGCCGCCGTCCGCAGCGCGGTGGACGCCGGAGAGCTGAGCGTCACACCGCCCGAGAGCGTCACCGTCGAGCGTCCCCGCAACCGGGCGCACGGCGACTACGCCACCAACGTGGCCCTCCAGCTGGCGAAGCAGGCCGGCCGGCCCCCGAGGGAGGTGGCCGAGGCGATCGCCACCGCATTGGGCCACATGCCGGGCATCGCCTCCGTCGAGGTCGCCGGACCGGGCTTCCTCAACGTCACGCTCGAGGCCGCCGCGCAGGGCGGGCTGGCCCGCACCATCGTGGAGGCCGGGACGCGCTACGGGTGCAGCGACACCGTCGCCGGCCAACGAGTGAACCTGGAGTTCGTCTCGGCGAACCCGACGGGCCCGGTGCACATCGGGTCCCTGCGGTGGGCGGCTGTCGGCGACGCGCTGGCCCGGCTGCTGCAGGCGGCGGGCGCCGAGGTCTGCCGGGAGTACTACTTCAACGACGCCGGCGCCCAGATCGACCGGTTCGCCCGGTCGCTGCTGGCCGCCTCGCGCGGGGCACCGCCTCCCGAGGGCGGCTACACCGGCGCCTACATCGACGACATCGCCCGCGCCGTCGTCGCCCGGCATCCTGACGTCCTCGGTTTGTCCGACCAGGCGGCCGAGGAGGTCTTCCGGCTCGAGGGCGTCCAGCTGATGTTCGACGAGATCAAGTCGTCGCTGGCCGGCTTCGGCGTCCGGTTCGACGTGTACTTCAACGAGAAGGACCTGCACGCCAAGGGCGAGCTCGACGCCGCTGTCGAGCGGCTGCGTGCCCAGGGCTCCACCTACGAGCAGGACGGCGCCCTGTGGCTGCGCACGACCGACCACGGCGACGACAAGGACCGGGTCCTGGTCAAGGGCGACGGCGTGCCGACCTACTTCCTGGCCGACTGCGCCTACTACCTGGACAAGCGCGAGCGCGGCTTCGACAAGGTCGTCATCATGCTCGGGGCCGACCACCACGGGTACGTGAACCGGCTGCGGGCCATGGCGGCGTGCTTCGGCGACGACCCGGACCGCACGATCGAGGTGCTCATCGGCCAGCTGGTCAACCTGGTCAAGGACGGCCAGCCGGTCCGGATGAGCAAGCGGGCCGGGACCGTCGTCACGCTCGAGGACATGGTCGAGGCGATCGGGGTCGACGCGGCCCGGTACGCCCTCGCCCGGTACTCGGCCGACTCGCCGATCGACCTCGACCTGGATCTCTGGGCCCGGCAGACCAACGACAACCCGGTGTACTACGTGCAGTACGTCGCAGCCCGGACCGCTTCGGTGTCGCGCCACGCGGTCGACCTCGGGATCGAGCGGGGCAGCGCCGACGACTTCCGGCCCGAGCTGCTGGTCGACGAGCGCGAGAGCGTGCTGCTGGGGACGCTGGCCGAGTTCCCCCGCGTGGTCGCCACCGGGGCGGAGCTGCGTGAGCCGCACCGGGTGGCCCGCTACCTGGAGGAGCTGTCCGGCACCTACCACCGGTTCTACGACGGCTGCCGGATCCTGCCCCGGGGTGACGAGGAGGTCACCGACCTGACCAGGGCCCGGCTCTGGCTCAACGACGCCACCCGGCAGGTGATCGCGAACGGCCTCGGCCTGCTCGGGGTCTCCGCTCCGGAGCGGATGTAGCTGGTGCGCGCTCACCCGGCCGGACCGCGGCACGCGGAGCTGCTGCACGAGCACGGCCCCGCCGGCCCGCCGGTACAGCCGGACCTGCTCGACCCGGCGATCTGGGCCGGCGGCGTGCACCGGGCCGACGACGGTGTCGTCCGCGTCCACGGTCACGACGTCCGCGACCTCGCGCGGGCGTTCGGCACCCCGGCCTTCGTCCTCGACGAGGAGGACTTCCGTCGACGCGCGCGCTCGTTCGGCGACGCGTTCGCCGGCGGGGACGTCTACTACGCGGCCAAGGCGCTGCTGACCACGGGACTCGCCCGGTGGATCGACGAGGAGGGGCTCGGCCTGGACGTCGCCACCGGGGGAGAGCTCGCGGTCGCGCTGCGGGCGGGCTTCCCGCCGGACCGGCTGCTCATGCACGGCAACAACAAGTCCCCGGACGAGCTCGTCGCGGCCCTGGAGGCCGGGGTCGGCCGGATCGTCCTCGACTCCTTCGAGGAGATCGCCCGGCTGGCCTTCCACGCCGACGAGCGCGGCCTGCGCCAGCGGGTGCTCGTGCGGGTGACCGTCGGCGTCGAGGCGCACACCCACGAGTTCATCGCAACGGCGCACGAGGACCAGAAGTTCGGCTTCTCGCTCGCCGGGGGGGACGCCGCCGAGGCGGTGCGCCGGGTGCTGCGGCTGCCCGCCCTCGAACTGGTCGGCCTGCACTCGCACATCGGCTCGCAGATCTTCGACACGGCGGGGTTCGAGGTGGCCGCCCACCGGGTGGTCGCCCTGGCTGCGGACATCCGCGACGAGCACGGTCTGGCGCTCGGGGAGCTCAACCTCGGGGGCGGGCTGGGCATCGCCTACGTCGCCGGCGACGACCCTGCGGACCCCTCCGTGGTCGCGGGGTCGCTGCGGGGCATCGTGGCCCGGGAGTGCGCCGCAGCCGGCCTGCCGCAGCCCCGGTTGGCCGTCGAGCCCGGTCGGGCCCTGGTCGGACCGACCACGTTCACGCTCTACGAGGTGGGCACGGTCAAGCGGGTGGACCTCGGCGGGGGGCTCACCCGGGCGTACGTGAGCGTCGACGGCGGGATGAGCGACAACATCCGCACCGCGCTGTACGACGCGGACTACACGGTCGCGCTCGCCTCGCGTGCCTCCGCTGCCGCCCCGATGCTCGCCCGGGTGGTGGGCCGGCACTGCGAGAGCGGCGACGTCGTGGTGAAGGACGCCTGGCTGCCGGACGACCTGGCCCCCGGCGACCTGCTAGCCGTCGCGGCCACTGGCGCCTACTGCCGGGCGATGGCTTCGGGCTACAACATGGTGGGCCGGCCGCCGGTGGTGGCGGTGTCGCCGAACCGCGGCCCACGCCTCATGCTCCGGCGCGAGACGGTCGATGACCTGCTGGCGCTGGACGTCGGGGACTGAGCGCAGGGCCGGTAGGGTCGAAACGATGGGCCACGAGGAGGGACGTCGATGGGTGCGCAGCCGCTGACCGTCGCGCTGCTCGGCTGCGGCACGGTCGGCACCGAGGTGGTGCGGCTGCTGGCGACGCAGGCCGACGACCTCGCCGCGCGGGTCGGGGCGCCGATCGAGCTGGCCGGCATCGGCGTGCGTGACGCCGCCGCCGAGCGCGGGGCGGCGGTGCCGACGGCGTTGCTCACCGAGGACCTCGACGGCCTGGTGGCCCGCCCGGAGGTCGACGTCGTGGTCGAGCTGATGGGCGGGATCGAGCCGGCCCGACGGCTCATCCTGGCGGCGCTGGCGCGTGGGGCGTCGGTGGTGACCGCGAACAAGGCCCTGCTCGCCGAGCACGGCGCGGAGCTGTACGAGGCCGCAGACAACGCAGGCGTCGACCTGTACTACGAAGCGTCGGTGGCCGGGGCGATCCCCCTGCTGCGGCCGCTGCGCGAGTCGCTCGCCGGGGACACGGTCAACCGGGTGCTCGGCATCGTCAACGGGACCACCAACTTCGTGCTCACCAGGATGGACGAGGGCGGCGCCACCTTCGCCCAGGCGCTGGCCGAGGCCCAGGCGCTGGGGTATGCGGAGTCAGACCCGACGGCTGACGTCGAGGGCTACGACGCCGCAGCCAAGGCGGCCATCCTGGCCGGGCTGGCCTTCCACACCCGGGTGACGCTGGCCGACGTCCACCGCGAGGGCATCAGCAGCGTCCAGCCACAGGACGTCGCGAACGCGCGCAGCATGGGGCACGTCATCAAGCTGCTGGCGATCTGCGAGCGCACGCCCGACGGACGTGGGGTCTCGGTGCGGGTCCACCCCGCGATGCTGCCCCGCACGCACCCGCTGGCCGGGGTCCGCGAGGCCTACAACGCGGTGTTCGTGGAGTCGGAAGCCGCTGGCCAGCTGATGTTCTACGGCCGCGGGGCGGGCGGCGCACCGACCGCCTCGGCGGTGCTCGGCGACCTGGTCGCGGTCGGCCGCAACCGGCTGTCCGGGGGGCGGGGTCCGCGCGAGAGCGCCTACGCCGACCTGGCCGTGCGACCACCGGACGAGGCGGTCACCCGCTACTACATCGGCCTGGACGTCGCCGACCGCACCGGCGTCCTCGCCACCGTCGCCCAGGTCTTCGCCGCGCACGACGTGTCCATCGAGACGCTGCGTCAGGACGGGCGAGGTGCCGATGCTGCCCTGGTCATCGTCACGCACCGGGCGGTCGAGGCCGCCCTCGCCGGCGTCGTCGCGGAGCTGCAGTCGATGGACGTCGTGCGGGCGGTGGCCTCCGTCATGCGGGTCGAGGGCGGATGATGACCCGCACCCACCAGTGGCGTGGGGTGATCGAGGAGTACCGCGACCGGCTGCCGGTCAGCGAGACCACGCCGATCGTGTCCCTGCGTGAGGGCGGCACCCCGCTGGTGCGCGCGCGGGTGCTCTCCGACCTCACCGGGTGCGACGTCCATCTCAAGGTCGAGGGGGCCAACCCGACCGGCTCGTTCAAGGACCGCGGGATGACGCTGGCCATCTCCAAGGCGGCGGAGGAGGGGGCCCGCGCCGTCATCTGCGCCAGCACCGGCAACACCAGCGCCAGCGCCGCCGCCTACGCCGTGCGCGGCGGGATGGTCTGCGCCGTCCTGGTGCCCCGGGGCAAGATCGCGCTGGGCAAGCTCTCCCAGGCGCTCGCGCACGGCGCCCGGCTGCTGCAGGTCGACGGCAACTTCGACGACTGCCTGACCCTGGCTCGCGACCTGTCCGAGCAGTACCCCGTGGCGCTGGTCAACAGTGTCAACCCGGCCCGGATCGAGGGGCAGAAGACGGCGGCCTTCGAGGTCGTCGACGCGCTGGGGGACGCGCCCGACGTGCACTGCCTGCCGGTCGGCAACGCCGGCAACATCACCGCCTACTGGCGCGGGTACGTCGAGTACGCCGAGTCGGGCGACGCGACCCGTCGACCGCGCATGTGGGGATTCCAGGCGGCCGGCGCTGCCCCGATCGTGCGCGGCGAGCCGGTCGCCCGGCCGTCGACGATCGCCACCGCGATCCGGATCGGCAACCCGGCGTCGTGGGCGCAGGCGGTGGCGGCGCGTGACGAGTCAGGCGGCGTCATCGAGGCGGTGACCGATCGGCAGATCCTGTCGACCTACCGGCTGCTCGCGTCCCGTGAAGGCGTGTTCGTCGAGCCTGCGTCGGCGGCCGGCGTCGCTGGGCTGCTCCAGCAGAGCGAGGCCGGCCGTCTCGAGCGGGGCCAGTCGGTCGTGTGCACGGTGACGGGGCACGGGCTGAAGGACCCCGAGTGGGCGATCGCCGGGGCACCCCAGCCGCAGACGGTTCCCGTCGACGCGTCCGCCGCGGCGGCGCTGCTGGGGCTCGACGGCTGATGGCGGCCGCCATGTTCCGGGCCGCTCCGGTCCGGGTACGGGTCCCGGCGACCTCGGCCAACCTCGGCCCGGGATTCGACGCCTGCGGGCTGGCCCTCGCCCTCTACGACGACGTCGTCGTCCAGGTCACCGAGGGCGGGCTGGACGTGGAGGTCGCTGGTGAGGGCGCCGACGCGGTCCCGACGGGCGAGCGGCACCTGGTGGTCAAGGCCATGCGGGTGGCGTTCAAGGCGATGGGCGGCCGGCCGCGCGGCCTCGCGTTGCGGTGCGCGAACCGCATTCCGCACGGGCGCGGGCTGGGGTCGAGCGCCGCCGCCATCGTGGCCGGCGTCACCGCCGCCCGCGCCCTGGTCGTCGGTGGTACCGACCGGCTGGACGACCTCGGGCTGCTCCGCCTGGCCGCCTCGTTGGAGGGGCACCCCGACAACGTCGCCGCCTGCCTGCTCGGTGGATACACCATCGCCTGGTCGGCGGACGACGGCGTCCGCGCGCGGACGGCGACGGTGTCCGGCTCGATCGTCCCCGTCGTGTTCGTCCCGACGACCCAGGTGAGCACGTCGAGGGCGCGGCGGCTGCTGCCGGCGACGGTGCCCTTCGGGGACGCCGCCTTCGGCGCCGGGCGGGCCGCTCTGCTGACTGCCGCGCTGACCGCGTCGGTGGCCGACCGGGCCACCCTCCTCGCGGCCACCGAAGACCGCCTCCACCAGCCCTACCGCGCGCCGGCCATGCCCCGATCGGCCCGCCTCCTGGCGCGGCTGCGCGCCGACGGTGTGCCCGCGGTCGTGTCCGGTGCCGGTCCCAGCGTCCTCGCCCTGACCGACGGGGGCTCGGCGGCAGCCGTGGCGGCCGCGGCGCCGAGAGGATTCACCGCGCACGTCCTGACGGTCGACACCACCGGTGCCCAGGTGCTGCCGCTCTAGTGCCTGTTGTCGAGCCCGGCCGAGTCGCCGGCGCACGGATTCGGCCGGAGCGGGAACGCGCAGGCGCGGGGAGGTGTTATGGTGGTGCCGCACCAGCAGCCCGACGGGCCGGTGCTCCACCCGCCACCACGTCCGCTCCCCGCATGCGACGGCGCAGTGACCTGGCGGTTCCCTTCCCGCGGAGCCCGCTCGCACCGCCCGGTGCGATCCGATCCGCTCTCCTAAGGACTCTTTGTGATCGACTCCACCACCGACGTGGTTGACGCCCCGCCCCAGCAGGCGCAGGCACCCGCGTCCGCCCCCCCTGAGCACACCGATGCCGAGCAGGGAGCCGCACCGCGCCGTCGAGGTGGTGGCCTGAACGGGATGGTGCTGGCCGAGCTCCAACAGCTCGCCTCGACGCTGGGCGTGCCGAGCACGGCCCGGATGCGCAAGAGCCAGCTTGTGGAGGCCATCTCCGCGGCCCAGGCCGGTGGCCGGGGCGCTACCGCACAGTCGGGCGGAGCTGCGCCCGCCGTCGAGCCGCAGACACCCGTCGTCGCGGCACCTTCGACAGCGTCCGTCGAGGCCCCGGCCGCCCAGGTGCGTCGTGAGCGTCCGCCTCGCCCCGACCGGGGCGACCGAGACCGCTCGGGCGGCCAGCGCCAGGGTGGCCAGTCCCAGCAGGGTGGCCAGTCCCAGCAGGGTGGCCAGTCCCAGCAGGG
>DAIRVJ010000033.1:0-19528 GCA_036802895.1 Candidatus Nanopelagicales bacterium
GCGCTGGCCGGCCGAGCATGCCAGGGCTCGGCCGTCGCGTGGACGGCGCCGAGGTTGCCGACACCGCTGCCGGTGTACACCTCGGCGTCGGTGTTCAGCACCTCGTCCCACACCCCGGGGAACGGCAGGCCGATCCGGTAGCCCTCGTGGGGGACGGCGGAGAAGTTGGCCACGCAGGCGACGACCGAGCCGTCGTGCCCCCACCGCAGGAACGAGAAGACGTTCCCGGCCGCGTCGTTCGCATCGATCCACTCGAATCCGGCCGGCTCGTGGTCGCGCTGCCAGAGCGCGGGCGACTCCTGGTACACGCGGTTGAGGTCGCGGACGGCGGCTTGCACGCCACGATGGTCAGCGTGGTCGAGCAGCCACCAGTCCAGGCCCCGGGACTCCGACCACTCGGCCTCCTGACCGATCTCACAGCCCATGAACAGCAGCTGCTTCCCCGGGTGCGCCCACATGTAGGCGAGGTACGCCCGCACGGTCGCCAGCTGCTGCCAGCGGTCCCCGGGCACCTTCCGGACGAGGGAACCCTTGCCGTGGACGACCTCGTCGTGGGAGATCGGGAGGACGAAGTTCTCGCTCCAGGCGTACATGAGCGAGAAGGTCATCTCGTTGTGGTGGTACTGGCGGTGGACGGGCTCGTGCCCGATGTACGCCAGCGAGTCGTGCATCCAGCCCATGTTCCACTTGAGCCCGAACCCGAGTCCGCCAAGGTGGGTCGGCCGGGTGACCCCGGGCCAGGCGGTCGACTCCTCGGCCACCAGCACGGTCCCGGGAGCCCGCCGGTAGGCCGTGGCGTTGACCTCCTGCAGGAACGACACCGCCTCGAGGTTCTCCCGACCGCCGTACACGTTGGGCATCCACTCGCCCTCGGCCCGGCTGTAGTCGAGGTAGAGCATCGAGGCGACCGCGTCGACGCGCAGGCCGTCGATGTGGAACTCCTCGAGCCAGTACACGGCGTTGGCCACGAGGAAGTTGCGGACCTCCCGCCGGCCGAAGTCGAAGACGAGCGTGCCCCAGTCCGGCTGCTCACCGCGTCGGGGGTCCGCGTGCTCGTAGAGGGCCGTGCCGTCGAACCGGGCCAGGGCCCAGGCGTCCTTGGGGAAGTGGGCGGGCACCCAGTCGACGATGACGCCGATGCCGGCCCGGTGCAGTCGGTCGACCAGGTATCGGAAGTCGTCCGGCAGGCCGAACCGTGCCGTCGGCGCGTAGTACGACGTCACCTGGTAGCCCCATGACCCGCCGAACGGGTGCTCAGCGACGGGGAGCAGCTCGACGTGGGTGAACCCGAGATCGGCGACATAGCCGACCAGTTCGTCGGCGAGCTGGCGGTAGGAGAGCCCCGGACGCCACGACCCGAGGTGCACCTCGTAGATGCTCATGGGTCCGCGGTGCGGGTCCGTGGTCGAGCGTCGGGCCACCCAGTCGCCGTCGCCCCAGGCGTACAGCGACTCGGTGACCACCGACGCCGTCGCGGGCGGGCACTCGGTGGCGCGGGCCATCGGGTCCGCCTTCTGCCGCCACACGCCGTCCTGACCGAGGATCTCGAACTTGTACCGGGTGCCCACCCCGACGTCCGGGACGAAGATCTCCCACACGCCGGACGACCCGAGCGAGCGCATCGGATGGCTGCGGCCGTCCCAGTGGTTGAGGTCGCCGACGACCCGGACGCCCTGGGCGTTCGGGGCCCAGACCGCGAAGGACGTCCCGTGCACGGCCCCGGCCAGGCCGGCGTAGGAGCGCAGGTGCGCCCCGAGCACGGTCCACAGCTGCTCGTGCCGGCCCTCAGAGATCAGGTGCAGGTCCACCTCGCCCAGCGTCGGGAGGAAGCGGTACGGGTCGTCGGCGACGGTGGGGCCGTCGCCGTAGTCGACCTCCAGCCGGTAGTCGGGGACGTCGCGGCTGGGCAGCAGGCCCGCCCACACGCCCTCGTGCTCGTGCGCGAGCGCGAACCGCTCGTCACCGACCAGGACCGTGACGGTCCGTGCCCAGGGGCGCAGCACGCGAAGGGTCAGCCCGTCGGCGCCCGGATGAGGGCCCAGCACACCGTGCGGGTTGTGGTGGGCGCCGCCGATCAACCGGTCCAGCTCGGTGCGGTCGACCGGGACCGGCCCGGCCGCCTTCGGCGTGGTCATCCCGCGGCCAGTCGCTCGACCGCAGCCAGCGGGATCGGCAGCCACGAGGGCCGCATCCGGGACTCGTAGAGCACCTCGTACACCGCCTTCTCCGTCTCCAGCGCCCGCACCAGCATGCCGTCCTCCTCGGGGGGTCGTCCGGTCGCCTCGGCGTAGCCCCGCAGGAAGGCCGCCCGGTTGCGTGCGGCCCACTCGTCCGCACGGTACGCCAGCTGCCCGGCCGGCGGGTGATCGAGCAGGACCACGTGGGGGGCGTAGTCGAGGGACCGGAGCATGCCGGCCACGTCCCGAAGCGGCGTGTCGGGGGTCCGGCGCAGGTCGGCCGGGGACGCCGGCTCGCCCTCGAAGTCCAGCAGCCGCCAGCCGGCCGAGGTCCGCATCGTCTGGCCCAGGTGCAGGTCGCCGTGGATGCGCTGGACGTCCAGCGGCGACGACGAGCGGGCCAGCACCTCGTACGTCTCGCGCAGCCCGCTCGCGTGGGGGCGCAGGGCCGGAACCTCGGCCACCACCTCGTCCAGCCGGCGCTGCATGAGCCGGACCCGCTGCTCGACCTCGTCCCGGGTCAGCCTGGCCGTGGGGAAGGCCCGCCGCAGGGCGGCGTGCACCTCGGCGGTCGCTGCACCGAGTCGCTCGGCCTCCCCGGCGAAGTCCCCGCCGCACTCCTCCGGATGCAGGTCGGCCTCGACGAAGAGGTCGCGGACGCTGCCGAGCGCCATGTCCCACCCCTCGGTGCCCCCGACCAGGAACTCCTGGAGGAAGGCGAGGGTGCCGTCGGCGGCGTCGATCCAGCCGAGCGGGCGGGCGATGTGCTCGCAGCCGACCCCGGCCAGCGCGACGTGCACCTCGACGTCGGGGTTCTGGTCGGGGGTGACACGTCGGTAGACCTTGAGGACGGCGGCGTCGCCGAAGACCAGCGACGTGTTGGACTGCTCGGCGGTCATGACCAGGCTGGGCGCATCCAGGGGGATTGGCGCCCCCTCGAGGTGATGGAAGGTGACCGCGCCGACCCGGGTCTGTTCGGTGATCAGGCGCAGCAGCGACCCGGTGACGTCGCGATCGTGCAGCGCGTCGACGACGGAGCCCTCCGGGTCGACGCCGACGACCGCGTGCCGAAGCCGTTCGGGCAGGTCCCCGCGGTGCTCGAGGAGCAGCTGGTAGCGGACGGGCAGCCCGGCCTCCTCCACGTCCAGGAGGCAGATCTCGACCGTGGGGTCGTCGTGGACCTGGCCGAGCGCCTGCAGACCCTGGACCGTGAACGGTCTGCCCTTGCCGGCGAACCACCGCTGCCGCTCCAGGTACGCCGCGATGCCGTCCGGGACGGGGCGCGGACCCGGGGGGCTCATCCCGAGCCTTCCTCGGGCAGCCGGAACCAGTAGAAGCCGTGCCCGGCGAGGGTCAGCAGGTAGGGCAGCTCCCCGATCCGAGGGAAGTGCGTGCCACCGAGCATCTCCACCGGCCGGACGCCCTCGAAGGCCCGCAGGTCCAGCTCCACCGGCTGGGGGGTGCGCGACAGGTTGTTCACGCAGAGCACCCGGTCGTCGCCGTGTGCGCGCAGGAAGCTGAGCACGGACGGGTTGCTCCCGCCCAGGTCGGCGTAGGAGCCCAGGCCGAGGGCCGGATTCTGCTTGCGCACCTCGATCATCCGCTTGGTCCAGTGCAGCAGGGACGAGGTGTTGCTCAGCTGGGCCTCGACGTTGGTCACCTGGTAGCCGTAGACGGCATCGGCCACCACCGGCAGGAAGAGCCGTCCTGGCTCGCAGGTCGAGAAGCCGGAGTTGCGGTCCGGGGTCCACTGCATCGGGGTCCGGACGCCGTCCCGGTCGCCGAGCCAGATGTTGTCGCCCATGCCGATCTCGTCGCCGTAGTACAGGACGGGGGATCCGGGCAGCGCCAGCAGCAGCGCCGTGAACAGCTCGATCTGTCGCCTGTCGTTCTCCAGCAGCGGGGCGAGCCGACGACGGATGCCGATGTTCGCCCGCATGCGGGGGTCCTTGGCGTACTCCGACCACAAGTAGTCGCGCTCGTCGTCGGTGACCATCTCCAGCGTGAGCTCGTCGTGGTTGCGCAGGAAGATGCCCCACTGGCAGCCGCTCGGGATCGGTGGGGTGGCGGCCATGATGTCCGAGATGGGATAGCGGGACTCTCGCCGCACCGCCATGAACAGCCGCGGCATCACCGGGAAGTGGAACGCCATGTGGCACTCGTCGCCGCCGACCGCGGGGTCGCCCAGGTAGGCCACCACGTCGGCCGGCCATTGGTTGGCCTCGGCGAGCAGCACCCGGTCGGGGAACAGCCGGTCGACCTCGGCGCGGACCGTGCGGAGGAACTCGTGGGTTCGCGGCAGGTTCTCGCAGTTCGTGCCCTCCTCCTCGAACAGGTAGGGCACGGCGTCGAGCCGGTAGCCGTCGATCCCCAGGTCCAGCCAGAAGCGCAGGGCCTCCAGGATCGCCTCCTGCACCTTCGGGTTCTCGAAGTTGAGGTCGGGCTGGTGACTGAAGAAGCGGTGCCAGTAGTACTGCCGACGGACCGGATCGAAGGTCCAGTTGGAGGACTCGGTGTCGACGAAGATGATCCGCGCGTCGGCGAATCGCTCGTCGGTGTCGGACCACACGTAGAAGTCGCCGTAGGGGCCGTCGGGGTCGCTGCGGCTGGCCTGGAACCACGGGTGCTGGTCCGAGGTGTGGTTCATGACGAAGTCGACGATGACCCGCAGGCCGCGGGAGTGGGCGGCGTCCACCAGCTGGACGAAGTCGCCGAGGGTGCCGATGTCCGGGTGCACGTCGAGGTAGTCGGCCACGTCGTAGCCGCCGTCCCGCAGTGGCGAGGGGTAGAAGGGCGGCAGCCACAGGCAGTCGACACCCAGCCACTGGAGGTAGTCGAGCTTGTCGGTGAGCCCGGAGAGGTCGCCGACCCCGTCGCCGGTGCTGTCGGAGAAGGATCGCACGAGGACCTCGTAGAACACGGCTCGCTTGAACCACTCGGGGTCGTGGGCCACCCGGTCGTCGAACGGGTTGGGAACCGACCGGTTCGACGAGGTCACCAGGTCTCCGGTCGGACCACGAGGACGTGAGCCGGTTCCACGAACGGGTCGAGTCGGACGTAGTTGTGCTCGCCCCACCGCCAGGTCTCCCCGGAGAGCTCGTCGGAGACGGCGAAGGAGTCCGACCAGTCCAGGCCGAGCGCCGGCATGTCGAGGTGCACGGTGGTCTGCCGGGCTGCGTGGGGGTCGAGGTTGACCACGACGATCACGGTGTCCTCGCCGTCGGCCGTCGTCCGCCGCTTGCTGAACACGATGATCGCGTCGTCGTCGGCGTGGTGGAACGTCAGGTTGCGCAGCTGGTGCAGGGCCGGGTGCTCGCGGCGGAGCCGGTTGAGCACGGTGAGGTAGGGCGCCAGGGACCGTCCCTCGGCCTCGGCCGCCGACCAGTCCCGGGGCCGCAGCTGGTACTTCTCGGAGTCCAGGTACTCCTCGCTGCCCGGGCGCAGCGCGACGTGCTCGCACAGCTCGTAGCCGGCGTAGACCCCCCAGGTCGGCGAGAGCATCGCGGCCAGCACCGCTCGGATCCGGAACGCCGGCGGGCCGCCGTACTGCAGGAAGGCGTGCAGGATGTCCGGCGTGTTGACGAACATGTTGGGCCGGAAGTAGGCGACCGTCTCGGACGAGAGCTCCCGCAGGTACTGCTCGAGCTCCCACTTGGCGTTGCGCCAGGTGAAGTAGGTGTACGACTGGTGGAAGCCCACCTTGGCCAGCTGGCGCATCATCGCCGGCCGGGTGAACGCCTCGGCGAGGAACAGCACGTCGGGGTCGGTGCTGCGGATCTCGCCGAGCAGCTTCTCCCAGAAGTGCAGGGGCTTGGTGTGCGGGTTGTCGACGCGGAAGATCCGGACGCCGTGGCTCATCCACAGCCGGACGATCCGCAGCACCTCGGCGTACAGGCCGTCGAAGTCCCGGTCGAAGTTCAGCGGGACGATGTCCTGGTACTTCTTGGGCGGGTTCTCGGCGTAGGCGATCGTCCCGTCAGCCCGGATCGTGAACCACTCGGGGTGGGCCGCGACCCAGGGGTGGTCGGGGGAGGCCTGCAGCGCCAGGTCCAGGGCCACTTCCATGCCGAGCTGGCGGGTGCGTGCCACGAACGCGTCGAAGTCGGCGAACGTGCCCAGGTCGGGATGGATGGCGTCGTGGCCGCCCTCCGCGGAGCCGATGGCCCAGGGGACCCCCGGATCGGTCGGCCCGGGGTCCAGGCTGTTGTTGGGGCCTTTGCGGAACGTGCGGCCGATGGGGTGGACCGGCGGCAGGTAGACGACGTCGAAACCCATCGCGGCGACCGCCGGCAGCCGCTCCGCGGCCGTGCGGAAGGTGCCGCTGCGCGGCGGGCGGATCCCCTCCGGGTCCACCACCGCGCCCTCCGAGCGCGGGAAGAACTCGTACCAGGAGCCGTACTGTGCCCGCTCACGCTCCACCCGCAGGAGCAGCCGGTCCGACCGGGTGAACAGCTCCCGCAGCGGGTGGTCGGCCAGCACTTCGTCGACCTCCGGGGCCAGCGCGGCCGCGAGTCGAACGGCGTCCGGGCGCTCGGGGTCGCGCAGGGCGGTGACCACGTCGCGCAGCAGGTCGCGGGCCGGGCCCTTGGGCGCGTTCTTGGCGGCGCGCTCGAAGACCCGGGCGCCCTCCTCGAGCGTGAGCTCGACGTCGAGGCCGGCCGGGACCTTGATCTCGGCGGTGTGCCGCCAGGTGGCCACCGGGTCGGACCAGGCCTCGACGTGGAAGGTCCAGTCGCCTTCGGTCGTCGGTGTGACCTCCGCCGTCCAACGGTCGGTGCCGGGGGCGACGGCCCGCATCAGCGCCGGCGGGGGGCGGTCGGCAGTCGACGGCCCGCGCAGCACGACGGCGGCTGCCACCGAGTCGTGTCCCTCGCGGAAGACCGTGGCCGAGACGGGCACCGGCTCGCCGGGCACGGACTTGGCCGGGAAGCGGCCGCAGTCGACCGCCGGTTGGACGTCGACGATCGCGATGCGACCGGTGCGCAGACTCATCGGCACGAACCTAGACGGTCGAGGGGGGTGCGCGCAGCGGGCCGGAAGGATCACGTCCCGGCGGGCTGGCCGGCCGATGGACCGGCCGAAGGGGTGCCTGGGCCCCGGTAGGGTCTGCGCCCATGCGCGCGATTCGACGCTTCACCGTACGGACCGTCCTGCCGCCCGAGCTGGCCCCGCTCGGGGAGCTGGCGATGAACCTGCGCTGGTCGTGGCACCCGGAGACCAGGGCGCTGTTCGCGTCCGTGGACCCGCAGCTGTGGGACGCGGTCGAGCAGGACCCGTCGCGGCTGCTCGGTGCGGTCAGCCCCGACCGGCTGCGGGAGCTCGCGGCCGACGACGGGTTCCGGTACCGGCTCGGCGAGGCGCACGCCGACCTCCAGCGCTACCTCACCGAGCCGCGCTGGTACCAGTCGCTCGGCGATCCGGCTGCCGAGGGGGGCCCTCCGCGCTCGATCGGCTACTTCTCCCCCGAGTACGGGGTCACCGCCGTGCTCCCGCAGTACTCCGGCGGCCTGGGCATCCTGGCCGGGGACCACCTCAAGGCGGCCAGCGACCTCGGCGTCCCGATCGTGGGTGTCGGTCTGCTGTACCGGCACGGGTACTTCCGTCAGTCGCTCTCCCGCGAGGGCTGGCAGCAGGAGACCTACCCGGTCATCGACCCGCACGAGCTCCCGCTCACCCTGCTCCGCGGTGCCGACGGCTCGCCGTTGCGCGTGTCGGTCGGCCTGCCCGGCCAGGGGACCATGCACGCAGCGGTCTGGGTCGCGCAGGTCGGCCGGGTCCCCCTGCTGCTGCTCGACTCCGACGTCGAGGACAACGCGCCCGCCGAGCGGGACGTCACCGACCGCCTGTACGGCGGTGGGAGCGAGCATCGGCTGCTCCAGGAGATGCTGCTCGGCATCGGTGGCGTGCGGGCCATCCGTGCCTACTGCGGGCTCACCGGGGCACCGGCGCCGGAGGTCTTCCACACCAACGAAGGGCACGCGGGCTTCCTCGGCCTCGAGCGGATCCGCGAGCTGACCGAGGACTCCGGTCTGGACTTCGACTCGGCCCTGGCCGAGGTGCGGGCGGGGACCGTCTTCACCACGCACACCCCTGTGCCCGCCGGCATCGACCGGTTCCCCCGGGAGCTCATCGAGCAGCACTTCGGTGGCGACAACGTCTGCCCGGGCGTCCCCCTCGCGCGGGTGCTCGAGCTGGGCGCGGAGACCTACGACGGTGGCGACCCGACGGTGTTCAACATGGCGGTGATGGGCCTCCGGCTGGCCCAGCGAGCCAATGGGGTCGCCCGGTTGCACGGCGTCGTCAGCCGCGGCATGTTCCACGGCCTCTGGCCCAGCTTCGACACCGACGAGGTGCCGATCACGTCGATCACCAACGGGGTCCACGCGCCGACCTGGGTGGCGCCCGAGGTCTTCGACCTGGCTCGGCGGGCGGCCGGCCCGGAGCTGGTCGAGGAGGCCCACGGCTGGGAGGCGATCGAGGGCATCGGCGACGTCGAGATCTGGCAGACCCGCCGGATCCTGCGCGCCCGCCTGGTCGACGTCGCCCGCCGGCGGCTGCGTGCCTCCTGGGTGCAGCGTGGGGCCAGCGAGGCGGAGCTCGGCTGGATCGAGGGGGTTCTCGACCCCGATGTCCTGACCATCGGCTTCGCCCGCCGCGTGCCGTCGTACAAGCGGCTCACCCTGATGATGCGCGACCCGGAGCGGCTGAGGTCGCTGCTGCTGGACCCGAACCGGCCGATCCAGATCGTCGTGGCCGGCAAGTCGCACCCCGCCGACGACGGCGGCAAGAAGCTGATCCAGCAGCTGGTCACGTTCGCGGACGACCCTGCGGTGCGCCACCGCATCGTGTTCCTGCCCGACTACGACATGGCCATGGCCGCCGACCTGTACCCGGGCTGTGACGTGTGGCTGAACAACCCCCTGCGGCCGTTGGAGGCGTGCGGGACGTCAGGCATGAAGGCGGCGCTCAACGGCTGCCTCAACCTCTCCATCCGCGACGGGTGGTGGGACGAGATGTACGACCGCGAGAACGGATGGGCGATCCCGACCGCCGACGGCGTCAACGACCCCGACCGTCGTGACGACATCGAGGCCGCCGCGCTCTACGACCTGATCGAGGGCAACGTCCGGTCGAGGTTCTACGACCGGGGGCCGGACGACATGCCGACCCGGTGGATCGCCATGGTGCGGCACACGCTGCGCTCGCTCGGTCCCAAGGTGCTGGCCAGTCGGATGGTGCATGACTACGTGACGAACCTGTACCGGCCGGCCGCCGAGTCGGCCCGAGCCCTCGACGGCCCGCAGCACAAGGAGGCCAAGGCGCTGGCCGCCTGGAAGTCCAGGGTGTCCGCGGCTTGGCCGGGTGTCCGCGTCGACCACGTCGAGGCGTCCGGGGTGGGCGACAGCCCGCAGCTGGGCGAGCTCCTGCACCTGCGGGTGTTCGTGTCCCTCGGCACCCTGCTGCCGGAAGACGTCGACGTCCAGGTGCAGCACGGGCCGGTGGACAACGAGGATCGACTCACCGGTGCCCAGGCCAGCCTGCTGGCCCCCGCCGAGGGCTACGAGGGCGGCCGCTGGCGGTTCGAGGGCGACCTCGCACTCGACCGGGCGGGCTCGTTCGGCTACACCGTGCGGGTCCTGCCGCGGAACGCCCACCTGGCGTCGGCGGCGGAGCTCAACCTCGTGGCCCTGCCCCAGGGGCCGGTCGGGCTGATCGAGGGCGACCTCCGCTAGCCCGGCCCGGGCTCGGCGCGGAGCAGCACGAGCGACCGAGGGCTCAGCACCACCTGCGTGCCGGGCTCGTCGACCCAGGGGGACTCCAGGGGTCGTTCGTCCGCGGTGTCGAGCAGGCGGCGCCAGCCGTCAGCCCAGGGGGGGCCCGGCAGCAGGAACGGCTGTGGCTCCGCGCCGGAGTGCAGGAGCAGGAGCAGGGAGTCGTCGTGGACCGGCTCCCCCCGGGGCCGGCGCGCGCGCAGGCCCTCCCCGGCGAGGAACATGCCGAACGACGCCGTGGAGTGGGAGAACCAGTCGGCGTCGCTGAGCTCGGTGGCGTCCGGCCGGAACCAGGCGAGGTCCTTCGGGCCGTCCGGGCGCAGCTGGCGGCCGCGCAGGAAGTGCCGGTGACGCAGCACCGGGTGTCCGTGCCGCAGGGAGAGCAGGGCGCGGGCCCACTCGAGCAGGTCCACCTGCCAGGGCGCGAGGTTCCAGTCGACCCAGGAGAGGTCGTTGTCCTGGCTGTAGGCGTTGTTGTTCCCGTGCTGGGTGCGCCCGACCTCGTCGCCGGCCAGCACCATGGGGACACCGGTGGACAGCAACAGGGTCCCCATCAGGTTGCGGATCGACCGGCGCCGCAGGGTGAGCACGTCGTCGTCATGGGTCTCACCCTCGACGCCGTGGTTCCAGCTGCGGTTGTGCTCGGCGCCGTCCCGGTTCGCCTCGCCGTTGGCCTCGTTGTGCTTGCGGTCGTAGCTGACCAGGTCGCGCAGGGTGAAGCCGTCGTGGCAGGTCACGAAGTTGATCGAGGAGTAGGGGCGCCGACCGTCGTCGCCGTAGAGGTCCGAGGAACCGGACAGCCGGTAGGCGAGCTCACGGACACCGGCGGAGGAGCCGAGCCAGAAGCCCCGGACGGCGTCGCGGTACTTGTCGTTCCACTCGCTCCACAGCGGCGGGAACTCGCCGACCTGGTAGCCGCCCTCGCCGACGTCCCACGGCTCGGCGATCAGCTTGACGGTGCGCAGCACCGGGTCCTGCTGGATCGTGGTGAGGAAGTTCCCGAGCTTGTCGACGTCGTGCATGGAGCGGGCCAGCGCCGAGGCCAGGTCGAAGCGGAAGCCGTCGACGTGCATCTCGAGGACCCAGTAGCGCAGTGAGTCCATGACCAGCTGCAGGACGTGCGGGTGGCGCATGTTGAGCGTGTTGCCGCACCCGCTGTAGTCGGCGTAGCGCCGCCCGTCGCGCAGGCGGTAGTAGGCGGCGTTGTCGATGCCGCGGAAGGCCAGCGTGGGGCCGTTCTCGTCACCCTCCGCCGTGTGGTTGTAGACCACATCGAGGATGACCTCGATCCCGGCCCGGTGCAGTGCTCGCACCATCGCCTTGAACTCGCCGACCTGCTCGCCGCGCGAGCCGCTGGAGGCGTATCCGGCGTGCGGGGCGAAGTAGCCGATGGAGTTGTAGCCCCAGTAGTTGCGCAGCCCACTGCGGACGACCGACTCCTCGTCGACGAAGTGGTGGATGGGCATCAGCTCGATGGCGGTGACGCCCAGCCTGGCCAGGTGCTCGACCACCGAGTCGTGCGCCAGCCCGGCATAGGTGCCGCGCTGGTGCGCGGGGACGTCCGGGTGCCGCATGGTCAGCCCGCGGACGTGGGCCTCGTAGATCACCGTGTCTCCCCACGGGGTCCGAGGCGGCTCGTCGTCGTCCCAGTCGAAGTCATCGCGGACGACGACCGAGTGCGGGACGAACGCAGCGGAGTCGCAGTCGTCGCGGGCGGTGTCGCCCAGCGCCGTCTCGTGGCCGAAGATCGCCGGCTCGTGCCGGAGCTGGCCGTCGATGGATCGGGCGTACGGGTCGAGCAGCAGCTTCGCCGCGTTGTACCGGTGGCCCCGATCGGGGTCCCAGGGGCCGTGCACCCGGTAGCCGTAGCGCTGGCCGGCCCCCACCCCGGGCAGGTACCCGTGCCACACCCCGTGGGTGTGCTCGTCCAGCGCGTACCGGGTCTCGTGTCCGGCGTCGTCGATCAGGCAGAGCTCGACCGACTGCGCCGACTCCGACCAGAGGGCGAAGTTGGTGCCCTCGTCGTCCGGGGTCGCGCCCAACGGGTGCCACTGGCCGGGCCACGGCACCCGTGCGTCGGTCACCCCCACATCCTGCCCGAGCCGGCGCGGGTTAGGCTCGCCGCCGTCTGATGGACGTGCCTGGGTGTGAGCGAGAGGTGACCGACGTGGGCGAGCTGGTCCGGCTCGAGGTCGACGCAGGAATCGGGACGATCCGCGTGGACCGCCCGCCGATGAACGCGCTGTCGCGGCAGGTGCAGGAGGAGCTGCGTGCCGCGGCCCTGGAGGCCACCGAGCGGCACGACGTCCGCGCGGTCGTGGTCTACGGCGGGCCGAAGGTCTTCGCGGCCGGGGCGGACGTCAAGGAGATGGCGGACTGGTCGTACGCCGACGTGGTCGACGCGGGCGCCCGGCTGCAGTCCGCGTTCACGGCGGTCGCCCGCATCCCGAAGCCGACGGTGGCGGCGGTGACCGGCTTCGCCCTCGGCGGGGGCTGCGAGCTGGCGCTCTGCTGTGACTTCCGGGTCGCCGGCGACAACGCCAAGCTGGGCCAGCCGGAGATCCTGCTCGGCGTCATCCCGGGCGCCGGGGGCACCCAGCGGCTGCCCCGGCTGGTGGGTCCGGCCCGGGCCAAGGACCTCATCTTCACCGGCCGGTTCGTCGCCGCCGACGAGGCGCTGTCGATCGGGCTCGTCGACCGGGTGGTCGCGCCGGACGACGTGTACGCCGACGCCCGGGCCCTGGTCGAGCGGTACGTCAGCGGGCCTGCGTATGCCCTCCGGGCGGCCAAGGAGGCCATCGACCGGGGCCTCGACGTCGACCTGGACACCGGGCTGGAGATCGAGCGGGTGCAGTTCGCCGGGCTGTTCGCCACCCGTGACCGGTCGGCTGGCATGGCGTCGTTCGTGGAGCACGGCCCGGGCAAGGCCGTCTTCGAGGGTCGATGAGCCAGCCCGAGACGCATGAGTCGTCGGCCCAGCACCTGGCCCGGCGGGTCCGCGAGGCGTTCGCCGACCCCAAGCTGGCCAACGTGCTGTACCACGACTGGGAGGCCGACTCCTACGACGACAAGTGGTCGATCTCGTACGACCAGCGGTGCATCGACTACGCCCGAGGCCGGTTCGCGCACGTGGCCGGGACCACCGGCTGGCCCTACCCGAGGGCGTTGGAGCTGGGCTGCGGCACGGGGTTCTTCCTGCTCAACCTCAAGCAGGCGGGGGTGCTCGACGAAGGGCACGTGACCGACATCAGCCCCGGCATGGTGGCTGTCGCCCGGCGCAACGCGGAGGCGCTCGGTTTCGCGGTCGAGGGTCGGGTCGCCGATGCGGAGTCGATCCCCTACGACGACGACACGTTCGACCTCGTCGTCGGGCACGCCGTGCTCCACCACATCCCGGACGTCGAGCTGGCGCTGCGCGAGGTCCTGCGGGTGCTCCGCCCCGGCGGGCGCTTCGTGTTCGCCGGCGAGCCGACCCGGCGCGGGGACTGGGTGGCCCGCCGGCTGTCGACGCTCACCTGGAAGGCGACGACTCGGGTCACCCAGCTGGGACCGCTGCGCGAGCGCTGGGCGCGTCCCCCCGCGGAGCTCGCGGCGGCCTCGCAGGCGGCCGCGTTGGAGGCGGTCGTCGACCTGCACACGTTCGACCCCGACAGCCTGGCCCGCACGGCGCTGCGAGCGGGTGCGGTCGACGTCCGGACGGTCACCGAGGAGCTGACCGCCTCGTGGTTCGGCTGGCCGATGCGGACCTTCGAGTACGCAGTCAATCGCGAGCGGCTGGGGTTCCGTTGGGCGATGGTCGCCTACAAGGGCTGGCTGCGGCTCTCGGCGCTGGACGAGAAGGTGCTCGCCCGCGTCGTTCCCGACGAGCTCTTCTACAACGTCTGCCTGACCGGCACGAAACCGACCTGACCAGTGGCCCGAGCACCGCGGGACCCGCGGCAGGCCCGATTCATGACCTGGGCGAGCCTGCGCTGGGTCGTGCGCAACCGGGCGTGGACGCCCTGGTACCTCATGCGCTACTGGCGGTTCTTCTGGTGGCGGCTGCGCAACCGGCACGTGATCACCGAGGGGATCGTGTTCCTCGGCCGCGGCGCCGAGCTCTACGCCCGCAAGGGCTACGGTCGGCTGGTCGTCGGCCGGTGGGTGCACCTCGGGGCCGGCAACAAGCTGCGCTGCCACGAGGGGAACCTGCGGATCGGCGACAAGTGCGTCTTCGGCAAGGACAACGTCGTCAACTGCTACCTCGACATCGAGTTCGGCGAGTCGACGATCGTCGCGGACTGGGTGTACGTCTGCGACTTCGACCACGTCTACGCGGACATCACGAGGCCCATCAAGGATCAGGGCATCGTCAAGACGCCGGTCCGGATCGGCCCGGACGTCTGGATGGGCACCAAGGTGACCGTGCTGCGCGGCGTCACAATCGGCCAGGGCAGCGTGGTCGCGGCGAACAGCGTGGTCAACCGGGACGTGCCACCGATGTCGGTCGTCGGCGGCGTCCCGGCCAAGGTGCTGAAGAACCGGGTCGAGATGTACGAGGCGGGCGCGGCGCGCCGAGCGGCCCTCGAGGACATCGCACGCAAGACCGCGCGCGCGGTGGACGAGACGACGCGATCCCCCTGACCTCAGGCGGCCCAGCGGGCTCGTCGTCTCCGGCGCCCTGGCAGCGGCAGCGGGAGCCGTAGTCGCTCGGTCGAGCGGCCCAGGAGCCGACCGTCGGGAAGAGTGAACGCCCAGTGCGTTCGGCCACGGCTGATCCGGACGGCGAGCTGGTGCACGCGGGTGTGGTGATGTCGGCAGAGCAGGACAAGGTTGTCGACCGACGTCGGCCCACCCTCGCGCCAGTAGGTGACGTGATGGGCGTCGCACCAGGTGGCCGGCCGGTCGCACCCGGGGAACACGCAGTGCCGGTCGCGGCCGAAGACGGCGTGGCGCAGGTGCACGGGGACGCTGCGCCGGGTGCGCCCGACGTCCAGGGGGCGTCCGTCGGCGTCCAGCACGAGCCGGACCAGGGCGCTGTCGCAGGCCAGGACCGACAGGGCGGTGGGGGAGAGCAGGCCGCCACCGTGGCCCAGCTCGGCCGGCGGCGCACCCTCGACCCCGGCGAGGGTCTCGACTGGGACGTGCACGAGCAGCTGTGGCCGCAACCCGCCGGCATGCGGAACCGCACCGACCTCGGCGGCGTGCCGGGCCAGGTCGGTGAGCGCGTCGGCCCGCAGTTGGGGGACCGTGCGGCCGTCGGCAACCCCCAGCATGGATCCGACGTGCGCGTCCAGGACCGTGGCCAGGATCGCCCCGGCCTCCGGCGGCAGCCAGCCCTCGAGGGCCCAGCCGTCCCCGAGCGTCTGCGCGAGGCTCACTCGTCGCTGCTCGTCCAGCGTCGCCTCGTCGGCCGCAGCGGTTTCCGAGTCGATGGCGTGCGCCCAGCCGCGCAGCACTCGGGACAGCTGCTCGACCGTGGCCACCTCGGCGGCGGCGACCAGCGCCTCTTCGCCGCCGGGCTCGGCGACCGCCGCCCGTCGCACCGGCGTGACCAGTGCGTGCCGGGCGAGGAGGGTCGCGTGCGACCAGCCGATCCGGCCGGTGAACAGGGCCGTAGCCGTGGCCGGCAGATCGCGGCGCAGGGCGCGCGCGGTGCGCACCAGCTCGGCGGCCTGGCCGGAACTCAGTCCGAGCGCGTGCCGAGCCCACGCCTGAGGGCTCGCGGCCCCGGACTCGCGCCACGACCCGGTTGCCTCCGCCTCCGCCACCGCGACCGCGCGGGCCGCGGCCACCCGCTCGGCCAGGCGCTGCCAGTCGACGGCCGCCTCGGCCGCCTCGCCCGGGCTGACCTCGAACGCCTCTTTTGGTGCAGCCAGGAGCGTGCGCAACGCCTCTCGCACCGCGTCGTGCACGACGCCCCCTCCTCTCACCTGAGTCGAACACGTGTTCGAACGATACGCCTCGGGGACCACACCAAGGGCGGGTCGGGCTTTCGGCTGTGGATGACCGGAGCCTGTGGACAGCCCTGACGGGACGTACCACTCGAGTGAACCGACGGACGCGCTGGTCAGCCGGGCAGCACCATGACCTGCTCGACGACCGGGTCGTCGTCCTGGCGGCGCAGCCCGGTCGAGACGAACCCGCACTTCTCCAGGACGCGGATGCTGCCCTTGTTGTCGACCGCGACGTGCGCCACGAGTGGGCGCTCGGTCACCACCTCGAGGAACTCGGCGAGCGCCGCGGTGGCCAGGCCGCGGCCCCAGTGCGCGCGGTCGATCCAGTACCCCACGAGGCGGTCGCCGTCCTGCAGCCAGCTGCCGACGTTGCCGACCACGGTGCCGTCGACCGTGATGGTTCGGACCACGACGGTGTCGTCCTGCAGGAGGCGGGTCCAGTGCGCCAGGTGGGCCGCGGGGTCGCGGGGCGTGAAGGCGGCCATGCCAGCCGCCTCCGGGTCGGCCTGGTGGGCGTAGAACACGGCCACGTCGTCCGGGTTCGCCGGTCGCAGGAGCGGGCTCATGTCGGCGACCCGCCCTCGCCGGTGAGCAGGTTCCCGTCATGCACCACGAGCCGCAGCGATCGGTCCGGCCGAGCGGCCAGACCGGCCTCCAGCATCCGCTCCTCCTCCGCCGCCCTGGCGTACACCTCCACGGTCTGCCGGCCGATCGCTGCCCAGGGGCGGTCGCGGGCGACCACCTCGCGCGCGCGCCGAGCCATCCGTCGGGCCCGCACCTGGTCGGTGAGCACACTGCTGACGGCGTCCGCCAACCGGGCCACGTCGCCGGGCGGGAAGCGGACGCCGGTCACGCCGTCCTCGACCTGCTCGCGCAGGCCCCCGGTATCGGCGACGACGACCGGAGTCCCCAGGGCGGCGGCCTCGGTGGCCACCATGCCGAACGGCTCGTACAGCGACGGGACGACGGCGCAGTCGGCGGCGGCGACCAGCGCGGCCAGGTCGGCCGAGCCGAGGAAGCCGGTGAACGTCACCGCTCGGCCGAGGCGACGCTCGGCCGCCCGCGCGCGCAGGGACTCGCCCATCGTGCCCTGCCCGGCGACGACCAGCCGCAGGCCCGGGTGCCGGCGGCGCAGCCGGGGCATCGCGTCGAGCAGGGTGTGCAAGCCCTTCTCCCACTCCAGCCGACTGCTGAAGACGACCAGCGGCCCGCCGTCGGCGTACGTCGTCCGCGCCGCCGCGACCTCCCGCCGGGAGACGGCCCAGCGGTCCAGGTCGATCCCGTTCGGGACGACGTCGACCGTGGCGGGCGGCAGCTCGAACAGCCGGGTGACCTCCCAGCGCATGTGCGTGGAGCAGGTGATCACCCGCCTCGCCTCGAAGGTCAGCCACCATTCCGTCGTGTGGATCGCCCGGCTCAGCGGGCTCGGCAGCCAGCCCTGGTGTCGCCCGGCCTCGGTCGCGTGCAGGGTCGCTACCAGCGGCAGGCCCAGCGCATGCTTGATGGTCGTCGCGGCCTGGCAGGTCACCCAGTCGTGGGCGTGCACGACGTCCGGGACCGCTCGGCCCGCGACCCGCAGGGCCGCGCGGGTCAGCCCGTGGTTCAGCGCGAGCACCCAGGCCAGCAGGTCGCCGGGCGGGATCAGCGGGGGGTCGAGCGGCGCCCGGACGACGCGCACGCCCCCCACGCGCTCGTCGAGGGGAGCACCGTCGACGTGCTGGGTGACCACGGTGACGTCGTGCCCGGCCGCCGCCTGCGCCTCGGCCAAGGCGTGCACGTGCCGCCCCAGGCCGCCGTAGACCAGCGGTGGGTACTCCCAGGACAGGTGCTGGATGCGCACACGGCGAGGCTACCCGCGCGCGCCGCGCCGCCGGTCAGAGCAGCCGGGCGTCCAGGTGCCCGAAGGGGCCGTCCGAGGCCCGCTGGCGCAGCGCGACCGGCCGGCCCCTGCCGGCGTCGATCGCCTTCGCCAGCGCGTGGAAGTCGCGGTGGTGGCCGCCCGCCCGGGCGCGCGCGTACGCAGCCGCGGAGTCCTTGGTCACCATGAACGCCCAGTCGCTGGACAGCCCGAGCAACGCGTCCCGGGCGAGCTGGTCCAGCTCTGGACGACGTCCGTCAGCGGGCTGCCGCTGGCTGTCGACCACGTCCAGCAGCCGCTTCTGCACCAGGGAGTTCTCGGCCACCAGGTCCTGCACCTGGCTGCCCTCCCACACCCGCCAGTCCTTGCCGGAGCCCCACGACCCCGGTCCCGGGTCGACGCGACCCGCGACGTGGCCGTCCGCCACCGCGCCGCGCAGGGTGGTGAGCCGGACGCCGGCCTCGGGCAGCCGCCGCAGCACCCGCTCGAGGAAGACCGGCCCCTCGTGCCACCAGTGGCCGAAGAGCTCGGTGTCGTAGGCGACGACCACCAAGCCGGGGCGGCCGTCGCGCTGGGCCGCCAGGTCGACCAGCCTGGCCCGCACGGTGGTCACGAAGTCCTCGACATCGTGGTCCAGCGCTGCGCGAGCCCGCTCGGGGTCGTACGGCGCCTTCTCGTGCGGCGGCGTCCGGGTCGAGGTGACCCGGGCAGGTCGGAACCCCGATCCGTGGTCGAACGTGTGGAAGTCGCGGTACCACGGCCCGCCCGGGTAGCCCTTGCGCGGCGACCACACGCGGTAGGTGACGTCGAGGTCCCGGCCGAAGGCGACCACGTCGGACGAACCGACCGTCCAGGCGTCCGCGGTCGACGCCCCCGCACCGAGCAGGGTGGGGCCGTCGACGAGGAACCGCTGCACGCCCGCGTCGGCGTACAGCTCCTCCAGCCCGGGGGCGTAGCCGCACTCGGGTGCCCACACGCCGTCCGGCTTCCGGCCGAGTCGCAGGGCGGCGTCGGCCAGCCCGACGTCGAGGGAGAACCGGGCGACTCGCTCGTCGAGCAACGGCTGGAACGGGTGAGTCGCCGGCCCGCCGAGCAGCTCGACCACCCCTGAGTCGGCCAGCCCCCGCAGCATCGGCGAGCCGCCATGGCGCCATCGAGACTCGAAGGTCGACAGGGCCCTCGTCGCCGCGGCGAACTCGTACGGCCCTGGGTCGCGACCGGCCAGCCCCTCGGCGCGCACCTGCCAGAAGCCCAGCCAGGTGTGGAACTGCTCGAGCAGGTAGGGGTTGTCGAGCTGGGCGGCCAGGACGGGGGTGACACCGAGGGTCAGCACCTCCCGGCGGCCCTCCGCGGCCAGCCGCTCCAGCAGGCCCACGACCGGCAGATAGGACGTCGCCCAGGCCTGGTGCAGCCACTCCTCGCCGACCGGCCAGGCGCCGTGGTGGGCCAGCCAGGGCAGGTGGGTGTGCAGGACCACGCAGCAGGTGCCGACCGGCCGGGTCATCGGCGGGTTCCGACCAGCACCAGATCCAGGCAGCCGTCCACCTCAGCGGAAACGGCGAAGTCGTCGGCGGTGAGGGCCGACACGAAGGCGGTCAGCTCCGGGTCCCAGTCGTCGGGGGTGGCGGCGAGCTGCGCGGCCACCACGCTGCCGCGGTCACGCTCCCATGCGGCGATCCGCGGCCCGTGGTGCACCCCGAGCAGCTCGTCGACGGTGAACTGCGGCCGCACCAGGTCGGCCAGCTCCTCGGCGTCCAGCTCGTTGACGTGGAAGGGGTTGAGCGG
>DAIRVJ010000034.1:0-4162 GCA_036802895.1 Candidatus Nanopelagicales bacterium
GCGCGCGGCGAAGATGGTCGTCCTCGACGTCGACCACCCGGACATCGAGGAGTTCGTCGAGACGAAGATGAAGGAGGAGGAGAAGATCCGCGTCCTGCGCGACGCCGGGTTCGACATGGACCTCGGCGGCAAGGACATCACCTCCGTCCAGTACCAGAACGCGAACAACTCGGTCCGGGTGACCGACGCGTTCATGCGCGCCGTCGAGGCCGGCGAGGAGTTCGGGCTGCGCGCCCGCTCCACCGGCGAGGTCATCGAGACGGTCGACGCGCGCGGGCTGTTCGAGAAGATCAGCCACGCCGCGTGGGCGTGCGCCGACCCGGGCATCCAGTACGACGACACGATCAACGACTGGCACACCAACCCGGAGACCGGCCGGATCACCGCCTCGAACCCGTGCTTCCCGGGCGACCAGCGGGTCGTGACCGACAAGGGCCTGGTCCGTATCGGCGACCTGGTGGCCCGCGCGGCTGGCGGGGAGGTCTTCGACGTCTACACCAACGACGTGACGTCGGAGGTCGACCCGGCGAGCCGGATCCTCGCGACGGCCCCCACCCGGTACATGGTCACCGGCACCAACGAGATCCTCGAGCTGCGGTTCTCGGACGGCTCGCGGCTGCGCTGCACCCCGAACCACCGGCTGTGGACCGAGAACCGTGGATGGGTACGCGCCGAAGAGCTGCTGGCCGACGACCGTGTCGTGCGCTCGTTGCACTACGCGGCCCGCACCCTGGCCACCCCCGCTCTGCCGGAGGCTGCGCGCGGCGTCGTCCGTCGGGCCACCGCCCTGCAGCTGCCCGAGAAGTGGGACGAGGAGCTGGGTCACTACCTGGGCTGGCTGGTCGGCGACGGCAGCCTCACCGACGACGTCGCGGTGACCGTCTACGGCTCGGACGCCGACCGGGCGCACGTGCTGCCGCGCCACGAGGCGTGGCTGGCGGGCGTCACGGGGTTCCAGGCGAAGCCGAGCGTGCAGGCCAACGGCACCGTCCAGCTGCGTTCCGGCCGCGCCGACGTGCGCGAGTTCCTGGCCGCGCTGGGGGTCAGCGCCGAGCGCTCGAGCGGCAAGGTCGTCCCAGAGGCGGTCTTCGAGGCTCCTGAGGACGCCCTGGTCGCGTTCCTCCAGGGCCTGTTCGACGCCGACGGATGCGTGGTCGACGACGAGGCCAAGGGCACCCGCTACGCGGGCCTGGGCAGCCGGTCGGAGGAGCTCTTGCTGGGGGTCCAGGAGCTGCTGGCCTCGCTCGGCATCGCCACCCGGATCCACGACAGTGGCACCAAGACCTCGTCGTTCAGCCACACGCGAGCCGATGGCACCCAGGCGACCTACGGTTCGGACGGTCCGTCGTTCGACCTGCGGATCACCGGCCGGTCCTTGCGCGAGTTCGCCGCGCTGGTCGGGTTCACGCTGCCGGCCAAGCAGGAGCGGCTGATCCACGTCAATGACCGCCGCGACTACTACCGAGTCGACGAGACGGTCGGCCTGGTGTCGAGGAAGTCCCGGGGCTTCGAGACGACCTACAACCTCACCGAGCCGCGCAACCACTCCTACATCGTCAGCGGGGTTGTGGTCGCGAACTGCTCGGAGTACATGAGCCTGGACAACTCCAGCTGCAACCTGGCCAGCCTCAACCTGATGAAGTTCCTCAAGGACGACGACACGTTCGACGCGGCGACGTTCGCCAAGGCGGTCGAGCTGATCATCACCGCGATGGACATCTCGATCTGCTTCGCGGACTTCCCGACCGAGGCGATCGGCGACACCACCCGCAAGTACCGCCAGCTGGGCATCGGCTACGCGAACCTGGGCGCGCTGCTCATGGCCAGCGGCCTGGCCTACGACGGCGAGGCCGGCCGGGCGTTCGCAGCGGCGATCACCAGCCTGATGACCGGCACCGCGTACAAGCGCAGCGCCGAGCTGGCCGGCGTGGTCGGCGCCTACGAGGGCTTCGCCCGCAACGCCGAGCCGCACGCCCGGGTGATGCGCAAGCACGCCGCGGCGAACGACGCGCTGCGCACGTTCTCCACCCTCGACCGCGACGTCCAGCGCGAGGCCACCAAGGCCTGGGACGCCGGCAACAAGATCGGCGCGAAGAACGGCTGGCGCAACGCGCAGGCGTCGGTGCTCGCCCCGACGGGCACCATCGGCTTCATGATGGACTGCGACACCACGGGCATCGAGCCGGACTTCTCGCTGGTCAAGTTCAAGAAGCTGGTCGGCGGCGGCTCGATGCAGATCGTCAACCAGACGGTGCCGCGGGCGCTGCGCAAGCTCGGCTACGCCGAGGAGACCATCGAGGCGATCGTCGAGCACATCGCCGCGCACGGCCACGTCATCGACGCCCCCGGCCTGCGCCCCGAGCACTACGAGGTGTTCGACTGCGCGATGGGCGAGCGCTCGATCGCGCCGATGGGGCACGTGCGGATGATGGCCGCCGTCCAGCCGTTCATCTCCGGGGCCATCTCCAAGACGGTGAACCTGCCGGAGTCGGCGAGCGTCGAGGAGATCGAGGACGTCTACCTGCAGGGCTGGAAGCTCGGCCTGAAGGCGCTGGCGGTCTACCGGGACAACTGCAAGGTGGGCCAGCCGCTGTCCGACGCCAAGGCCAAGGGCGCTGACTCCGCGGTCGAGGCCAAGGGTGCGGCGCCGGCGGTCGCCGAGCACCGGGCCACCCGCAAGCGGCTGCCGAAGTCCCGCCCGTCGATCACCACGTCGTTCACCGTCGGCGGCGCTGAGGGCTACATGACCGCCGGCTCCTACCCGGACAACGGCCTCGGCGAGGTGTTCCTCAAGCTCGGCAAGCAGGGCTCGACGCTGGCCGGCGTGATGGACGCGTTCTCGATCGCGGTGTCGATCGGCCTGCAGTACGGCGTGCCGCTGGAGACCTTCGTCACGAAGTTCACCAACCTGCGGTTCGACCCGGCCGGCCTCACCGACGACCCGGACGTCCGGATGGCGCAGTCGATCATGGACTACATCTTCCGGCGGCTGGCCCTGGACTACCTGCCCTTCGACGAGCGGGCCGCCCTGGGCATCTACACCGCCACCGAGCGGGCCCGGGCGCTGGACACTGGCTCGTACGAGCTGGTCGAGGACGTGCTGGACGACGACCTCGAGGGGCTGGCCCAGTCGGCTCTGGTGTCCGGACCGTCGGTCCCCGCACCGACCACGCCGGCGCCGACAGGGGCGCCGACCCCGCCGGCGGTGGCCCAGGCCGCCCCGGCGGACGTGCACTCTTCGGCCGAGCTGTTCGAGAAGCTGACCGGCACGGCTGCCGACGCGCCGATGTGCTTCACCTGCGGCACGAAGATGCGCCCGGCCGGCTCCTGCTACGTCTGCGAGGGCTGCGGGGCCACGTCCGGCTGCAGCTAGCGCGAGCCGGTCGGCGCATCAGCCGGTCCGGTCACCCGACGCGGGTCGGGTACGTCGTGGGGAAGCGGCGTACCCGACCCGTTCCACGTCCCGCCCCTCGACCTACTCGGCCGCGCTGGCCGGCAGGAAGAACTCCAGGGGGATCCCGTCGGGGTCACGGAAGTTCAGGTGCCACCCGAACGGCGACTCGACGATGTCGGACTGCACGACCCCCTCGGCCTTCAGCTTGCGCCGCCAGCCGTCGAGCTCGGCCCGGTTCGCGCAGACGAACCCGACGTGGTCCAGCCCGACGTACTCCTGGGTGAAGTCGTCCGGACGGACGTTCGGGTCCTGCCGCAGGTCGATGGCCTGCCCCTCGGGGCTCATCAGCACCTTCATCGGTGCCGGCTCGGTGAACTCGGCCACCACCGCCAGGTCGAACAGCCCCGTGTACCACTCCGTGCTCTTGTCGATGTCGCGCACGCTGAGCGCGACGTGCTGCAGCGTCGGCGCCTTCATGGCCCGCCCTTTCCTCTCTCGCCACGCTCGAACGGCCGCTCCCGGCGGAAGCGATCCCGTCCGTCCTCAGGCAAGCACGGGCGCCCCGTCGCGCGGATGGGCCCTCGGCCCCGAGGTTCCTCCGACCGGCCGGGGGACGGCGTGAGGTGGCTCGTCTGCTGATCCCGCGCCCCGCGTCGGGTTGGCGCTCCGCCGCTCGCGGTCAGCCGCCGAACAGCTCGGCGAGTGCGGCGCGTGACCGGATGTCGAGCTTGAGGTAGATGTGGCGGAGGTGGTACTCGACCGTCTTCG
>DAIRVJ010000034.1:4262-11773 GCA_036802895.1 Candidatus Nanopelagicales bacterium
GACCGGATGTCGAGCTTGAGGTAGATGTGGCGGAGGTGGTACTCGACCGTCTTCGGACTGATGAACAGCGCGGCGGCCGTCTCTCTCGTCGTCCGACCCTGGGCGAGCAGCTGGGCGATCTGCCGCTCCTGGGGAGTGAGTCCTTCGGTGACGTTCGCCTCCCGGCGGCGCACGGTCTCCCCGGTTGCCTGGAGCTCCTGCGCGGCCCGGTCGGCCCAGGGCTGCGCCCCCAGCTCCGCGAAGGTGCTCAGGGCCGACCGCAGCAGCGGCCGGGCCTCGACCCTGCGCCGGTCCCGGCGCAGCCGTGACCCGAACGCGAGCTCGGTGCGCGCGGTCTCGAACCGGTCTTGGGTCCGAGCATGCGCCTGCAGCGCTGCCTGGAAGTGGGCCTCCGCCTCGGGCTCGCACAGACCGAGAGCCCGCTGCGCGCGGGCCGACGACCAGGGTTGCCCCTTGGCCTCGGCCTTCGCAGCGAACTCGACGGCCAGGCGTCGAGCCTCCTCGAGCCGACCGAGGTGGACATATGCCTCGACCAGCTCCGGGGCGCACGACTGGTCAGGATCCGCCAACCCCGTCTCGGCCAGCAGCGACTCCAGCGCCTCGTAGTGCTGCACCGCACCCGCGAGGTCACCCAGCCCCGCGGCGAGGTCCCCCAGCGCGAACGTGAGCCAGAACGACCCGAGCCGGATCCGGTTCCGCCGGCACAGATCTTCGGCGGCGGCCACGGTGTCGAGGCACTCCTGCGCGCGTCCCCGCCGGGCATTGAGGCAGGCCAGTCCCGATAGGGACACCGCCAGATCGGTGCTCTGCCCTGTCTCGCGCGCCAGCCGGATCCCTTCGAGGTAGGCCGCCTCGGCGTCGTCCCACCGGTCGGTCGTGGCGGCGTCCCGGGCGATGTGCATCAGCAGGTACGGCAGTGAGCCGAGTGCCGCCTGCGCACGCAACTGGTCGACGGCCTCGCGGACGGTGTCCAGGTGCGGTCCCGAGTCGCGCAGCCAGAGCGCCCCCTGCACCCGCAGCGGGAGCCGGAACCGGTCCGCCGCCGCGTCTGCGGGGGCCGCGAGCGGGGAGGCCGACTCCCGGACCTTCTCGATGCCGCGGGCGCCAGACCCGCTGAGCACCAGCGCCATCCCCGAGGCCATGGACCCGAGGAACCGGGCGCTGGGATCGACCGACTGATCGAGCAGCCGCTCGATCGCGGCACTGGCTCGCATCGCCGCGGCGGGCTCCGCGAGGTAGAAGCAGACGTGGATGGCGTCGGCGAACAGCCGGACGGCGGTATCGGCGTCGGTGGCCTCGACGGCTTCGGCGGCGCTCATCAGGGTCGCCAGTGCCGAGTCGAGGGAGCCGCAGCGGGTCTCGACGGCGCCGCGCAGTCCCTGGACGTGCGCCCGGAGCAGGGGATCGGGCCCACCCGCCAGCGCTCGGTCGAGCAGGTCCATGGCCCGGTCGGTGAGCCCAGCCAGCCAGGCGGCCTCCCCGGCCGCAGCCAGGCGCCCGGCCAGCAGCGACGGCGCGCCGGTCAGGTCGGCTGCTCGCTCGTGGGCGCTCGCCGCGATCGCATGCGCACCGCGGGCCGAGGCCTGCCCGGCGACCCGGGAGAGAGTCACCGCGGTCGCCTCGTCCGGGGGGACCGCGCTGCGCGACAGGTGCCAGGCCAGCCGGTCGGCCTCGGCAGGTGGCACCACCTCGGCGAGGGCTCGGTGCACCGCCCGCCGGGTCTCCGGGTCGGCGGCGCCGTACACCGCGGACCGCACGAGCGGGTGCCGGAAGGCGACGGCGTCACCGTGCACGGTGAGCAGCCCGGCATCCTCCGCCTCGGACAGCCGGGGCTCGGTCAGGCCGAGCACCGCACACGCTGCGTAGACCGTGGTGGCGCTGGTGCTGTCAGCGGCCGCGACGACCAGCGCGGCCCGCGCCGCCTCGCTCAGGTGCTGGACCCGCCCGATGAACGACCGGGTGAGCTGGTCGGAGACGGAGTGCGGGGAGTCCGGCGGCGCCGCGTCGATCTGGTCGGCGTACCGGCCGAGCTCGAGCAGCGCGAGCGGGTTGCCGGCGGTCGCCCGGTGCAGTCGGACGAGCTGCTCGGGGCGCACCGGGCCGTTCGTGTCCGCGACCAGCTCCGCCGTGGCCTCGAGGTCGAGCCCGGGGACCTCCGCCGTCGGGAGCGAGGCCCAGACCGCCGCCCCCGGTGCCCCGGCCCGCACCGTCACCAAGACGGCGACCGCGTCGGAGATCAGCCGCCGGGCGGCGAAGACGAGCGCCTCCGCCGAGGAGCTGTCGAGCAGGTGCGCGTCGTCGACCAGCACGGCGAGTGGCCGGTCCTCGGCGGCCCGGCAGAGCAGGCTCAGGGTCGCCGCACCCACCGCGAACCGACTGGGCTCGGTCTCCTCGGCGGAGCCGAGCAGCAAGGCTGACGCCAGAGCCTTGGCCTGGGCGTGGGGGATCTGGTCGAGCAGCGGGAGCACCGGCCTGAGCAGCTGGAGCAGACCGGCGAAGGGCACGAACTGCTCCGACTCGACGCCCTGGGCCTGCAACACCCGCATGTCCGCGACCATGGTCTGCGCCTCGGCGAGGAGCGCGGTCTTGCCGATGCCGGGCTCACCACTGAGCACGAGCACGCGGCTGTCGCCCACCCGCGCGCCGGCCAGGAGCGTGCCGATGGTCCGCCGTTCAGACTCCCGCCCGACGAGCACGTCTCGGAGTCTAGGCGCGGCTCACGCCGACGCCGTCGCCCCGCAATGACTAGGTGGGGCACCTGATGCGACCGCGCCGACAGCCGACCTAGCTTCGGCAGCCTCATCCAGGAACGACCAGAGAGGACAACGACGATGACGGAGTTGAGCCAGTCCACCGAGGTGGACGCCGACAAGCTGATGGCGTTCGTCTTCAGGTCCGTCGACGAGATCGGGGCCACCCTGAACGCGGGGCTCGTCGTGATGGGCGACAAGCTGGGCTACTACCGGGCGATGGCGGTCTCCGGGCCCACCACCCCGAGCCGCCTCGCCGACCAGACCGGTACTGCCGAGCCGTACGCCCGCGAGTGGCTCAACGCCCAGGCGGCCGGCGCGATCGTCGAGTACGACCCGAGCACCGGGCAGTACACCCTGCCGCCGGAGCAGGTTGTCGCCTTCACCGACGAGTCCAGTCCCGCGTTCCTGCCCGGCTTCTTCCAGATCGCCCTGGGCACCGTCCAGGACTCCTGGAGGATCGTCGACCTGGCTCGCAGCGGCGCGGGCTACGGCTGGCACGAGCACAACCACGACGTGCACGAGGGCTGCGAGCGCTTCTTCCGGCCCAGCTACAACGCGCACCTGGTCGGCTCGTGGCTGCCGGCCCTCGACGGGGTGGTTGCCAAACTGGATCGGGGTGCGCGGGTGGCCGACATCGGGTGCGGCCACGGCGCGTCGACGATCATCATGGCGGAGGCGTTCCCGCAGTCGACGTTCCTGGGCTCCGACTACCACCCTGACTCGATCGCGGAGGCCCGCCTCCGAGCCGAGGTCGCCGGGGTCTCCGATCGGGTGCGCTTCGAGGTGGCTCCCGCCCAGTCGTTCAGTGGTGACGGCTACGACCTGGTGACGACGTTCGACGCGCTGCACGACATGGGCGACCCGGTTGGGGCGGCGCGGCGGGTGCGCAACAGCATCGCCGACGACGGCACCTGGCTGGTGGTGGAGCCGATGGCGGGCGACCACGTGCAGGACAACCTCAACCCGGTCGGCCGGGCCTACTATGGCTTCTCCACGCTGCTGTGCACTCCCGCCTCTCTCTCCCAGGAGGTCGGATTGGCCCTCGGCACGCAGGCCGGCCCCGCCCGGATCCGCGACGTCGTCACCGCGGGCGGCTTCACCCGCTTCGCCCGGGTCGCCGAGACCCCCTTCAACCAGGTGCTGGAGATCAGGCCGTGAGCGGACGGCAACCCAGCCGGGCCAGGGAGCCCGATCTCACCGGGTTCGCGGAGCGCGAGGGTGTGCGGCTCGCGTACGAGGTGTTCGGCGAGGGCGACCCCACCGTGCTGCTGATGCCGGCCTGGAGCATCGTGCACTCCCGGTTCTGGAAGGCCCAGGTCGGTTACCTGGCTCGGCACTACCGCGTGGTCACCTTCGACGGGCGGGGGAGCGGCCGGTCGGACCGACCCGTGGGGGCGGCGGCCTACCCCGACGCAGCGTTCGCCGCCGATGCGGTCGCGGTGATGGATGCCACGGCGACCGATCAGGCGGTGCTCGTGGCCTTGTCGCGCGGCGCCACCTGGGCGGTGCACGTCGCTGCGGGGCACCCGGAGCGAGTCCGGGGGATCTTTGCCCTGTCGCCCTCGTGCCCGTTCGTCGACCCTCGGGCGCCGCTGGACCCGTACCCGTGGGACCAGCGCACCTCGGAGAACGACGGGTGGGCGAAGTACAACAAGTTCAACTGGCTCGAGGGCGACTACGAGGACTTCGTGGACTTCTTCTTCCAGCAGATGTTCACCGAACCGCACTCGACCAAGCAGACCGAGGACTGCGTCGGCTGGGGTAGGGAGATCGCGCCGACGACCCTGGTCGACACCGTGGCGGGCGAGATGGGTATCGACGGTGCGGTGTCCGTCCCGTTCGAGCCGCTCTGTGCCCGGGTCCGGTGTCCGGTGACCGTTGTCCACGGCACTGACGACGCGATCTGCTCGCCGAGAGTCGGGAGGCGCCTGGCCGAGCTCACCGGTGGGTCGCTGGTCCTGCTCGAGGGGGTCGGACACGGCCCGATGTCACGGCACCCGGTGCGGACGAACCTGATGATCCGCGACTTCGTCGAGCAGCTCCGGCCGCGGGTCGCGCGTCGCAGCTGGGTCGCCGCTCCCCGTCGTCGCCGACGGGCGCTGTACCTCTCCTCGCCGATCGGGCTCGGGCACGTCAAGCGTGACCTCGCCGTCGTGCAGGAGCTCCGGGTGCTGCACCCGGACCTGGAGGTCGACTGGCTCGCCGAGCACCCGGTGACGACCGTCCTCGAAGCGGCTGGGGAACGCATCCACCCGGCCTCGGCCTGGTTGGCGAACGAGTCGGCGCACGTCGAGAGCGAGGCGGGGGAGCACGACCTGCACGCGTTCCAGGCGATCCGACGGATGGACGAGATCCTCGTCAACAACTTCATGGTCTTCCAGGAGGTCGTCGAGCAGGAGCACGTCGACCTCGTCGTCGCGGACGAGGCGTGGGACGTCGACTACTTCCTGCACGAGAACCCGGAGCTGAAGCGCTTCGCCTTCGCCTGGATGACGGATTTCGTGGGCTGGCTGCCGATGCCTGACGGCGGGGACCGGGAGGCGAGGCTGACCGCCGACTACAACGCGGAGATGATCGAGCAGCGGGCTCGCTTCGCGCGGGTACGCGACCGGTCGGTGTTCGTGGGCAACCCGGAGGACGTCGTGCCGGAGCGGTTCGGTCCGGGTCTGCCGATGATCAGCGACTGGGTCCGGGACAACTTCGACTTCGCCGGCTACGTCACCGGGTTCGACACCGCCGACCTGGCCGACCGCGACGCCCTTCGGGCGCGCCTGGGCTACCGCGACGACGAGCGGCTCTGCCTGGTGACGGTGGGCGGATCCGGGGTCGGTGCGCCGCTGCTGCGACGGGTCCTCGACACGGCACCCCTGGTGCGCAGGCAGCTCCCCGACCTGCGCTTCGTGGTGGTGGCCGGTCCGCGGATCGACCCGAGATCCCTCCCGCGGCGCCGCGGGGTGTCGGTCCGCGGACACGTGCCGCACCTCTACCAGCACCTGGCCGCCGCCGACGTCGCCGTCGTCCAGGGTGGGCTCACCACGACCATGGAGCTCACGGCCAGCCAGCGGCCGTTCGTCTACGTGCCGCTGCGGCACCACTTCGAGCAGAACCTCCATGTCCGGTACCGCCTCGACCGGTACAGCGCCGGCCGATGCCTCGACTACGAGGAGGCCGTCGACCCGGACGCGCTGGCGGACGCGATCGTCAAGGAGATCGACCGCGACGTGGCCTACCGCCCGGTCGAGACCGACGGGGCCGCCGTCGCGGCGAGCCTGCTCGCCGAGCTGATCTGAGTCCGCGCGGGGGCCATGGACTCTGGCCGCGCTGGGCTGGCCTCGCCAGGCTGGGGTGGGCTGGTGAAGGAGGCCTTCGATGTCGAACGACCTGATCGAGGGGTACGGCTGCTACACGATCCAGAGCGCGCTCGGGGCGCCCGGCAAGGACGCCTACATCCATGTCCCGCGCGCGTCCCTGGCCACGAACGAGGTGATCACCCTCTGGGGGTACCACTCCAGAGGCGTCGACTTCACCGACCACTTCGAGTTCGTGCTCATCCCGGTGCCGGACACCGAGGGCACGTTCTACCTCGTCAACCACCGCTCCGGGCTGGCGCTGCAGATCCCGAAGGACGTCGTCCCCGCTGCGGTCACCCAGGGCACCCCCGGTGAGGGTGACCCCAAGAACCCGGCGGACGACGAGCTGTTCGAGCGGGCGGCCCAGTTCGTGCTCGAGCCAGCGACGGACCCGACGACCGGCGAGGCCCTCTACCGGCTGGCGAACCAGATGACCGGCAAGTACCTGGCCGCCAAGGACGGTTCGATCGCCAACGGGACGCCGCTGGTGGGCATGCCGGCGATCGACACCCAGCAGGCGCCCGAGGTCCAGCGCCGGTTCCTGTTCCGGCTGACCCCGGTGGCCGCCCTGATGGGTCGGGTGCCGAAGCCGCAGACGGTGTCCGGTCCTCGGTTCCCGCAGCTGGAGGACCTGCACGCCGACCTCCCGCGCGACACCGAGCCGGTGCTGCGCGAGGTCGAGGTGGTGCCGTTCTTCCGGATCAGCGACGCCGCCTACCCGGCGTACCGGCAGGTGGCGGTGAGCCCGTACTACACCCTCGGCCTGTCCACGCTCTGGCGGAAGGTGTTCGACCGGCAGCTGGACGGCATCGTCAAGCGGGAGACGACGGAGGCCACCGAGACCGGCCTGACCACGTTCGACGCGCAGAGCGTCGCGTCGACGTTCAGCTGGTCGGTGTCCACCGAGGCTCAGGTCGGGTACAAGAAGTTCGGCTTCAGCGCCTCGGCGAAGGTGACCGCCAAGCTGGCCGGGGAGACCAAGCGGACCAGTGAGTCCAGCGAGGAGCAGCGCCAGGCCCACCGGTTCACCGAGACGATCGTGTACCCGGCCACCGGCTCGCCCTACCGCCTGGTCAAGTGGCGCCCGGTCGACCGCTACGAGCTGCGCCGCAAGGACGGCTCGCTGGTCGCTCGGTGGGACGCGGTGCGCGCCGAGGAGGAGGTCATCGACGTCTACCCGAGGGGCCCGGGGGCCCGTGCGCGCAAGGCGGCAGCCGTCGGAGTCGAGCTCGCCGACGCCCGCTGACCGGCGAGCACTCCCGCCTTCCCGCCCGTGATCCAGGGAAGCGAAATCGGGGTGCAGCACGGGATGCGTTCCCTGGATCATGGACGCCGGCCCGGGACCATGGCCGACGGCGCTGACCCGGCGCACACTGGGGGAGGAGGCACGCCATGGCGCTCGCGACGC
>DAIRVJ010000034.1:11873-19460 GCA_036802895.1 Candidatus Nanopelagicales bacterium
CGGCGCTGACCCGGCGCACACTGGGGGAGGAGGCACGCCATGGCGCTCGCGACGCTCGCGGGGGCGCACGTCCCGATCAAGATGTGGGCCCGGCCGGAGGAGGTCGAGTCGTCGGCGCTCGACCAGCTCAAGCGGGTCGCGGCCCTGCCGTGGACGTTCCAGCACGTCGCGGTCATGCCGGACGTTCACCTCGGTAAGGGCGCCACGGTGGGGTCGGTCGTCGCCATGCGGGACGCGATCGCGCCGTCCGCCGTCGGCGTCGACATCGGCTGCGGGATGACCGCGGTGTCGACGAACCTGACGGCGGCCGACCTGCCGGACGACCTGAAGGCGATCCGGTCGGCCGTGGAGGCCGCGATCCCGGTCGGCTTCGACCAGCACCGCGACGTGGCGGCACCGGTCGACCAGCTGCCGCTGTGGGACCGGTTTGCCCGGCTCAGCCCGAAGGTGCAGGACCGGTTCGGCAAGGCCCGTCGGCAGATGGGCTCGCTGGGCGGCGGCAACCACTTCATCGAGCTGTGCCTGGACGCGGACGACCGGGTGTGGATCATGTTGCACTCGGGGTCGCGGAACATCGGCAAGGAGCTGGCCGAGGTGCACATCGCGGTCGCCAAGCGGCTCCCGCACAACGCGGACCTGCCCGACCGGGACCTGGCCGTCTTCCTGGCCGGCACCGACGAGATGGCGGACTACCGGCACGACCTGATGTGGGCGCAGGAGTACGCCCGGCTGAACCGGGAGACGATGCTGCGGCTCTACATGGACGTCCTGCGGCGGCACCTGCCGCAGGTGGAGTTCGCCGTCCCGATCTCCTGTCACCACAACTACGTGGCGGAGGAGCACCACTACGGCGCGGACGTGCTGGTGACCCGCAAGGGCGCCATCCGGGCCGGGGCGGGCGACCTGGGGATCATCCCGGGCTCGATGGGCACGTCGAGCTACATCGTCCGGGGGAAGGGCAACCCGGAGTCCTTCGAGTCCGCCGCGCACGGCGCGGGCCGTCGGATGAGCCGGAACGAGGCGAAGCGGCGCTACACGGTCGCCGACCTCGTCGCCCAGACGGAGGGGATCGAGTCACGCAAGGACGCCGGGGTGCTGGACGAGCTGCCGGCGGCCTACAAGGACATCGACGAGGTCATGGCCAACCAGTCCGACCTGGTCGAGGTCGTCGCCCGGCTGCGCCAGGTCATGGTGGTCAAGGGCTGACCGACCGGCACCGTCGGCCGGGCCTCAGCCGCACTGAAGGACCAGCCAGACCTGGTCCCACCGTCGGGCGGCGAGGTCGTCGTCGCGGATCCAGAAGTACAGCCGGCCGCAGTCGCCCCACATCATGTCCGCGGCGTCCTCGCTGTCGAGCTGGAGCAGCAACCGCCAGTCGCCCGCCGCCTGCATCAGCCGGACGGCCTTCGGGTCGTCCTCGAAGTCGCCGTCTCCGCAGTAGATCCCGTTGCTGGCCAGCTGGCACTCGACCGTCATGTCGCCCTGGACGTGGTCGGGGTGCCCGAGCAGCCGGTGGATCGTCCGGTCCTGGTCGGGCAGGGTGTCGACGTAGGCGATCGCTTCGTCCTGGTCCAGCCCGAACTGGTCGAACTGGTAGGACTCGAAGGGCAGCACCGTCAGCTCCGACCGCGGCGCGAGGCCGACGCTGCGGAACCGAGCACCGGCCGGCAGGTCCGGGGGCGGGTTGTGGGCCTGCAGCGGCGTACTGGCCGGGGTGTGGATGACCGCCCATGAGCCACGGTCGGCGGGGTCGAACCCCCACGGCTGCTCGACGCAGTCGTAGAAGAAGGACAGCAGCCCGTCGGCGGGGAGCTCGTCGGTCGGGCAGCACGCCTGGACGGCGGCGAGGTCGACCTGGGCGACGAAGCCCAGCGGCGCGCCGTCGTGCCGCGGCCACTCGGCGGAGGCCGGCAGGTCGGGGTCACCGCCGATTCGCGACCCCCCGACGGTGCCACCGGCCGTCGGGTCGGGCACGAGCCGGACGCTGGGCCGGGCCTGGCTCAGCATCTGCTCGGTGCGGGCCTGCAGCCCAGCGCCCGCCAGCCGGCGGGCGAACTCGTCGCGCGATGCGGTGTCGTCCATGTCGCCGAGTCTGGCAGTCGCCGCCGACCGTTCGCGGGGAGCGCCGCGACCTGTGCACAACCAGTTGGTGCTGCTCAGCTTCTGGTGCGGTAGTGCAGGTGGACGACGCCGTCGTCGAACCTTCGCTCGTCCACCAGCTCCAGCGCCAGGCGGAGGCCCCGGGGCAGCCACGGGAGGCCGCCGCCCACCACGACCGGCGTGACGAACAGGTGGCACTCGTCGACCAACCCGGCTCGCAAGGCGTGGGCGGCCAGGGTCGGCCCACCGATGCTGAGGTCGCGCGGGGCGCCGACCTTCATCCGCCGGACGGCGTCGGCGTCGAAGGTGCGCTCGATCCGGGTGCGCGGCGTCGAGGGAGCCTCCAGCGTCGTCGAGTACACGACCTTGTCGGCCGCCTGCCAGATCCGCGCGAAGTCCCTGGACACGGCCCGGGCGTCCGCGCCGACCGGTGCGGTGTCCCAGTAGCGCATGACCTCGTACATCCGCCGGCCGTAGAGGTAGGTGCCGACCGGGCGCTCGAGGTCGTTGACGAAGGCGTGCACCGGCTCGCTCGGCGCAGCCCAGTCGAAGCCGCCGTCCGCGTCAGCCACGAAGCCGTCGAGCGACGCGATCGCCGAGTAGACCAGCCGGGCCATGCGGGTGGGCCTACGCCGGCGACAGAGCGGCAGGGCGGGACCGGGTCATGGTCAGGGCCACGGGGACGAGGGCCGCCAGCAGCATCCCCGTCTGCGTCCAGGCCAACCAGGGGTCCACGTTGAACGTCCGGCCGTCCAGGCCGCGCACGACCACCATCTCGGCCGCCACGCCCACCGGCAGGACCAGCGCGGCTAGCAGCCCCGTCACGCTCGGACGGCGGATCAGCGCCCCGATCGCGCCGAGCACGGGGCCCAGGACGAGCGCGACGACGAGCCAGCGGCCGGCGTCGCGGGCGAGGGAGTCGACGGAGATGGCGCCGCGGTCACCGGCCAGCACGCCGAACGCGTAGTAGGCCACGCTGGCGGTCACCAGCGCGAGGACGCCGCCGATGGCCCCGCGAGCGGGCGTCCGCAGCAGCCAGCCGGCCAGCAGGGCCAGGCCGGCCCAGACGCTTCCGGCGTTGAGCAGCATCCCGACCGCCCGCCACGCGTCGGTCTGCCCAAGCCCTCCGGCCTGCGCGTCGGCAGCCGACGCCGCGCAGCCCAAGGCCGCACCGAGCAGGATCGTCCACGTCAAGCGCACGGCCCGATACTAGGCGGCGAGTTCAGCGCAGCGTCCCCACGAACGTCCGGGCCTGGTGGCCGCGCTGGCGCAGCCACTCGAGGCGTGCCCCGAGGACGATGAGCGTCGCACCGGCGAGCCCGAGCGCGAGCCACCGCGGCAGCGCCGACAGCCCGCCCCACGTCTGGGCGGCGGCCGTGACCGCGAGCGCGGCAGTCCCGGGCAGCAGCAGGCCGGACGACCGACGCCGTGCGCCGACTCCGACGACCGCGACGCCGACGACGAGGAGCGCGACCAGCCGGATCAGTCCCTCGCCGGAGGTCTGCTCGGTCGCGTCGGCGACCCATGGCGCGCCCCAGCAGGCGAACGCCGAGGGCAGCAACGCCATGGTCACGCCTGGTCCGAGCCAGGTCAGCGAGCCGACCGGGCTCGACCGGTGCCACAGGTAGCCCGCGGCGAGCAGCAGTGCGGCGAACGGCAGCGCCCACGTCTCGGGCAGGTCGGGCAGGTCGGGCATGCTCGGGCTGACGGCGACCAGCGCGATCTCACCGACGACGGCGGCCGGCCAGGCCATGACCGGCTCGCGGCCTAGACCGGAGACGACGAACCAGGTGAGCGCGCCGAGCCCGAGCAGCACGGCCAGCTGGGCGAAGACCCGGTTGCTCGTCGTGTCGGGCTGGCTGATGGCCAACTGGAAGACCGCCCAGGTCGCCCACAGGGCGGCGGAGGCGAGCAGGCCGACCCGCAGGTGCCCGAACCGGGCCAGCAGCACGAGCAGCACGACGCCGGCGGCCGCCGCCACCGCGCCCAGCCAAGCCGACTGGTCCCAGGTGGGCAGCAGCACCAGGGCGAGCGTGCCCGCGATCCCGGTGAGCAGCGCGGCGCCGACCCCGGCGAGCGGCAGGCGGCCACGCAGCCAGACCACGGCCGAGGCGGCCGCGGTGAGCACCGTCGTGATGAGCGTGCCCAGCAGGGCCGGTCGGTCGAGGTCGGAAACCCAGGCCACCCAGGCGGGCACCGTCATCAGCAGTGCCACCGCCCCGGCGACCGTCATCGGGCGCAGGTCGACCGCGCGCCGCTGCTGCAGGTGCGGCCAGGAGAGCAGCCCGACGGCGGCGAGGGCGACCACGGCCACCGACAGCGCGGCCCACGGCTGGTCGCTGTCGGCCGGCCCGAGCGCCAGGTACCAGGTGGTCAGCGTCGCGGCGGCCGCGGCGGTCAGCCAGCCCAGCCACACCCAGGCCCGGACGGCGAACACGTGGCCGAGGACGACGGCGAGCGCGGCGCACCCGACGGCGACCGCCGCGGGGTACGCCCGGTCGACGTCCAGCCAGGTGTCCGGCACCAGGCCCAGCGCCGGCGCCGCGACGACGTCGACGGCGGTCAGGCCGAACGCGACCACCCCCAGGGCCTCGGCCGTGCCCGGCAGCCGCCGGACCAGCCGGACGGCGAGCACCCCGAACCCCAGGGTGGCCGCCGCCATGATGCCGACCTGGCCGACCGCGCCCAGCCGGTCCCAGACGACCGCGGTGAAGACGATCCCCGCGACGATCAGCAGGCCGGCTCCCAACCCGAGGAGCAGGGTCTGCACGCCGGGCAGGTGCCGGGCCGTGGGCGGTGGAAGCGGGGCCGCCTGGGGGGCCGCGGCGGACGCCGGCCAGACGCCGAATCGGCGAGCGGTCTCCGCGTCCGGTGCGGGGTCACCGGCCGAGATCCGGGTGCCGAGCCACTCGAGCCGGCGGTGCAGGTAGTCCGCCTCGGCGATGTAGCCCGCGTAGGCGCGGTGTCCACAGGTGCAGGCCACCATGCCGGTCTCGTCGGGCTCGGCGGTCAGGTGCCCGCCGCAGCGGGGGCAGACCCAGGACGCCGAGGGAGCCACCGGTCCGGTTGACAGCGAGGTCGACATGACGGCCACCTCCACCCACCTCCCAGGACAGCCCCGGAAGGCCTACCTCAAGCCTCGCGGCGCCTCCCCACGCTGGACAGTGCCCTTCGCCCCCGCCTGCGGATTCAGTGCTTGCCGGCTCGCGCCATCGAGTAGACCTCGAGCAGTCGCGCCGGGCCCAGCAGCTCGGGTCGCAGGCCGGCGTCGGCCAGGTCGTCCAGGTCGATCGGGCGGTCGCGGAGGAACGCGACCACCCGCGACCGACGGGCCCGGAAAGCGCCCCCAGGGCGCCGGATCGGCTCGAGCAGCCGCACCTCGGTGCGGGCCACCCGGGCCATCTCGTGCAGCACCCGGCGGCGGTGCGGGACGTCGAGAAGGCCGAGGACGCCGGTCGACACGACGACCGCAAAGGCGCCGTCCGGGAAGGGCAGCGACCCGATGTCGGCCCGGACGACGGTGCCCCGCCCGGGCCCGCACTCGGCCAGGAGGCGTCGCGCCCGGGCCAGCATGGCGGCGTTGCGGTCCACCCCCACGTAGTCGACGCCGCGCGCCAGCAAGCCGTGGGCGAGGTGGGCCGGGCCGCAGCCGACGTCGAGCACCGGCCCGCACGCAAGGTCGGCGACGAGCAGGTCCTGCCAGCGGTGCCAGCCCACCAGCCCGACAGCGCGGTCGTACCCGGGTGCGGCCAGCGTCCACCAGCGATCCGCCAGCCGGTTGGGCCGCACCGACGTCCGGGGGTTCATCGTGGCCGGCCCGGTCGTCGCCGCCCTCGCTCGAGGACGCGGCTGGCCACGGACCACAGGTGTCCGCCCTGCGCGTGCTCCGGGGTCGCCCACCGCGCGCAGCCGCCCGCCTCGCCCGCCTCCGCGGCGTGCTCGGTGAGCATCTCGGCCCACAGCGGTTCGATCAGCTGGTAGGTCACCCACCGCTCCAGGTCGTGGTAGGCGTCGAACCCGCGCGGGGTGAGCCGGTAGCCGCGCGGGCACGACCGCAGCAGCCCGAGCGGCACGCACGGGGCCAGCGTGCCGCGCGCCACGGCCCCGACGGCCCGCCCGTACGAGGCCGACAGGGCCTGCCGGTCGATCCCGCCGGCGTAGGCCTGCCAGAACGCGTCGTAGGCGCCGCCGCCCCATCGGCCGAGGCGCAGCGTCCGCGCCACCGGCAGCCGGCCGTGCTCGACGTCGTCGCAGTAGCTGCGCACGCCGAAGTGGTTGACGAGGAAGTCGCGCCCGGCGAACGACGAGCTGCCCGCGCCCATGCCCAGGAAGCGCCGCCGGGTGATCGACGTGTACGCCGGGGAGCCGCGCCGGTTGAACGTCCAGACCGACCGACGCTCGTAGCCCGAGCGCCGCGCGAGCGCCGTCACGGCGGACAGCACCTCATGCTCGCGACGCCGGTCGTGGCGGGCGGCGCCGAACGGGGTGTAGCCGAAGCGCATCAGCGGGTACGTCGACACCTGGTCGACGCCGAGGGAGAAGCAGGTCCGGACGTCGTCCAGGAACGCTCCGGGGAAGGCGCCCGCCGCCTCCCACGCGACGTCGACGATCAGGTCGACGTCGACGCAGCCGAACCGGCCGATCGCGTTCTCGACAGCCCGCCGGCTGGTGGCGGCGTCGTGCGGCCGGCGCAGCCGCTGGAGGACGCCGTCGTGGAACGACTGCGCGCCCACGCTGACGGCGGTGAACCCCAGGGCGGCCAGCCGGTCCAGCCGCTCGGGGGTCCCGTGCGTCGGCAGCACCTCGATCGCCCGCTCGCCCGACACCGGGACCCGCGCCACCACGTCGGCGAGGTGGTCGGGGTACAGCGTCGGCGTCCCGCCGCCCACGTAGAGCGAGGTGAACGGGACGCCGTGCTGGGCCTGCTGCTCGGCGGCGTACCACTCGACCTCCTGGCGCAGGGCCGCGAAGTAGCGGGCAGCCAGGGCGTCGTCGGCCCGGACCTTGTTGTACGGGCAGAACGGGCAGATCCACTCGCAGAACGGCACTTGGACGTAGGCACCGACCGGGCCGTCGAACGACGCGACGACGTCCCGCGCGCCACCGCCGTCGATCTTGAGCCTGCAGGCAGACTCGCCGGCGTGTCGTGCCCGGTCGCTCAAGATCGCCGCGGCAGGTCGGCCGATGGCCGTCCGCATAGCGTCTCCCTGCGTGTCCGGTCCCACCCTGCCGGGCGCTGCGGCGCCACGGCACGAGGCGAAGGTCCGTGACGGTGGCGCCGCCCCGGGGAGCAGGATGGGCGCATGATCGATCATGTCTCCGTCCAGTGCGCCGACCCGGTGGCCAGCGCCGCGTTCTACGACCAGGTGCTGGCGCCCCTCGGCGGCGTCCGCGTCATGGACTTCGGGCCGGTCATCGGCTACGGCGTCCCCCCGATGCCGGACTTCTGGATCGGCCCGCAGGACACCGGCGAGGGGTTCCGCGAGG